>DATKTN010000242.1:0-15871 GCA_035531135.1 Anaerolineae bacterium
TCGACGAGGACCCCATCCAGGCCCAGCAGCGCGCAACTATTCACTTTGGCAAGCATGGTTGGCTCCAGTGGTGGGATGCGCATAGTGTAGCACAGAGCACGCACTAGGGCAAGTAGAAAGGGGGGCCTGTAACGAAGAAGGGGCTCCCAGCACCGGGAGCCCCTTTCGATTTCAGTGTCGATGGGTGCGCGCCGTCTATGCGGCCGTCTTCGCCCTCCGGGCACGCCGTCGCCGGACGATGGCACGCACGAGGAGGATCAGCCCGGCAATGGGCACGGCGATCACGGCCAGGACCGGGATGACGAGGACGACGATGACGATGGCCGCGTCGACCAGGAACCGCAGCACGCGGACGAGCGACTCGAACGCGTTGCGCAGCGTGCCCTCGGGGTGCCAGCCGCCGACCTGGATCGGCTGCGCCAGTTCGTCGGGGATGATTTCGAGGCTCACGGTCGCCATCGCCGCTGACTGCTCCAGGTACTGGATGCGTCCTTTCACCTGCTCGATCTGGGCCTGCACCTCTTGCAGTGGCTCGTAGACGGCGAGCGCGGCCTCGGTGTCTTCGGCCTCTTCCAGGAACTCTAGCAGCCGCGCCTCGGTCGCCTCCAGGTGCCGCAGGCTGGACTTGCGGTCCACGTACTCGTCCGTCAGGTCCTTGCCAGAGATGTTCTGGCTCCGCACCTCGCTCGCCAGGGCACGGATGCGATCCAGCGCGACGTCGAGGCTTTCGGCAGGGATGCGGAACCTGACCGATGCCCGCTGCCCTTCCTGGTATTGATACGTGTTCGACTCGACCACGTAGCCACCCAACTCATCCACCAGGTCGTTGATCTCGTCGAGGGCCGCCTCCGTGTCCGGCACCACCATGCTGAGCGAGGCGTCGCGGATGATGAGCCGCTCGATGGCGGCGTATTCGCCGACTCCCGCGCCCGATTCAGCGACTACAACCTCATTCTCCACTTCAACAAACTCAACCCCGGCCGGTGCCTCGTACGCTACATCCATCGCCGGCTCAGGCGCCGCGGCCCGTCCACAGCCCGCGACCGCCAGCGCCAGCAAAGACGCGATAACGCCGTACATGATCTTCCTATTCACCATTCTTCTCCTTCTCCGCTTCCTTTCTTCCCTCTTCCTTCCTGCTTTCCTTCCCCTTGAACCCATCGCTCTCTAGACGCATGCGGCAAGCGTAAAGTTCCCTCCAAACGCGCGCTGCGTCACCGCCCGATCTCCAGCCGGTCGACGAGGCGACGGGGGAGGCCCCGGGCGCGCATGCGCTCCTGGGTGATCTCGACCGGGTAGGCGACGCGCCGGAATTCCCAGCTCATATTGTCCGTGTCAAGCATCGCGTAGCTGGCCCATGGGTCGCCGTCGCGGGGCTGCCCTACGCTGCCGGGGTTGATGATCATGCGGCGACTTCCGAGCCTCACGGGACCGTTCAGAGGGGGGATCATCGTCTCACACCGCCCTCGCTGCTCGTCCAATGAGAAAATGAGGGGGATGTGGGTGTGACCCACCAGACCAAATGGGCTGGAAAAATGAGCAAAGTTCGCGTAGGCCACGTTGGCATCGAGTATGTACTCCCACACCGGCTCCCGGGGGCTGGCGTGGGCCATGAAGAAGCCGCTCTGTTCCACGTGCGTGGGGAGCCTGTTCAAGTAGTCGCGTGCGGCTGGCGTGAGTTCCGATTGTGTCCAGATAGTGGCGGTGCGGGCGTCGGTGTTGAAATTCCTTATGTCCAGTTTGCCCAACGCGGCCCAGTCGTGGTTGCCGGCCAGGCTGAGGTGAGGGAATTCCTGAATTCGCTCGATACATTCATTCGGATTGGGGCCGTACCCCACCAGGTCGCCCAGGCACCAGATCTCGTCGAACGCCGGTGCATCAGCCAGTACGGCCTGCATGGCCACCAGGTTAGCGTGGACGTCGGATACGATCAAATAGTGCAAGTTGTCATCACTCCACCTAAATTGGGCGATATTATATACCGATTCCCTCCTTTGCGCTAGCCTGAAGCCCCCGACGTAGTCGGGGGAGCCGTCACTGTCCTCCCTGGTCACTTTCGCTTGTCCAGCCCCCACAACGGTTGTATAATCTTCCTCGAGTCGAAAGGATGGTACCAGGAGCCATTTCCGGTGGCCCCAATTCTTGATGAGCATACGTTGGAATTCTTGAGTCGCAGCCCCGATCAGACGCGACGCCTGGGTGCGCGCCTGGGTGCGCTGCTACAGGGCGGGGACGTGGTTTGCCTGGAGGGGCCGTTGGGATCGGGCAAGACCTGTCTGGCACAGGGCATAGGCAGGGGGTGGGGCGTGAGCCAGACGCTCATCAGTCCCACGTACGTCCTGGTTCGCGAGTACACGCGCCCCGCCGAACCTGTGCGGTTGTATCACGTGGATCTCTATCGCGTCTCTGGCGTGGACGAGGCGTTGGGCCTGGGTATGGACGAATTCGTCGGGGATGCGCGCGCGGTCTGCGTGATCGAGTGGGCGGAGCGAGCGCGCACCGTGATGCCACCGGAACGTCTATGGGTGCGGCTCAAGTTTTCTGACTGGACGCGGCGGGCCCTCTGTTTCGAGGCGCAAGGGGAGCGGCACACGGCGCTGCTGCGCGAGTTCCGCCGGGAGGCCTTTGGAGCGTAGACGTGATGTTGGTCGCGATTGATACCGCCACCGGCTACGCCAGCCTGGCACTGCACGACGGGTTTCGGGTGCGGGTGGAGCACACGTGGGAATCGCCACGCCGGCACACGGTCGAGCTGTTGCCTCGCCTGGTGGCCGCGCTGGAGCAGCTTGACGTTGGGGCTGAGCACCTCAGCGGGGTGGCGGTGAGCCGAGGGCCGGGCTCTTTCACCGGGTTGCGGGTGGGTATGGCCGTGGCGAAAGGGCTCGCGCTGGCGCGGGGGCTGCCTTTGGTGGGCGTGCCGACGCTTGACGTGGTCGCGGCGGCGCAGGGCCGGGACCGCCGGCCGTTGTGTGCGCTGTTGCCGGCCGGCCGGGGGCGCATCTGTGTCGCTATCTACCGCTGGCGGGCTGGGGAGTGGCGCGTGCGTGAAGGACCACGTCTCACGACCTGGCCAGCGCTGGCGCAGGAGACGGTCTCCCCCACCCTGTTCTGCGGCGAGGTTGACGTGGCGGGGGCCGATGCGCTCGCTACGCTCGGCGAACTGGCTGTGCTCTTGCCTGCGGCGGCGAGGCTGCGGCGGGCCGGTTTCCTGGCGGAGGTGGCCTGGCACCGGTTGAACCGGGGAGAGACTGACGATCCGGCCACGTTGGCCCCAATCTATCTCCAGCATCCCACGTGAAGAAACACCCCTTGCCCTACGTGATCCGCCCTATGGAGCCAGGCGACGTCCCCGCGGTGGGGGCCATCGAACGGCTTTCTTTCCCCACACCATGGCCGACGTCGTCTTTTTTGTATGAACTGGGGAATCACGCCCGATCCTCGTATCACGTTCTGTTGAAGCCAGAGAACAGTGACACTGCGCGTTTCAGGCGAGGATGGCGTCGCTGGCTGCGCGGCGTGGTCGACCGGCCGGAGGAGAGCCGGGTGATCGGGTACGTGGGCTTCCGCCGCCAGTCCACCAGCGTACATATCAGTACGCTGGCCGTACATCCGAAATGGCGCGGGAAGGGATTGGGAGAGCTGTTGCTGCTGACGGCGATGGAGAAGGCGTTGGAGCTGGGGGGTAGCGCGGTGTCGTTGGAGGTGCGCGCCTCCAACCAGGTGGCCCAGAGCCTGTATCGCAAGTACGGCTTCCGATTTACCAACGTCCATCGTGGCTACTACCGGGATGGTGAGGATGCCTGGCTGATGGAGGCCCAGGTGAACGTGGACACATATCGGACTCGACTGGCCAGGCTGCGCCAGATGTTGGAGGCGCGCCTTCGCTGCCCACCCGCAGACGTTGGACAAAACGATGCGGATACGTTATAATCTGTACGCATTCACCAGGCGTTTACCTGGCATTTGCCAGGCGTTTACCTGGCATTTGCCAGGCGTTTACCAGGCGCTCACCAAGCGTTCACCCCTCCCTGAGAGGGAGGGGACGGGGGAGGGTGGATTTCGACTGATTTCCGCAGCATTCAGATAGCACAGGAGGGAGAGCGTGTCAGAGTTGGAGTCGTTGGCGGCGGAGATTTCCAGGTGTACGCGGTGCCTCTTGCACCGGGGACGGACCAAGGCGGTGCCCGGTGTGGGCCCGTCGAATGCAGAGATCATTTTCATCGGTGAGGCCCCCGGCTTCCACGAGGATCAGCAGGGCCTCCCGTTCGTGGGGGCGGCAGGCAATTTTCTCGATGAATTGCTCGAGAGCATTGGCCTGAAACGCGAAGAGGTGTTTATCGCCAACGTTATCAAGTGCCGTCCGCCGGGCAATCGCGACCCGTTGCCCGAGGAGATCGAAGCCTGCAAGCCGTACCTGGACCGGCAGATCGAACTGATCCAGCCCAAATTGGTGGTGACACTGGGGCGCTTCTCGATGGCGCGGGCCTTTCCAAAAGCGCGTATCTCCCATATTCACGGTCAGCCGCGCAAGGTCGGCGGCGTGATCTACTATCCGATGTATCACCCGGCGGCAGCCCTGCACCAGCCCAGCCTGCGACGCACTGTCGAGGAGGACATGCGGCGCATTCCCGAGTTGATCGTGCAGGCAGCCCAGATCGCCGATTCCCCGCTCCCTGTGGAAGCGGAGCAGTTAAAGTTGTTCTGAGCGATGGATTGCAGGTCGCTGGCTCAATCCTGCAGGTCGCAGATGCCAACGACAAGAGTTTCGAGACAGGCGGGCTAGGTGATCGAGTTTATCTCCATTCTCGTGCTCACGTTTGCTCTGGCGTTGGTCGTGCTGGGGGCCGTCACGATGTGGCTGGAGCGCGGGCGAGTGCGGCTTCAGGGTATCGTCCTGATGGTCGTCGGGCTTCTCGTCGGCACTGGATATGCCTTCCTGGGAAGCCGCTTCTCGCTGACGCTCTTCGACCGCCTGATCGTGCGGGTGGATCTGCCAGCCTTGATGGCCACGGCCTTCACCTACACGGCGGGCGTGTTGGGTGGCGCGTCGCTGGCGGTGGGGCTTTTCCTCTGGGCCACGGGCCGCTTTCGGCACCAGGTCGAGCGGTCGGTGATCGCCTTTGTCGCGGCCGGCGTGCTGGTGGCGGTCGTGGCGACCCTGCTTGCTGTCGCCTTCAGCACCCCCTAGCCAGGCCGGCGCGTCGTTACTTGTGCAGCAGGCGCAGCGTTGCCTCGGCCAGGATGGCTGCCCCCACCGGCAGGCAGCGCTCGTCGATGTCGAAGCGCGCGTTGTGGGCCTTGCGTTCGTCTCCCTCGATCCGGCACCCCAGCATGAACATCGCGCCGGGTGCCAGGTTGGAAAAAACTCCAAAGTCCTCTGCGCCCATCTCCGCTTTGGGGGCCTGGAGGTGGCCAGCTCCCAGCAGGTCGGTACCGACCTCCCGCAGCAGTTGTACGACCCCCGTGTCGTTGATCATCGGCAGCCCGCCCAGTTCGAATTCGAGCGCATAGTCGCCGCCTAACACCTGCGCGATCCCCAGCGCTCGCTCGATCTCGGCGTGGATCTGCTTCTGCACCTCCACCTCCATGAAGCGGATGGTGCCGGACATTTCTACCCGGCCCGGAATCACGTTTTCTGCCTGCCCGCCGTGGATAGAGCCAATGCTGATCACCGCCGGGGCGGTGGGGTGCAGGCGGCGGGAGACGATGCCGTGGAGGGCCAGGATAATCTGCGCGGCGATGTAGATGGGATCGACCACTATGTGGGGCATCGCTCCGTGCCCACCCCGGCCGATGATCGTCGCGTAAAAGGTGTCCACTCCGGCCGACGCGGGGCCTGCTTCGATCGTGATGTCGCCGACGGGGACGGCAACGTTCACGTGGACCGCCAGCACCGCGTCTACCCCCTCCATCGCGCCGTCCTCCACCATGCGCGGTGCGCCGCTGATTCCCTCCTCGTCCCCCACCTCCTCGGCCGGCTGGAAGAGAAATCGCACCGTGCCCGGGAACGTCTCCTGCGCCAGCAGCGTCGCCACGCCCAGCCCGATGGCGGTGTGGGCGTCGTGCCCGCAGGCGTGCATCACGCCGGGGACGCGGGAGGCATACGGGACGTCGTTCGCCTCCTGGATGGGGAGTGCATCCATGTCGGCGCGGATGGCGACGATGGGTTGACCCTGGCCCAGTTCCGCGACGACGCCGGTGCGGCCCACGCCGGTGCGGACCCGGTAGCCCAACGATTCCATCTCCGCCGCGACGCGGGCGGCGGTGCGTGTTTCCTGGAAGCCCAGTTCAGGGCGCATGTGAAACTCCCGCCGCCAGGCAACTAGTTGTTCCTCAATCTCATGAGCGCGTTTTAACACTGTTCTGACCTCGTATGAACCCGAAAATCTAGACTTCCGAAGTCTTGGAGTCGCTTTTGGCACCTCGTCAGATCATTGCAAAGAGCCGTCTTGTGCCATTCAGCACTATTGGCAAAGACTTCGGAAGTCTGTTCTAGATGTGCAGGGGCCTCACCTTCAGTGCATCAGCAGGTAATGGTAGGCTGAGAGGGCTGCCTTGGCCCCCTCGCCGATGTGCACCAGCGCCTGCTCCGAGACGAGCGTCACGTCGCCGGCGGCGAACACCCCCGGCCAACTGGTGGCGCAGTTCACGTCGACGATGATGTGTCCGCGTCTGTCACAGTCCACCCACTCCCGCACCAGGTCCGAGTTCGGCGTGCGCGGCAACTTGACGAACACGCCGGAAACCGCTATCTGGCGCTCCTCCTCCTCAGGCGTTGCGACGACGATGCCGTCGACGAAACGCTCGCCTTGCACCTCCCTCACCGCTATGCTTTCCCCGATCTCGACGTTCTGCGTCTGGCGGAGCTTTTTCACCAGCGGGGTGTCCGGCAGTGGTTCAGGCGCTAGCAGGTAGACCTGGTGCGCCTTGCGGGCCAGGTCGGCAGCGGCCCACTGGGCGCGCCGGCCGTTCCCGACCACGGCCACGTCCTTGCCCAGAAACAGTCCGGCGTGAGTGGTTGCCGAGTAACTCAGGCCGTAGCCGGCCAGCCGGGCCTCTCCTGGGACGTTGAGACGTTCCGGCCTGGCACCGGTCGCCATGATCAGCGTTCGTCCTTCAAAACGGTTGTCCCGCTTGGTATCCACGACGATGTGCTGTCCCTCGGGCATCACCTTGGTCACGGTGTCGAAACGGCGCACAAAGTCCAGGTAATCGAGTTGACGGCGGAAAGCGTCCAGCAGCGTCTCGCCGGTGATCGTCTCCCGTCCCTCCATCTCCTCCAGTTGCATGGCGTAGGTGGTCTGGCCGCCCCAGCGTTCGGCGATGATCAATGTCTCCAGCCGCTGGTTGATGGCCGTCGCGGCGGCGGTGATGCCTGCCGGCCCGCCACCGATGATGATCATGTCATACATTGCCTTTCCTCCTTAATCAAGACCACTCCGCCGGTACTGGCGGGATGAGTCCTTTCTCCATCAGGAAGTGAGTCATGTCCTGCGCCTGACGGATCGTCGCCTTCGCCTTGCTGAGCAGCTCTTCGCGAGAGAGGCTCAGGCGCGCCACGCCCTGCTCCTGCGCCTTCATGCCGACGGCTGCCGCTTCGCGGGGGAACACCTCCCAGTCGTCCATCGTCGGCAGGATGTGGTCGTCGTCGATCCCACGCTCCTCTGCGCAGCGGGCCAGTTCCTCGGCGGCGGCGATGGCCATCTCGTCGGTGATGGTCCTCGCCCGCACGTCCAGCACGCCCCGGAAGATGCCGGGAAAGCCCAGCGAGTTGTTGACCTGGTTCGGAAAGTCACTGCGGCCCGTGCCGACGATGCGTGCCCCGGCTTCCTTCGCCTCCCAGGGCCAGATCTCGGGGATGGGATTTGCGCACGGGAAGATGATCCCGTCTTTGGCCATTCCCTTCACCCACTCTGGCAGGATCGTCCCCGGCCCGGGCTTACTGAGCGCGATGCAGACGTCGGCACCGCGCATCGCCTCGGCCTGCCTCCCCCGTCGCCCCTCGGCGTTAGAGTGCTGGCAGATACGCCACTTGTCGACGAACTCGATCTTGCGCTGCGCGATGTCATCCCGCTCCGGATGCAGGATGCCCTTGCTGTCGCAGGCGACGACGTTGCCGAACTGGACGCCGGAGGCCAGCAACAGGCGCAGCGTCGCGACGTTGGCCGCGCCGGTGCCGATCAGCGTCACCTGGATGTCGTCCATCCGCTTGCCCACCACCTTCAGCGCGTTGATCACCCCCGCCAGGATGACAGTGGCCGTTCCCTGCTGGTCGTCGTGCCAGACCGGGATCTTGATGTCGGGGTCGGTGCGCAGCATGTCGAGCACGCGGAAGCACTTGGGCTGCGAGATGTCCTCCAGGTTGATCCCGCCGAAGGAAGGCTGAATCAACTTCACAGCTTGGATGATGGCGTAGGGGTCCTTCGTGTCCAGACAGATCGGGACCGCGTCCACGCCGCCCAGGTATTTGAAGAGCAGCGATTTGCCCTCCATCACGGGCAGCCCGGCGGTGGCGCCGATGTCACCCAGGCCCAGCACCCGCGTGCCGTCGGAGACGACGGCGACGGTGTTGCCCTTGTTGGTGTATTCGTAGGCCAGCTCTTCGTCCTCCTGGATGGCCCGGCAAGGGGCTGCCACGCCGGGTGTGTACCAGATGGCGAAATCATCCAGCCCGCGGACGGGGCACTTGAGCGCCGTCTGCACCTTGCCCCGGTAGAACGGGTGCATGCGCATCGCGTCTGCTGCCGGTTTCTTGGCCTTGGCAAGCAATTCTTCTTTGGTGAGCATAGAACCTCCCTTGTGTGGTATATTGAGAAATAGTCCTACTTTCCCGGACACTGCATGGCGACGGACGGGGCGATGTTCTTGTCGCCGTATGCTTTGTCAAAGTGAGCGCAAAAGTCGGCCGCCAGCTTTCTGGACCGGGCGTCGTAGGCCTCCTTGTCCGCCCACGTGTTCCTGGGGAACAGCACCTCGGGGGGGACGCCCGGGCATTGCTTCGGGATGAGGATGTGGAACGTCGTGTCCTCGGCGTACGCCACGTCCTGCAATTGCCCGGTCAGTGCGGCGTTGACGATCTCCCGCGTCAGGTTAATGTCCATGCGCGCGCCCACGCCGTACGGCCCGCCGCTCCAGCCGGTGTTGACCAGGTAGACCTGGGTGCCGTGCTTCTGCATCCGCTCGCCCAGCGTGCGGGCGTAGACGTCCGGGTTGCGGGGCATAAAGGGCTCGCCGAAGAAGCGGGAGAAGGTGGACACCGGGTCGACGATGCCCGTCTCCGTGCCAGCCAGTTTGCTCGTGTATCCCATCAGGAACCACAGCATCGCCTGCTCGGGCGTGAGCCGGGAGACGGGGGGCAGCACGCCGTTCGCGTCGGCGGCCAGGAACAGGATGGTGCTGGGGTGGCCGCTCCGGGAGGAGAGCTTGATGTTGGTCAGGAAGGCGAGCGGGTACGACGCCCGCGAGTTGGGCGTCAGTCGCTCGTCGTCCAGGTCAAAGGTGCCGTCGGGGTACATCATGGTGTTTTCGACGAGAGCGCCGTGATCCAGGTAGTGGGCCTCGTGGAGGACGGCGTTCCAGATCTCGGGCTCCTTGTCGGCGCGCAGGTTGATCAGCTTGGCGTAACAGCCGTTCTCAAAGTTGGCGATGCCGTTGTCGCTCCAGCCGTGCTCGTCGTCGCCCAGCAATGCCCGGCGCGGGTCGGCCGAAAGCGTCGTCTTGCCCGTGCCCGAAAGTCCCAGGAGCAGCGCGCAGTCGCCGCCTGGCCCCTCGTTGGCCGAGCAGTGCAAAGGCAGAATGCCTTCCCCGGGCAGGATGTAATTCATCACGGTGAAGATGAGTTTCTTGACGCTGCCGCCGTAGGCCGAGCCGTACACGACCCCCAGCATGCGGTCCAAGTCCATCGCGACGGCCATGTTCGAGGTCCGGCCGTCCGGGAGTTTCCGGAGCCGGCCCGCGTACCTGGCCCGATCCAGCTTGTCGTAGGGGACGACCAGCAGCGTAAAGCCCCGCTGGGCAAAGACGCTGCGTTCGATGCCCTGGGGCACAGGGCGGAACATGTTGTCCGTGAACAGCACGGTCAGCGCCTTGTCCGAGACCGTCCGCACGGGCAAAGCGTAGGAACCATCGGCGCCCACGGCCCGGTCGGTGACGTACAATCTCGGTTTTCGAAACAGCGTCTTTAGCGCATCCTCGATCACCATGTCAAAGGTCTCGGGCTCCATCGGGATGTTGTTGGGGGAGTCCCAGTCGATGTTCCCCTCGCTCTCCGGACGGCGGACAAGGTAGGTGTCCCTGGGGCTGCGGCCGGTCGATTCCGGCGGCGTCCACGTCGCCAGCGCGCCATTCGCGGCGGTGATGGCCTCCTTGCCGTCCACGGCGGCCTGGATCATGGATCTGCGATCCGGGTTGGTCGAGACGTTTGGATGGCGTCCCAAGGCCTGGGCCAGGTTCTCCATGTGCGTGCTACGTGTCATTGTGGCCTCCTTGCAAGCCAAGTTCACGGATGAACGATTAGACGAATGAACGAATGGACGAATCTACGAATGGACGAATTTACGAGTGACGTCTTTGGTGGCGAGCCATCTCGGTGGCGAGGAGGGCGATGATCTCGTCTGTTAGGGCTCCGGCAGCACCTTCCCCGGATTGAGAATATTCTGCGGGTCCAGCGCCTGCTTGACGCGCCACTGGATGTTGATGGAGGCAGGGCCGAGTGCATCCCGCATGTATGGCAGTTTGAAGGTGCCGATTCCGTGCTCGCCGCTCAACGTCCCTCCCAGGTCCAACGCCACCTGGAACACCTCTCCCACGATCTGTTCCACCTTCTTCCACTGGGCCGGGTCGCGCCGGTCGAAGAGGATGTTGGGGTGCAGGTTGCCATCGCCGGCGTGGCCGAAGACGACGATCGGCAGGCCGTACCTGGCGCTGATGGCCTTGATACGGCGGACCGCCTCCGGGATGGCGCTGCGGGGGACGGTGATGTCCTCCCCCAGCTTGTTGGGCGCCTTGCGGGCCAGCGATGGGCTGATGCTGCGGCGCGCTCGCCACAGCTCGGCCCGTCTCTCCTCGTCGCGGGCCACGTCCACCCGGCCGGCTCCCGTCTGCAGGCAGATGTCGGCGATGGCGTCGATCTCCCGTTGGACCGATTCCTCGTCGGCCCCGTCCGATTCGATCACCATGATCGCCTCGACGTCCAGCGGCAGCCCCAACTGCATGGCCTTCTCGATGCACTCGATCGCGGTCTCGTCCAGCAACTCCATCGCTGCGGGGACCAGCCCGCGGGTCAGCACGGCGTGGACGGAACGGCCCGCGTCATCCAGCGTGGGGAAGTGGACCAACGCGGTGCGCGCGTGGGGGGGCTTGCAGATCAGGCGCAGGATCACCTCGGTGATGACCCCCAGCGCACCCTCCGAGCCGACGAAGAACTGGTTCATGTTAAAGCCGGTGACGTACTTGATCGCCTTGCCGCCGGTTCTCACGACGCGCCCGTCGGCCAGGATGACGGTGAGTCCCAGCACATAGTTGCTGGTGACGCCGTACTTGAGACAGCGGGGGCCCCCGGCGTTACAGGCCACGTTGCCACCGATCGTCGACTGCTTGATGCTGGAGGGGTCGGGCGGGTAGAACAGGCCCAGTTTTTCGACCGCTGCCTGCAGGTCGGCGGTGACGACGCCTGCCTCCACCGTAGCCGTCATGTTCTCCTCGTCGATCTCCAGGATGCGGTTCATGCGGGTCAGCGACAGCACGATGCCGCCCCGGACGGGAATAGAGCCCCCCGCCAGCCCGCTTGACATGCCCCGGGGCACAATGGGCACGTCGTGCTGGGCCGCGACTCTGACCACCGCCGAGACCTCTTCGTTCGTCTCCGGCAGCACGACCGCGTCCGGCAGGTGCTGCTCAAAGGTCCCGTCGAAAGAGTACGCGATCAGGTCGACGGGGGAGAAAAGCACCTTCTCTGGGCCAATGGCCTCTTCAAGTTCCGTGATAATGTTTTCCATCGTCTCGAGTTTCAGGTTTCAGGTTTCGGTTTGCACAACTTGAGACTCTGAAACCTGTAACTATCCTATCGCCTCCAACACCAGTTCCGTGATGTCCTTGACGCGGATGCGTAGACGTTCGGCGCGGGCGGCGTTGGCGAGCGTCCGTTCGCACTGCTGGCACGCGGACACGAGCGTCCCGGCCCTGACGTCGGCGGCCTGCCGGATGCGATTGCGCGCCACCGCCTTGCTCATCTCTGGCGCGAACGTCTCCAGGTTTCCACCGCCGCCACAACAGTGAGAGCTATCCCGGTTTTCGGCCATCTCGACCAGCCGCAATCCGGGGATCTGCGCCAGGACGCGCCTCGGGGCCTCGGTCACGCCCCCCTTCCGGCCCAGGTCGCACGGGTCGTGGTAGGTGACGTTCTCCCGCAGTTTGCGCAGCTTCAGGTCGCCCGTCTCCAGGAGATCGGCCAGGAACTCGGTGGCGTGCTGCACCTCCAGTCCCAGGTCCTCCATCTCCTCCACTCCCAACGCGGCGGGGTAAGAGTGCTTCCAGAAGTGGAAGCAGGACGGGCAGGTCGTCACGACTCTCTTGACCCCCACCGCCCGCACCGCTTCGACGTTGTGGCGGATCAAGTCGCGGGCGCGCTCCAGTTCGCCGTCGATGAACATCGGATAGCCGCAGCACCATTCGGTCCCGCCCAGCAGCGCATAGTCCACACCGGCGCGATCGAGGATCTGCACAAAGGACTGGGGCACCTTGTAGCTGCGCGGGAAGAAGGAGCTGACACAGCCGACGAAATAGGCCACCTCGGCCCGCTCCTTGCCCAGGCCGGTGGGCGGGGTAGGGAGATTGTCGGCCCAGATCAGCCGCCCGTCGTTCGCCTCGGCCGAGATGTTCCGGTACCGGGCGATGCGGGCGTCCAGGTCGGACAGGACCTCGGGCAAAAGCCCCTGGCTGGCCAGCTCGCCCCGCGTCAGCTCCAGGATGCGGTCCACCGCCACCCCGCTGGGGCAGACGAAGGTACAAGCGCCACACAGCAGGCACCGGAAGAAGGCCGTCGAGTATGCGTCCGTGGGATCCTCCAACAGCCCCTCTTTGACCGCCCGCACGAGCGCGACGCGGGCGCGGGGCGAGTCGGTCTCTCTCAGGCTCTCGCGGTAGCCGGGGCAGACGGACAGGCACAGCCCACACCGCACGCAGTAGAGCGTCTCCTCCTCGGCGGATCGTTGGGGTCCAGTGCTCGGTTCATTCACAGTGACACAGTCCTCCGGGTTACCAATCTACCAATCTCCCAGCCTACCGCCCCCCCACCACCGGCAGCGTCAACAGCGCGTGCGGCACGACCAACACGTCCAGATCCTCCCCCAGTTCGCGCGCCGCCAGCGCCAGCGCCTCCTCCACCGTCGCGGCGGGCGTCATCTTGCACGCCGCCACCACGTCCGGGTGCTCGCTTCCGACGATGACCACCCGTGCCTTCTCCAGCACCTTGGCCATCACAAAGGCGCGCTGCTGGCCCGGCGGGTAGCCGTTGCGCCGGGCGTCGTCCAGGATGGACTGGACGCCGGGCGCGTCTCGCATGGCGGCGAAGAAACGCTGCTCCCCCACGCCCTCCCCGGCCCCCTCCTCGCAGCGGGCCGGGACGACGAGGAACCCGCCCGGCTTGACGACCGGCGTCGACGCGAAGAACAGGTAGGACGCGGCCCGGCTGGCCTGGTACAGGTTGGCGTCCTTGGGGTAGCCCACCCCGCCGATCGCGACGTCGTACTGGTGGGGGATGTCCACCTCGTAGATGGCGCGGGCGAACGCCACCAACTGCGCGTGTGTCCCGACCGGCTCCCCCGCTTTCACGCACACGACCCGTTTTTCGTCGTCCAGCACCACGTTGAGGATGAAGCAGAGTCCCGCGCGGCGGGCCGCCTCGGTGACCGCCTCGTGGAAAGGGTTCCCCTCGATGCGGCCCAGCCGGGTGCCGGGATGGTCGATGAACGCCGGGCCGTGGGTGTGGGCGATGAGCGGTTCGCCTGCCGCGCCCACCGCCACCGTCTTGCGCCCGCCGGAGTACCCGGCGTACTGGTGTGGCTCCACCAGCCCGGTAGCGATCAGCAGGTCCGCCTCGACCGCCGCCCGGTGGACCGACACCGGCACGCCGCCGGGGGTGACGCCCAGGTCGACCAGCGCCTCGGGGTTCTGGGGCTCGTTGTCGATGACCCGGTAGCGGGCGACGACGTCCGGACCCAGCTTGGCGACCTTTTCCTCGGCGGTGGAGGGCCGGTGCATGCCGATGCCGCACAGCAGCGTGACGTCCTCGTCACGGACGCCTGCCGCTTCCAACTCGCGCAGGAGCGCCGGCACCAGCAGGTGATCGGGGCTGGCCCGGGTGACGTCGGTGAACACGATGCATACCCGGTCGCCCGGACGAGCCAGTTCCGAAAGCGGCGGCGAACCGACGGGGTGGGCCAGTACCTCAGCGATGGCCCACCCCACGTTGGCCAGCGGCTCCGCCCGTTTGGACACGACGACGGTGCCGCGCATATTTGGCGGAAGGTCGAACTCGATAGCGGATTTGCTATAAGGGACCTGGTATGTTTTGGTTTCAGGTTTCATGGTTTCAGGTTTCAGGTTCGTCGATGGTCCAGACGGGGCCTGATTCACGCAACTTGGGTCCCTCGAACGGGGTGCGCTTCAGGTATTCGATAAAGTTGTACAGGCGGCGGGAGAGCGTCTCGCATCGCTGTACTATGCCGTCGCACTCGGGTTGCGAGATGTAACCCAGGTCGAGTGCCACGTAGGCCTGCGAGCGCACCTCGCCGTTGGAACCTTTGGCCATATACAGGAAATTGATGAACTCTTTGGTCGTTCCCCGCTCGAAACCCTCGGCGACGTTCGACATCGTCGAGACCGCCGCCCGCTGCATCTGGCTGGCAAGCCCATACCGCTCACTAGGCGGGAATTTGCCCGTGAGCCGATATATGAGGCTCACGACCTCACGCGCCTCTTGCCACACTCGCAAGTCTTCGAAGCGCTCAACCGTAGGCACAGGACCTCCTTGTGTTTCAGGTTTCAAGTTATCACGCAACCTGAAACCTTGAAACCTGAAACCTGAAACTATCCCAGACCGTACTCGATCCCCACTTCCTCCCCAATCGCCCGCAGGTCCGCCGCCACCTTGGCATTGAGCGGGATCCCCTCCCGGGAGCGGCGCTCCGCCTCTTCGTACTCCTTCTCGCCGTGGACGTAGATGCGGGCCTGGCCCTCCGCCTTGGGGGCGTTCTTGAGGCGGCGCTGCAGATCGTCCATCGCCGCCTTGAACTCGTCCTCAGGCCGGAACGCATCCACCCGCCACGCCCCGAAAAAGTGGCCGATCCTGGAGGGGAGGGGTTTCCCGTCGGGAGTCTTGGGGTAGACCAGGTCGGCGTAGGCCGCGCCGGAGAGGACCGCGCAAAAGACGTCCACCCACAGTCCCAGGCCGTACCCCTTGTGGCCGCCCAGCAACTCCCCGGCCCCGCCCAGCGGCAGCAGCCCGCCGCCGGCCCGTTGCTTAAAGTTCTCCAGCACTTGCCCCGTATCGTCCGTCGGCGTGCCGGTCTCGTCGGTCGCCCAGCCCAGTGGCATGGGTTTCTCCAGCCGGTTGTACACCTCCAGCTTGCCGCGTGGCACGGTGCTCGTGGCCATGTCCAGCACAAAGGGCCGTTCCTCGCCCGCCGGGGCTGCCACCGAGATGGGGTTGGTGCCCAGCATCGCGTCCCGCCCAAACGTCGGCGTCACCAGCGGGGCGGCGTTCGTCATCGAGATGCCGATGCACCCGTACTCTAGCGCCATCATCGCGTAATAGCCAGCGATGCCAAAGTGGTTCGAGTTGCGCACCGTCACGAAGCCGGCCCCCACGTCC
>DATKTN010000243.1:0-2277 GCA_035531135.1 Anaerolineae bacterium
AGCCAAGTCAGCACTGCGTCCCGCTTGTCCCGCACCTCGGCGATCAGGGCGCTGTCACTCTTTCGCCCGGCGTCCTCAAAAACGCCGGTGACGATGGGCAACGTGCGCTCGGCCACGTCGGGCCGGACGAAGGCAGCCGTCCGCGTGGACAGCGCGAGGGCGGCCCGCACCACCTGGCGGTGCTCGGTCGTGTCTGTGTAGAGCTTCCGGCGCTTATACGCGACGCCCGTCACCGCGGCCGCCAGCAGGTCGGGCAGCCAGGGGGGGGGCGCGCTGTCCACGTTGTCCAGGGCCAGAACGGGGTCGCTCACCAACGAGGTCGACACATCGCGGGGGTCGGAGCTGACGGTGGTGGGCTCGTCACGGGTGATCAACAGCGTCACCGCCCTGATGAGGTGGGTTTTGCCACCGCCCCTGTCGCCGATGGCGACCAGGATGGGAAGAGGCCGGACACCGGCCACGAGCGCGACGAGCCAGGCGGTCAGGAGCAGCCGCTGCCTCTCCGGGGTGTAATCGGGCACGTCGGGTGGGGGCACGATCGCCGGGCGGAAGGCCGCCACCTCGTGCGGGGGAACAGGGGCGGCGGCCGGCTGCCACCGGGGGAGCGCCGTGGCACTGGAAAAGTAGACGCCGTCTTCCCCATTGGACAACGTCTTTAGCGTCGGCACGCCATCATCCAAGCTGGCCCTGACCATCCCGGTGGGACCACTGGAAATATACAACGCCCCATCGCGCCGGGTCCAGAAATGGGCCAGGCTGACCCGGGGGGCGTCACTGTACGCCTTCGCCTTCAGGTCAGCGATGAGCCACTTGAACGCCGGCTCAGAGGAGTTGAGACCGGCCTTGTTCAGCATGCTCCTGACAGGCAGCAGGTCGCCTGAGAGAGGCCACACCGCGCCGTCGTCACCAACGACGTAGGGCGTCCCGTCTGGCTCTCCCTCGTCGACGTCGTAGAGCAACCGCCCCTGCGCCAGGAGCAGTTGCCGGACGGCGTCGCCCACGGCCCGCCTACGATTGCGGGCGTTGAACTTCCTGGGGAGCACCAGCACGCGGTTGACAAAGCCAGCCAGTTCGTCCAGTTGGCGGGCGTGGTCGATCGGGGGCAGCGGGGGAGGGTCGGCGCCGGTGCCCTCCACGAGGACCCTGGCGATGGCTTTGCCAGCGCCGGCGAGGGGACCGTCGTCACCCGCGGACACCAGCGGGATCAAGCCGGGGTTCTGCCGGGTGAGGGCGTTCCAGGCTATCCGCACCGCGCGCGTGCCGCCCTCGGCGTGGGCATAGTATAGCGCACTCACCACTTCTGCCCAGGGGCCGCACTTGGCGGCGGGGATGCCCGGTTTTCCACCGTCCAGCAGGGTGCGGATCACGTGACGGACGAGGACGTCGAAGGGACCGGGGGGATCCCGACGGGCTATTGAAGAGGCGTCATCGTCGCGGGCGCTAGCCATGGCGCCACTCCCCTGGAGCGCCTGTTTCCGGGAGTGTGCCACGTAGCGGGAAGAGGCAGGACGCGAACTGGCGCGAACACCAGAAAACGGGTATAATATGCATAGGCGCTGAGTGCGTCTGTGGTTCGGTGGGGCTCGCTGTTGGCGGCAGCGAGTCCCGCGTTTTTTTATTGGTCACTGGATTGGTTTCCTATACGTTTTTCATTGTTGTTTTTGTTCCGCACCGGTCTGGAAGAGCCGGTGCTAGGACACTGTTTATCCAGGCACCGGCCTGAAAGAGCCGGTGCTGGGGCGCTGTTCGCCCAGGCTGGCACCGGCCTGAAGAGCCGGTGCTAGGACATGGTTCACCCAGGCTCGAGTGCCTGACCGTTTGCCCAGCTTTGGATGCCTGACGGGGCGTCATCGTACGTCAGTGGCTCCGGCAGGAGGCCGGCCTCGAGGGCAGCGAAGGCTTCTTCCACGGCCTTGCGTTGTGGCCGAATCGTAATCTGCAGCGCCTTGTCCCCGTCAATCAGCACAAAGTCGGCAAAGAGATAGTTATCGCCGTACATCTTTTGTCGCTCCAGCGTGTTATCCATCAGGTGGTCCAGGCTCCCGGATTTTTTCATCGCGTTGAGCTGCTGCGTGGACACGCCGTGCCTGCGCAGTGTCTGAAGGAACGCGACGCGGGTCACGTCGTCGACAGTCCAGGCGCGCCGCGTCCCGCGGCCACGGGCGAGCTGGCTGCAGGCGACCAGGCCTGTACGGACCCAGTTGTCGAGGGTGCGAAAGCTCATGCCCAGTATGTGCGCTACCAAGGGCGTCGTAATCGCTTGCATGGATTCAAGTA
>DATKTN010000244.1:0-17630 GCA_035531135.1 Anaerolineae bacterium
TCGCCAACGGAAATTGACCAATTCATAGCGGAATACTCGCATCGCGCACCATCCCAGGTGGCAATTCTGGCTGCTATCCGCGCCGGGCCTCAGATGGTTGACCAACTGCCTGATGCTTCAAGTGGTGTGCTCCGAACACTGGAGAAGAAAGGGTTGATTGCCCGCTCACGTCAGCCTAGAGAAGTGTCTCCAGAACTGTCGACTGAGGAAGCCCGAAGCAGGATTGCTGATCTGCGCGATATCACTCCGTATCCGGCCATCGTCGAGTTCCTGCGGGGTGAAGGCGGCCCGGTGGACGTCAGTTGGGTCTACGCCGAGACCAGTTGCACCCGCTACCACGTCGATAAACTGGCCAAGCGCGGGCTGGTCGCACTGGAAGCCGAGGAAATCTGGCGCGACCCGCTGGCAGGCCAGGTCTTTGTCCCCACCACCCCCCCACCCCTCACGTCCGACCAGCAGGCCGTCTGGGAGGCTGTCGAATCCGCCATCTGCAATCTGCAATCTCCAACCTTCCTGCTCCACGGGGTGACCGGCTCCGGCAAGACCGAGATCTACCTGCGGGCTGTCGCCGACGTGCTGGCGCAGGGGCGGCGTGCCATCGTGCTCGTCCCCGAGATCTCGCTCACACCCCAGACGGTGGCTCGCTTCGCGGCGCGCTTTCCCGGTCGCGTGGCCGTCCTCCACAGCGCGCTCACAGAGGGCGAGCGATACGACACCTGGCGTCGCGCCCGGGCCGGCCTGGTGGACGTCATCATCGGCCCGCGCTCGGCCCTGTTCTCGCCACTTGCGCCGCTGGGGTTGATCATCCTGGACGAGGAGCACGACGGTAGTTACAAGCAGGATGCGCCGCGCCCCCGCTACCACGCCCGCGACGCGGCGGTCGAGCTGGCCCGCCTGACGGGAGCGACGGTCATCCTTGGCTCCGCCACCCCCAGCCTGGAATCCTACTACAGGGCCCAGCGGGGCGAGTTCACACTGCTGGAGATGCCACGCCGCATCATGGGCCACACCCGCCGCCTGCACGACCTCCAGACCCGCTACCGCATCCCCCGGGTCCATTATCAGGCCCTGCGCGATGGGCCAGCCGAGGCCTGCTACATGCCGCTGCCACCAGTGCAGATCGTCGACCTGCGGGCCGAATTGCGCGCCGGCAACCGCTCCATATTCAGCCGCGCTCTCCAGCGGACGATGGACGAGGCGCTGGGCAGGGGCGAGCAAGTTATCCTGTTTCTCAACCGGCGAGGGACCGCCACCTTCGTCCTCTGCCGCGACTGCGGCACCGTCCTGCGCTGCCCGCGCTGCGACACGCCGCTGACGTACCACGGCCCCCGCGCCCACCTGGTCTGCCACCACTGCAACCACCGCGAGCGCCAGCCGGACGACTGCCCCCGGTGCGGGAGCAAGCGCATCCGCTACTTTGGGCTGGGGACGGAGCGGGTGGAAGCGGCCGTGCAGGAACGCTGGCCCGACGCCCGCCTCCTGCGCTGGGATCGCGACACCGCCCGCAACCACGCCGCCCATACGACCATCTTGCAGCGCTTCGTCGACGGCGCTGCCGACGTGCTCGTCGGCACGCAGATGATCGCCAAGGGACTCGACCTGCCGCTGGTGACCGTCGTCGGCGTCATCTCGGCCGATACCGCGCTCAACCTGCCCGACTTTCGCTCGGGTGAGCGCACCTTCCAGTTGCTGACGCAGGTGGCCGGGCGGGCCGGGCGGGGGCTCCTGGGCGGGCGGGTCGTGCTCCAGACTTACAACCCCGGCCACTATGCGGTTATCGCTGCCGCCGCCCACGACTATACCGGGTTCGCCACCCGGGAGATGGCCTTCCGCCGTGAACAGGGCTACCCGCCCTACCGCCGCCTGGCGAAGTTGGTCTACGAGGACGCCAGCCCCTCCCGTGCCCGGGCCGGGGCCGGAGCGCTGGCCGACACCCTGCGCGATACACTGGCGCAGTGGGACCTCCCCGCGACCGACCTGATCGGCCCCGCCCCACCCTTCTTCGCCCGCTTGCGAGGCCGGTACCGCTGGCAGGTGCTCCTGCGCCACCCCAACCCGGCCGAGCTTCTCCGCGCCGTCGAGATTCCGCCCGGCTGGCGGGTGGATGTGGACCCGGTGAGCGTGCTGTAGGGACAACGTACATGGGAATGCCCGGGCCGTCAACTGGCCCGGGCACCGTCGTGTCACTTTCGCGATAGTGGGCGAGTCTACTCCCAGAGCGTGACCACCAGCGTGTGCATCGCACACACGTCAGACCCATACCCCGCACTCGAGGACGGCTGCCCCTGGCCCATGATCGTCTCCTCCAGGCACATATGCATCGAATGGTCAGGTGTGCTGGTCGACTGAATCCGTACCCCCGCGAAGCCGACGATGTGGTAATAGTCCGCACCCTGCATTCCCGTGCACGCATTCGGACTCTGGGGATAGGGCACAGCGATATCGGGCGCGACCCCGTCGCAATCCGGGAATGCATCGTAGATCGGCACGTAGATCAACGTGTCCAGCGGAGCCACGTTGATGACGTCCTGTTCGGTGCCGGGCTTGGCGTGGATATAGTCCCCGTTATGGCAGCCAGCGCTCCAAAAGCAGTCGGCGTAGAGCGTGCCGTCCCAGCCATCTCGCATCCAATCTTTGAGCTCGCCGCCAGGGTTGCCTGATATGGCGCGGGGGAACTGGCTCGCCTCTGTATTATTCCATACGTAGGCCAGGTTCATCCAGCCCCGGTGTTGGTCTTGGCCGCCCGTGTAGTTGATGTTGCATTCATCCTGGTCACAGTTCCCGAAGCTGATGTCGAAGCAGTCTCCATCCGCAAGGACTTTTACGATCGGGTAGGGTATCCCGAACGGCCGCAGCCCACCGCCCATGAGCGGCCGCCCGGTCATTGCCAGCGCGGCGGCTGACGCGCCAGCCGTGTCTATCCCGACCAACGACACAAAATAAGTCGGGCGTCTGATCCCGACTGTCACCGAGACACCAGTGGCCCCGTTCGGTATGGCACCGCCACCCACGCGCCCCAGCACCACCTCGTGAAAGTCGACATAGTCAGCCACTACATTGCCAGTGACGGAAGCACCGGCCTCAGCATCAGTATCCGGCACACCGTTCTTCTCGGCATAGTGGTTGACCTCCGCAGCGATGGCGGCGTCGTCACCTGCTGACTCATCGCAGATCGCCCCGGCCAGCAGCCGCGTGCCAGCCAACGCCGCCGCGTCGGCGGCGTTCTGCATGCGCCGGCGATCGAGAAACACCATGCCCCCGTCAATCGCCAGTCCGGCTACGACCAGCAGGCCGATGAGTGCAAAGACTATGACAATCAGCGCCTGCCCGCGCTCTTCACGTTCTCCGTGCATGAGCTTCAACATCTTATACCTCTCTTTCCGGTTACAGCCCACCGGCCAGAATAGCCTCGTTCGCGACGGCGCGCAGCATCAGCACGCCGTCGGGCACGATGGCGTTGATCACGGGCGTCGCCAAGGTGAAAGAGTAACTGACGGTCACCGTGATCGGCGCGCCCGACGCCACAGTCGGACAATCAACTTCCACCAAGCCGGGGTCGATCTGGACCAGCCCCCTGCTGGCCTCCTGGGCGCGCTGTAAGACCTCGTCCCTTTCGCCTGGCTCGGGGTGGATGGCCGCGTAGCTCGCCCCCTCCGCCGCAGCGTCGGTGACCGCCACGTAGGCGTAGTAGAGCCGCCCCAGGTCGAGCACTCCTGCCAGAATGATGATCAGGACGGGAAGGACCAGCGCGAGTTCAAGCAGGCTTTGCCCCTTCTCTTTCCGCTCTTTCCGCCTGTGCTCCATGCTCAAATCCTCCTAACCTAGCAGATCAAGACGCGTCAGCGGACAGGACTTGTCCGGTCTCCGCGTCGACCAACAATGAAAGCAAGCTACGGGTCTCTGGGTCCAGCGCAACGATGGTCCATACCGGACTCCCCTCATCGTTCCCTGCCAGATGCAGGTCAACCACTGCCTGGGGATGCTCATGGAGAAACGCCTGGCCACCACAGGCCAGGAACACGAGTAGCGCATCGCCCGGTCCTGCACGCCAGGAACCCTCTGCTATGGCGATCGGGGTAGCCCACACCTGCGTCTGGTTCACCACCCGCGCCATTCCGGCATTCACGACGACGTCCAGAGAATGCTCGCTCGCCGGCGAATAGAACACGAACGTCCAATTGCTGGGACCGCCTAACAACGCATCCTCGCTCACTCCATGCCAGTGGGCCGAGGCAGACACCAATTGCGCATCGGATGCCCGCGCCTGTGCCACTGCCTGAGCGCTCCCATAGGCCTCCCATAGATCGACCGGCGGCGGCGGCGGAGTCAGCGACACAGACCTCGCCGCCGCTTTCAGGCCAAGCGCGTTGCCGAACAACAGATAGCCCAGCAACAGCAGGTAGCCGATCCCCAGACCTGCCAATGGCAACACCAGCAGCCAATTTCGCCTGTTCTTGCTCGCCATTATCCCCAGTTCCTCGCCACAAGTGGCAGAAACATTCTCTTTAGAGCGCCAGAGTAAAAGATTTGGTAATTATCGATCACGCTGCCGCCCATGTCTGCTTTGTGCTCCTGCCACACGCTGTGCAGTCGCCCTGATGTATCAAACGCGATGGATGGTGAAACAGAAATCTCGTCACTGTCGCCGCTGTGCGACACGTTCTGTGGTGCTGACCACGACTCTCCTCCATCCTCGGAGCAGCTCAGCAACACATCCTCTGCCAGTGCCAGCCCGCCCGCGCGGAAACCGTGCCAGGCCACACAGACCTCGACCTGGTCGTCCTTCTCGAACAGGGTCAGGCTGGGAGCGGTGTAGGTTGGATTGTCCTGATTGACCCTCACAGGGACATCGTCGATCCGGATCGCAGGAGAGATCCACTGGCTGCTGGTCACGTCATAGCGCGTGTAGCGTACATATTGATCCTGGTCCTTCAAACCCCCTGCGCCGACCACTTCTCCGCAGACGACGTGAAGATTTCCCCTGGAATCTGCTGCGATGGCAGGGTAGACCAGCTCTGTGTTACCTGTGGAGAGCATGTGAGGGGGCGTCCAGTTCACCTCGGTCTCGGTTACTTCCCCACGCCCATACATGATCGTCCACTCTATCGTCCAATCGTCCAAGTTGAAGTTCTTCTCCTGCCAGACAACGTGCAGCATCTCTCCACTTGATCCGACTGACAACGCTGGGAACCATGGTCCAAGGGTAGCCGTCGAGGTGTAGATGGCAGTGGCCGTGGGCCACGCTGTCGCCATCAGTAGGCGCTTGGCATGGAGGATGTTGGCTCCAGCGTTAAACACCACGTGCAACTCTTCCGGGCCCGCGGCCAAACGCGGCCATGTGCTGCCCAACGTGGTAGGACTCGGTATGTGATGCGCGACTCCGGTTCCGACCTCGACCTCGTAGATTGCGACGTTCTGCCCACCTACCGTGAGCTGATCGACCCATGAGACAAAGGCCTGGTTTCCAACGACGCACGCGTGAGGCAATGCCGACTGTTGCGCAGTCCCAGAAATCACCTCCGGCGCGGACCACGTTCGCCCATTGTCGTTTGAAAGACAGGCGTAGATGTCCCGTGGCGCGCTCGCTGAATCTTGGTCGCTCCACGCAACCAATACTCGCCCGGACGAGCCGGTCGCAATGGCTGGCTGCCAGGCCCTGTTCATCTTGCTGTAGGAGATGTTCTTCGGGTCAGTGCCCCCCCACTCGGGGTCACCGCTGGCGGCGTACACGCCCACTGCTGTACCGATCACCAACAGTAAGACGATCCACACCAGTTGCCAGCAGTTTGAGCGCACACGCCTGCTCGTCTCGGGCGACAGCGTTTCTAGTAGTGAGTTGAGTCTGTCTCGATACACGGTATCTCCTGTGGTCACTCCCTGTACAAGATGATGAGGAGCACGGTGGTCTCGTCGTTATTTACGACCACCCCGTCCAGCGTCCGCGAGTATCGGACGCCGTCGATCCAGGTCTCGCCGATCACCGTATAGGTGCCGGCTGGCAGGCCGGAAAGTGTGTATTTGGCCGTGTCGTCGGAGGTGGTGGAGGCGATCACCTGGCCTGCCCCATCCAGGCATCTCACATTGGTGCGTCCGTGCGGTACAGGGATACCGGTCATCGAGACCCACGTTTCCCCTGCAATCCCCCCTGTCCCTGCAGGCGGAGACGGTGGAGGCGCACCCTCTTGGGAGACTTCTACTAAGACCGGACCGCGGTCGTTGTCCTGCTCGTCGAGCTCGGACACCTGGTTCCAGGAGTCGGCGAAGGCCCAGATCGCGTAGGTGCCCGTCATCTCGAAGCCGCTCTGGAAGGGGACGGTGAGCGTGGTGATGTCGCCAGCACCCAGGCCGCTCACGGCCGCCCACGCGATGCCTGTCACCTGCGTAGTCGGCTGGGAGGAATAGAGATCCACCCAGAACAGGTTGTTGACCGGCCGGGAGCCGACGTTTTTCACCGCCACGCTAAAGGCCAGTGGTTGGTAGGTCGAGATTGGTTCAGAGGTCAGCAGACTCAGATGGGTAACCCGCAGGTTGGGCGCCGGGCATGGAGATGCAAAGCTGGCCATCACCTCAGGGATTTGCATATTGACGGCGCTTACCTGATGGTTCCTTGCCGTCACATCGACGATGATCTGCGTCTCCCACTGCAACGGTTGGGCATCGGCTTCAACGATGCCTGCCGTGGCACCGTCCCACTTGATCGTGATGTCATCGAGACTACTCTGGTACCTCCAGTTATAGCCGTTGATCGTGATCGTCGCTTCACCGGCGGGACCACACTGCGGCGTGATGACGATGTAGGCGTCGGTGGTGCACGGCTCGACCACAGCCGAAGCAACTTCTCCATATCCGCTGACCTCCACGGTCTGCCCGGCCTGCAGAGGCTGATCGGCGGGCAGCGTGAAGGTAAAGGTCCCGCCGGCATCCACCGCCGTGCTGTCCTGGTAGCCGGTGGCTGCGACGTGCAACACGACCGCCTCACCAGGTTCA
This sequence comes from Anaerolineae bacterium, assembly GCA_035531135.1. Taxonomy (GTDB): domain Bacteria; phylum Chloroflexota; class Anaerolineae; order B4-G1; family B4-G1; genus DATKTN01. The sequence continues at coordinate 6,988 of DATKTN010000244.1, forward strand.
GCCGTACCGTCCACGACGATGCTGCCATGACAGGGAGTGTTGATCACGATGGGATCGAAATCACCCCCGACGACGGCCGAGTCCCACTGACCGTACCCCTCCACCAGGATCACGTGCCCAGCTACCAGGGGGGGCAGGCCTGTGAACGCGAAGCTGCTGTCCACCCGGGTGGCCGTATTGTCGCTGGCCGGCGCGGGGAAGTCGCTGCTCATCAGGTCGCGGATGTAGACGGTTCGCCCGGCGTGGGCGGTGCCCGACACCACAGTGCTGCCCTCGTGGAGCGGTTCGTGAATGGCGATGGGATCCAGTTCCTCAACCACGAGAACCATCACGCTTTCGCTGTCACTCACCGTACTGCCCAGCGGATCGGCGCCACTGGCGGTGACGTCGTTCACCGTCGTCTCATAGATGCGATAGGAAACCTGCCAGAACACGGACTCACCCACCGTCAGGTCTGCAGTCGCCATGGCGGCGCCAAAACCGTCCACGACGCTCACGTCGGTCAGGTTTGCATCCCCGGTGTTCGTGACGGTGTAGATAAAGTTCACTAACTCGCCGGGATAGATCATCGGTGGGTTAACCACCACCGCCAGATCCAGGGCCGCGCCGACGACCGTCACCGTGACACTGTCCCCGGCGCTCACCGTCCCACTGTCCGGATCGGTGCCCGTTGCCATGACGTGGTTGGCCGTCGTCGTGGCGATATTCTCAACGACGGTCCGGACCGCTGTGCCACCCACCGCCAGGTCCCCGATATAGACAGTATTTCCAAAGCCATCCAGAATGGTCACATCAGTCAGGTTCAAATCACCGGTGTTCGTGACGACGTAGGTGAACTGCACGGCGTCGCCGCTGTACACTACCTGCGGCTCAGCGGCCACGCTCAATGCGATGGCCGCAGTCCCTTCACCTTCACCCCCACCGCCACCACCACCGCCACTTTCAGGATTCCAGGTTCCCTCTCCCAACGATGCGATCGTGCGCGCCGCCTGTGTGTGAACGGGAAGCGTGGACACGATGGGCTGGATCACAGGGGTGATTGTGGGGAGATCACAGGTGACATTTACCAGCACGCGATTGCCGATCTGCACCTGCGCCGGGTCGGTGAATTGCGGGGTGTCCGGTCCGCTGTCGTACGTGACAACGATATCCACAGTGGCAGGATCGGCCAGGAAGACCTTTTCCTGTGCGTTTGCGACGATGCCTGACACATCCTTAGGGTTCGTGACCCCATACCGGACCCCCTCGCGAGCGGCATTGAACAGGCCACTGTAGGCAGCGAAGACGTAGCCGAACTCGACGATACCCAACATGAGCAGCAGGAGGAAGGGCAGGATCAGCGCAAACTCGACGAAACCCTGCCCTCGGCTGGGTCGTCTGGAGCTAAGGGGAAGGCGCGGTTGCAGCCGCTGGAAACAGCGGCATGGCCGCAGCGGTGGGGTCGGATGGCTATGGGGCGGGTTAGGGTTCCATTTCATTTCATTTACCTCACACTGTGGTAAACGACGTCACGTTGTGACCAACGCCCGCCCCGTCGTCGCGAACGGTTGCTCCTCGTGCCAACGCCAGTGGCAGCTTGACGCAACCTAACTAACTGGTTAACGCACGTCCATCAGGAAAAGATACGCCCTCTCTGTTCAATCGGTACCAAAGTACCAGGGCGGGTAGCCGCCTACGGGTGAGCAGTACCCCTTGCACTACCCACGCCCGTGGGGTATAATCAGGAGCACACCTATGGATAACAGACCAGGCCGTGGTTCGACAAAACAGACCGGGCTCGGGCTCGTGGCCCAGCTTCTCACCTGGGGTGGCGTGTTGCTGCTCCTCGTCGGCGGGCTGCTCGCCTACCCCTACGTGCGTTCCCGGTTGGCAGCTCCCCCCCCCACACCGACCGCGACGGTTTCCTCCCTGCCACCCACCGCCCCAGCACCCACGCTCACCAACGCCGCCCCCACGAACACGCCTTCCCCCTCTCCGTCCCCCTTCCCCACTCCCCCCACACCGACCGCCACTCCAATCCCCTCACCGACGCCCCTCCCTGCATTGCCCTCCCGCATCGTCATCCCGACCATCCACGTGGACGCGCCGGTTGTCCCCGTGTCCTGGCAGACGGCAGAGGTGGGTGGGCAGACACAGGCAGCGTGGGAGGTGCCGGATATGTACGCCGCCGGCTGGCACGAGACCTCTGCGCCGTTGGGGGTGCCCGGCAACACCGTCCTCAACGGTCACAACACAACCAACGGCGAGGTCTTCCGTGACCTGTATACACTGGAAGTCGGGGACTCTATCACCGTCTACGCCGGCGACGCCCCATACACGTACACCGTCACCGAAATATTGATCCTGCCCGAGGGCGGCCAGCCGATGGAGGTGCGCATCAAGAACGCGCGCTACATCCTGCCCACCGACGACGAGCGGCTGACGCTCGTCACCTGCCACCCCTACGGCAGCCTGCGCAACCGGCTGATCGTCATCGCCCATCCGCAGGAATGAACACCGAGCATCCAGTATCGAGCATCAAGTATCCAGCATCCAACACCGAGTATCGAGTATCGAGCATCCAGTCGATTTGAGGGACCCATGAGCAGAGCACACTTTTTGCCATCCTTGCTAGATCTTTCGATCTCCCACGTGCGCCGCAACCACGCGCTGGAGCACGCGACGATGCACGCGCTCAGCGAACGATATCGCAACCTCAGGCTGGTGGGGCGCTCCTCGCTGTGGGGCTTTTACATCTACGGCGACGTGCCCACCGAGGGGGTCGTCGCCGCCGCCCAGGAGGCGTTGCGCCGGCTAAAGGCCGGCCAGCGGCGCATGGCCATCCATCCGAACTGCGGCTCCAACCTCGCCGTCGCCGGTACGCTGGCCGGTTTGGGCGCTTTCCTGGCGCTCGGCGGCGGTGCCACAGGCCGGGCCAGGAGCCGCCTGGAGCAGTTGGCCCGCCTGCCGCTGGCCTTTGCCGCCGCCACGCTGGGGATCGTCCTGGCACAACCACTGGGCATCGCGCTCCAGGCCCACGTCACCACCCAGGCCGACGTCGGCGACCTGCGCATCGTCAGCGTGACGCAGGAAAGAAAGGCCGGCGTCCTCGTGCATCACGTCCGCACCGAGGGCTGAGATGCCCAAGCCCACGCCCACCTGCTACGTGTTCCACGGCGCAGACGAATTCACCCGCGCCGAGACGCTGGCCGATTTCAAGCGCCGGCTCGGCCCGCCCGACACGGTGGACCTGAACACCACCCTCCTTGACAGAGGAACGCTGACGCTGGCCGAGCTGCGCCACGCCTGCGATGCCATCCCCTTCCTGGCCGAAAAACGGCTCGTCATTGTCAAGGGCCTGCTGCGGCGGCTCACCCCCCGGAAAGGCCAGGAAACTCCCGCCGCTCAGAGAGAATACCTGGACGCGCTCGCCGATTACCTCCCCCACCTGCCCGAGACGACCCGACTGATCTTTGTCGAGGACGGGCCCCTGCCGGCGCAGCACCCGATCCTCCACCTGGCCCAGCAGGAGGCGTGGGGATACGCCAAACGATTCGACCCGCCGGATGCGCGGGCGCTTCCCCGGTGGGTCGAAAAGCGCGTCCGCAAGCACGGCGGCGAGATCGAGCCCCAAGCCGCCACGCACCTGTCCGCCGTCGTCGGCACCGACCTGCGGCTGCTCGACCAGGAGATCGCCAAGCTGGTGACTTACACAAACGCGGAGCGGGCGATCACGAGCGCGGACGTGGACGCCGTCGTGCCGTACGCGCAGGCCGCGGTCGTGTTCGACCTGGTGGACGCGCTCGGCCAACGGGATGGCCGCACCGCTGCCCAGACGCTGCATCGGTTGCTGGATGCGGGCGAGCACCCGTTGGGACTCCTGGCGATGATCGTGCGCCAGTTCCGGCTCCTGATCCAGGTCAAGGAACTGAAAACAGAGCGAGCCACGACCCGGGACATCGCCCAGGCGCTCAGGCTGCATCCCTTCCCGGCCGGCAAACTGGCCAACCAGGCGACCCACTTTACCGGAGCGCAACTGGAGACGGTGTACCGCCACCTGCTGGACACCGACGTGGCGATCAAGCGCGGGGAAATCGAGGCGGAGGTGGCGCTCGACCTGCTGGTGGCGGGGTTGGCGGAGACGGAGACACGAGACGCAGAACCGCATTGATTCCCACACAGAGTCGCATCACGCGGGGTTAACGTGATTCAGTTCGTCTCTGGTACGTGCAGTAGCAGGCGATGGGAAGGGCGCGGTCGAGTTGGACTGAATTCGTGCGCAACGAGAGCCAGGACTTCGGCTCGGCAATTGCTGCTTTGAAAGCGCAACGCAGATGGACATAACACAGATATTTCGAGGTATCGCAAACAAGCTACTTGCTGATTTTGATCAGATTCAAGCCCAAATTGAACATAGCGGTGAGCGCGGTGGACAGCGGGAAGCGGCGCTCAGAGCTTTCCTTACCAAGTATCTGCCGAAGAAGTATGCTCTTGGCACCGGCCACATAATTGACAAGACCGGCAATACAAGCAAGCAGTGTGATATTGTGATATATGATGCCTTCAATTGTCCTTTGATCCTTGCGGAGGAAGGCTACCAACTCTTTCCAGCAGAGGCGGTTTTTGGCGTCGTTGAAGTCAAATCAGTGCTTGATGCTGGTGCAATAGCAGAAGGCGTCCAAAACATCCAATCAGTCAAAATATTAGAACGCAGTGAGCCAATAGCTGGGAGTATCTTTGCCTATCGTTCCAGATACAGGAAAAGGTCCCGCATAGAATCAGCGGCGCACGCACTGCGCCGCAAGAACACATCCATACGCCCTCGGGAAAGAGTCGATCTTGTATGCATATTGACAGATGGCCTATTACTCAACTATAAGACCGAACCTCATTGGGGGGAAGGAGAAGAAGGAAGTGCGCTGATCGTCTGCGTAGACGTCACGCCTTCGATACTTCTGCTTTTCTTGTTCTGGTTAATCGAGATTCTCAAAGAGCGTCATTCATCAATGCCTAACCTAGTTGGATACGCTTCCAGGGGCGAGATTGGTATAGTCAAAATGCTATCACCGGCCGAGGGTGAGAATCTGGTAATGCCGCCATTGGTTGAAGGCCAGGGGTAGCCGCCTTCATCATTTCGCTGCACCCGACCACACTACCGCGCGCTGAATCTGTGGCTCGGGATGTTTACATGGGGCCCTTCTGGCGGGGCTAGTAAGCAAATCGGCACGGCAGGTGACTCCGCCGATAGGATGAGTAAGAATGGGGGAATGCCACCGTAGTGCCCCCTCGCTTATCATCTGTCCGTGAAAGGATAGGTTTGTAGTCCGCAGTGAAGACATTAATCAACTCTGCTTCAATTTCGCCGCCCCCCGCCTGCGCCGCTCCTCCTCCCGGCCCACCCAGAAGTGATGTCGCAGCACAGAGGGCCGCGATGACACGCGCACCCCACCTACTTTCTCCACCTTGCCATTGCCGTCCAGCGCCGATGCGTGGACGTAGCAGACGTTGGGGGCCACGCCGAATTTCTGCCGGTATCGGCGCACCGCCGGCCCGATCTTGGCCGCCAGGTCACGCCCCGGGTTGTCGTCGTACCACAACAGGCCCTCTTTCATCATTCGCCTCCCAACCTTGCGAAGGTTACGCACAGCCCTGCCACAGCGTGGCTCCACGCGGGCAAAAGGGATTCTGGCCTGAGAGCCATTACCGAACCTTCGCAAGGTGACCCCTCAGTTGTACGGCCAACCTTGCGAAGGTTACACATAGCCCTGCCACAGCGTGGCTCCGCGCGGGCAAAAGGGATTCTGGCCTGAAGGCTGCCATCTAACCTTCGCAAGGTTTACCGCGAACCTACGCCACCTGCCGCTGCATGTGCCAGGTGTTGTGCCGCACGTTCTGATACAGCTCGAACGTGCCTTCTCTGCAGCGCACCCGGAAGCAGTGCCGGTCCACCCGGCCACCCCGCCGCGAGACCGTCCAGCAACGCTCGACGGCGTGCACGTCGTACCGGTGCCCACGCCAGACGAACACCTTGGGAAAGTAGCCGTGCCGCCGCTCCCGCATCTCGATGGGCTCCGCACCGCGCCCACGGCGCTTTTTACCACCACGTCTCGATCGAGAACCTCGCCTCACGTCAAGAATAGCGCTCATACGACATCACCTCCGCGTCTACGGGTTCGCCCCCCACGACGGTAAAGTGCCGCTGCGCCGGCGCGGCCAACGAGGGCGGGAGCATATTCCAGTCGCTGGGCCGCTGCTGGCCACCCGGCGGCGCGACGACGACGACCGGCGGATAGAGACCGGGTTGCGGCGCGGGTGGCTGCACCCGCCGCTCGTCTTGCCGGCGGCTGACGGCGACGATGAGCAGGCTGGTGGGGATCGCCGCCCCCACGCCACACACCGCGCCAGCCAGCACCGCCAGCGCCTCGTCGCTCAGGCGGCTGCCGACGATCACCGCCAACGTCACGGCAAAGGCCATCGCCACCAGCCCGGCAAAGATCTTTACGCGACTCGCACTTCGGCTGCGATTCATCGTCTCATCCATTCTTACACCCCTCCCCTGAGCACCTCGGTCAACCGGCGGGCCGGCCACGACAGCGACACCTGCCGAGAGGGAGCCACAGAGGGATTCGCAGACAGCGCCTCGCCTCGTCCATTCTCCATTCTCCATTCTCCACTCTCGACTCTCCACTCTGGACCGCCTATCCTCCTCACCAGCTCCTGAATCTCGGCCGGCGAGACGTAGGCGGTCTGGAACCGGATCACCCGCCCCTCGGCCACGGCCAAAAAGTCCCCCCGGCCCATCAACCGCTCGGCTCCTGTCCCGCTCCAGCCGGTGGCCGTGCGCGCGTCCTCGATGCTGGTCACGCGCCCCGTCAGCCGCACCGGAAAGTTCGCCTTGACCAGTGGGCCAAGCACGGCCGTCGTGGGCTTTTGCGTGGCCGCGACGACGTGGATGCCGGCCTCGCGCCCCCGCTGCGTCAACCGGGTCAGCGCCACCTGCACCGGCTTCCCGCCCACCATCAACAGGTCCGCCAGCTCGTCGATCACGACGACCACGCTCGGTCGCCCATCCAGGCTCGCCCCACCCCCGGTTCCCTGCCGCTCCATCAGGCGCACCAGGCTGTGCAGCGCCTCAATCGTCTCCCCCGTCTCCCGGATCACCGGGCGCGCCAGGTGCGGCAGCCCCTCAAAAGGACCAAAGGCGTGACCCTTGGGGTCGACCAGCACGAGCACGAGGTGGCGCGGCCGGTTCACCATCGCCAGGCTCAGGATCATCGCCTGGAGAAGCACCGTCTTCCCCGAGCCGGTCGTGCCCGCGACCAGGATGTGGGCCACGTCGGGGGAGGGCAGCCGGATGAGCAGGGGCGCGCCGTCCTCCGCCAGGCCCAGGACAGCGGTCACCGGCGGGACGCCCCCGTCGTCGTCGTCGAGCTGGCGGAACAGGGGCAGCAAGCGCACCGGTTGAGGGTCGTCGCGGGGCACCTCGACGGCGACGGCAGCGCCGCGCCGGGACACCCGGCAACTGTGCGCGTCGAGCGCGGCCGCCAACTCCTCGCTGAGGCCCTTGATCTTGGAGATCTTGGCTCCGACGGCGGGCAACACCTGGAACCTCACCCAGCGCGGCGTCACCGTGCCGCCGGTCACCCGCGCCGGCACCTTGTGCATCGTCAGCACAGCCTCGATCCGATCCGCCTGAAACTCGAGCTTTTTGCGCATTCTCATTACCCCCCGACAGCCCCGTGTAGAGATAGCAGAACATATGTTCTACAACTCATTGTATCATACCAGAACATTTGTTCGATGTCAAGGGGCGTTATCCCAAATGGGGAAGGAAAAACTTGGGATAAAACGAGGACAACCAGTGCCTATCTGAAGGCATGAACGTCCTGGCTGGATGGCGATTGAGCGGCGGACTGTGGTCCGCCTGGAGCGTGCTGCGAGCAGGCACTGAAGAGGCCCAGCCATCAGGCTGGGCCTTTGCAGTACAACGGGGGCTCACTGGGGGTCACTGCAACTGCCGGATGACCATCACCACCTTACCCTGCACCTCCACCTGGCGGGGGTCGTCCACATAGATCGGCAGCATCGTGGGGTTGGCAGGCTGGAGCCGCACCCGCCCTCCCGCCTCCTGGTAGAACCGCTTGAGCGTCACTTCCTCGCGCTCCTTCAGCCACACCGCCGCCATCTCGCCGTTCTCAACCCGCTGCTGGTGGCGCATGACGACGATGTCGCCATCGTGCACCAGCGCGTCGATCATCGAGTTCCCCTGCACCTGCAGGGCGTACAATCCCTCCGGATCTCCCAGAAAGTCCCGGGTCAACTCGATCGTCTCGTCACCCATCAGGCGAAAGTCGCTGGCCGGCACAGGGATGGGGGCACCGGCCACGATCCGGCCCAACAACGGCACCTGGACCACGGCCTCCGGCGCCACCCACGCGCGGGCCGAGGACGTCAACTTTAGCCCGCGCGACACGTCCCGGTCCCGGCTGATGTACCCCTCCTCCTCCAGGCGCTTTAAATTATACGTCACGACAGAGGTCGAACTGGTCCCCGTCGCAGCGCCAATCTCGCGGATGGAAGGCGGGTAGCCGTTCTCCACGATGTACTCGCCGAGGAACTCTAACATGTTCCGCTGCCTCTCCGAGAGATGCTTCGCCATAATCAACCTCCTCGCCCCCAATCTCGCCCAGCGGGGTCTCAAATTCAATCGTATTATACACGAACATACGTTCTATGTCAAGTGGTCAACGACCCGCTCGGCGCCAGCAAAGACACGGAAACTGCGCCGCCTGGTGTAGCCGATCAGCGTGATGCCCCACGCCTGCGCCAGTTGGATCGAAAGCGAGGTCGGCGAGGTGCGCGAGATGACGACGGGGACCCCCATCCGCGCCACCTTGTTCACCATCTCGGAGCTGATCCGCCCGGTCGTCAGCAGGATGCGATCCCGGAGCGGATGGCCTTGCCGCAGGCACACGCCGGCGATCTTGTCGAGCGCGTTGTGCCGGCCGATGTCCTCCGCCATACACAGCAACTGAACCCCATCGGTCAACACCGCCCCGTGGACCCCTCCCGCCCGGCGGTAGAGCGTGGTCGCTCGCAGGAACTCTTGCATCAACCGTGTCACCTGCTGCGGCGTAACGCGCAGATCCGATCTCATCTCGTGATGCGCGCTGGCCACGTCCTCAAACGTGGTCCCCCCTGAACACCCGGAGGTGATGACGCGCAGCTTGGGGACGTCGATGTCGTGTTCGAGCCACACGTCCACGCACCGCCCCCCGCCACAGAGCTCGAGCACTGCCACCTCGTCCATCCCCTCGATCAGCCCTTCGTTGTACAAAAAGCCCAGTGCCAGCTCCTCCAGCCAGGTCGGCGTGCACATCAGACTGACCAGCGGCCGGGCGTTCACGTGGAGGGTGATCATCTCCTCCATCGGCACGACGCCACGCACCGGCCGGCGCTCGCCGTCGTAGTAGCCGGTGTACGTGACCGGATACGCGCCTCCCTCAGCCACGCTACTCCCTGCCCAACAGCCGCAGCGCCCGTCCGGCCACCGCCTCGGCGGTGAAGCCGAACTGCTCCATCAGCACCTTGTAGGGAGCCGAGGCCCCGAAGCGATCCAGGCCCAGCACGTCGCCCACCGGACCGACGTACCTGGCCCACCCTTGCGTCACGCCAGCCTCGATCGCCAACCGCGCCGTCACCTGCGGTGGCAGCACCGACTCGCGGTACGAGGCAGGCTGCGCGTCAAAGAGCTCCCAACTGGGCATGCTCACCACCCGCACCGCCACCCCCTTCTGGGCCAGCAAGTCCCGCGCCTCCAACGCCACGTGCACCTCGGAGCCGCTGGCGATGAGGAGCACGTCGGGGATGCCAGAGCTATCGGCCAGAACGTACCCGCCGCGGGCGACCGTTCGGGCCGGATCACGGTTGGTCTCGAACAGCACCGGCAACTTCTGGCGGGTGAGCGCCAGGCCGGTCGGGCCATCCCGTCGCTCCAGCGCCACGCGCCAGGCCGCAGCGGTCTCGTTGGCGTCGGCCGGGCGGATGATCACCAGGTTGGGGATCGCCCGCAGCGCCACCAGGTGCTCGATCGGCTGGTGGGTCGGGCCGTCCTCCCCGATCCAGACCGAGTCGTGGGTCCAGACGTAGACGACCGGCAGGTGCATCATCGCCGCCAGCCGCACCGGCGGCCGCATATAGTCCGAAAAGACCAGGAAGGTGCCGCCATAGGGGAGCAGGCCGCCGTGCAATGCCATCCCGTTGAGGATGGACCCCATCGCGTGTTCCCGCACGCCAAAGTGAAAGTTGCGCCCGGCAGGGCTCGCCTGCTGAAAATCATCGTACGCTTTGAGCACTGTATTGTTGGAGGGGGCCAGGTCGGCCGAGCCGCCGATGAGCGTGGGCAGCACGGGGGCGAGCGCGTTCAGCACCGCGCCCGACGCTTTGCGGGTGGCCAGCGGGCCATCGACAGGGGAGAAGGTGGGGAGCACGTCGGCCCAGCCTTCGGGGAGTTTCCCCTCCCACAGCGCCTCTAACAGCGCCGCCTCCGCGGGGTACGCCGCCCGGTAGCGCTCGAACGTCTCCCGCCATTGGGCATGCGCCTCTCGTCCTCGCTCGACTGCCTGGCGGAACACCGCCAGCGCCTCCTCAGGGACGAAGAAATG
>DATKTN010000245.1:0-4502 GCA_035531135.1 Anaerolineae bacterium
TCTGCTCAAAGTAGGGCAGGACCATCTCGTCCGTGCGGCGGTCGCGGCCAAAATACCGGACCTGCAGCGCGCGCTCCAGCGTGCACACCCGCTCCGCGGCCCGCCAGAACTCCTCCTCGGACCAGCTCACGCCGGTGCCGGCGGCGAAGAGATGGTACTCGACGGAGGGGCCCTCGATCTCGCCGACCCCCTCGACGCCGCGCAACCGCCAGTAGCCGTCGGGCGCGCGCTCGTTGTAGATCAGCGGAAAATGGGCGTCGACCGGCACGCAGTCCTTGATCACCGCGCGCAGCGTCTGGTAGTATCCCGCGTAGGCCTTGCCGCTGTAGCCGCCGTATGGGTCCACCGCGTCGGGGCTGCGATAGACGCGCTGCCCGACGGCACGGATCCGGTCCAGCGCGGCGGCCCGTTCTGCCTCGGTTTCCAGCCCGGCCGCGTGCCCGGCAGCGCCCTCGGCCCACAGGTACCCGTGGCCGCTGTTGAAGGGATCGCGCGTGTCGGCCAGCCACTGCAGCGCCGAGACCAGCCAGAAGGGGAACGTCACCGGGCTCCATCCAAAGGGATCACAGTGCGCGGCGCAGCCCCAGCCCGGATAGCGACGGCGCGCCAGGTCCTCGCCCAGGTGGAGCGCTCTCGCGGCCGCCCACCCGCCCTCGGCCAACGCGTCCCCCAGCCCCTCGCGATAGGCGATGGCGCGCAGGAGCCCGGCCCAGAACCGGGGCGACCGCCAGTCCATCGGACGGCCGTCCATCTCGGAAATCAGGCCTGCCTTCTGGCAGGCGATCAGCCAGGGCACCATGCCGCCCAGCAGGTCAAACTGGTTCAGGCCATACCGGTTGGACAGGGCGTTCAGCTCGAACGCAGCGCGGCGGTCCAACTGCCAGTCATAGATGGCCTTCTTGGTCGGTGGATCATCCTCCTCAAAGCCCAGGAAATCCCGCCCGACGCAGAACCAATCCCCGCTCCATTTGCGGTCGTACGCGACCCCGGGCACGTCCCGAAAGTGTGCCACGCAGGGCGTGATGCACGACTCGGTGCAGGCACGGCAGGCGGCCGTGCCATCCCCCGCGGCCGCCAGTTGCCGGTTGAGCGTTTCGACGTCGCCGTACCAGTTGAACGGGCCGGTCCCCCCCTCCTCGGCGAACGTGCGGGCGAGCGTCCTGGCGATGGACGTGATCGTGTCGGGCCGCGCCAGCGACACGCGCCCCGAACCGCTGGCCGAGATGGCCTTTAGCCTCTTGGAACCCATCACCGCGCCAAAGCCCCCCTGGCCGCAGGCGGAGGCGCTGGCCGTCTGGATCGTCGCGATGCGGCTCAACCGCTCGCCGGCCGGCCCGATGACGAGCGAGCGCGTGCCCCTGGGACGCTTTCTATCCGCCCCCTGTGCCGCCGCGAGCGCCTCCAGCGTCTCCATCGTGTCGAGCCCCCACAGGTCGCCCGCGGGCAGGATGCTCACCTCGTCGTCCTGGATGCGGATACGCACCGGCGTCTCGGCGGACCCGGTCACGACGATGCCGTCGTATCCGGCACGCTTGAGCTCGCCGCCGAAATACCCGCCGACGCTGGAGCGCGTGAACCACGGGTGGGGAAATGCCTGGGGGCTGAACCCGCACACGTTCGTCCGCCCCGAGTAGGGGGAGCGCGATCCGGCCAGCGCGCCCGGAAAGATCATCAGGGGGCTGGCGGGGTCAAACGGCTCGACCGGTTCCGGGACCTCGTCCCAGCAGATCCGGGCCGCAATCCCGCGCGCCCCCAGGTAGTCGGGCACGTAGGGCACGGTCTCCTGCACCGCGACGCGCATGTCGCTCAGGTCGACGCGCAGGATGCGGTTGGCCCAAGCGTGGAGGCGCTCAAAGCGACGAACCCGTTTCGAGATCCCCCTCACCGGGACCCACCCCGCAACACGGCTCCGAAGCCGGTGTCCATCAGCCACGGGTCGTCGCGAGCCAGTGCCAGCAGATTGGAGCGCACGGTCCCGGCGACCGCCTCAACCGTGGTCTCTCTCACGTCCGCCAGTGCCCGCACGACGTCCCTGACGAGTACCGGCGTTCCCGGCCGGCCGATGAACCCTTTCGGCCCGCCGGGATTGTCGGTCTCTGTCAACAGTCGGCCGGACGGCACCTCCCGCGCAATCGCCCGGATGTGCCCGGAGTAGAGCAGTTCCACGCCCACCGTAAAGTACACGCCCCGGGCGGCCAGCTCCCGAAAGACGTCCAGCGGCCCCGAGTACCAGTGCACGATCGCCCGCTGGATCCCGTGCCGGTCGAGGGCTTCCAGGACGGCCTGTTCCGCCCCCTTGGTGTGCAGGTGGACGACCTTGCCCTGGTCGCTGGCCGCGCCGAGAAAGAACTCGAACACGCCTGTCTGGGCCGGATACTGGGAGGCGTCCTCGACAAAGTGATGGTCGAGCCCGACCTCGCCGATCATCGGGCTGCGCTCGATGGCTTCATGGAGGTCGTCCAGGCGGCCGGCGTACTGGGGCGCGTTCCAGGGGTGGACGCCAAAGATGGGCAGCACGAGGTCACACATCCCGGCGATGGCCAGGTTTCGCTCGTACGACGGCAGGTCCATCGAGTTGCTGATGGTCAGGATTCCGTGCCGCGTGATCTCGCCCAGCGCGGACTGTAACGCACCCGCGCCGACGAGGTCGTACCGGTCTATGTGCGCGTGGGCATCAATGAGCATTCAGATTTAGCCCTGCATCAGGATCTCGCGGATCTCGGCCGCGTACGTCTCGCTGTCCGGGTCGCCGGTGACCAGCTCGATCTCCTCAGGGGTTCCGACGCCCAGGCCCAACTCGACCGCGCGGGCGATCTGCTGCTGCTGAAAGATCGGCCCCCGGCTGACGTCCGGCGTCGTCCCAAAGTAGCGCAGGATGGCCACGCCGACGGCGTCGATCGCCACCCGGTCGGTGCCGGCCAGGATGACCTGCGCGTCGACCTGTGTGCCCCGATCCGGCCCGCCGTCGACGAACGCCTCGACGCCATCCAACAGGATCAGGTCGGGCTGGTAGGCGGCGTTGACCTCGGCGATCATGCGGCGCTGGTGCGGGGAGCCGTGCAGTTCGCTCATATAGTTATAGTCATCACCCGGCACCCACTTGGCCACCAGTCCGACCGAGTTCTTGAGCGACAGCGTAAAGTGTCCGCCAAAGCGGTGGGTCTTCAGGCAGCAGGTCTGCACCACGCCATCGGCCTCGAGCACCGGCCGGGCCACGGCGAACCCCCGCTGCCAGTGGCTGCCCTCGATCTGCATCATCTCCCAACTGCTGGCATCCAGCTCGTCGAACACGATGGTCTCGAATCCCAGCTCCTCCGCCATGCGAAAGACGCCCTTTTGCTCCATCACGCGCCGCGTGTCGCCCATGCCGCTGCGGTCGCCGACGGTGATCCGGCCCGCGCCCATCCCAGAGAGCGCTCGCACCAGCGCGCTCAGCGTGTCGTCGTGGGTGGAGCCGGGCGGGGCGTCAGCGCTGTTAAAGTTCGGCTTCAGGAACAGGTCCTTGCCCGCCATCGAACCCATCTCCAGCAGGGCCAGCGCTCTGTCGACGCCGGCTGCCCGGTCCTGCGTTTTCACAAAGGCCACTTGTGCCATCGGACTCCTCCTCTCAACGGATGGAGTGACGATCGCGGTGGGGCTGGGACGGACCGGCAGCTCTGCCGTCGTGGTGGCCTGGGGGGACGCGACCGCAGCGGGCGTGGCGGCCGGCTCAGGAGGAGCGGGCGTCGCCCGGCCACAACCATCCACCAGCAGCGATATCAGCGCGGTGCCACCCAGACCGGCGGTTGCTTTCAAGAACGATCGTCGGTTCATTGCGCCTTATAGCAGCGTGGAGACATCCTCATCAAGATCTTTTACGTCATAGTGTGGTGGAATGCCGCGCGAGGCCAGCAATTGGCGGAACTCCCACAACGCCATGCCGGCCAGTTCGCGAGCCTTGCCAATGGACAGGCGTCCCTGGGCATATAGGTGGATCGCCATTTCCACCTTCAGATCGGCTGCAGTGAGGCGGGCTGAGTCCAGAATGTCCTGAGGTACTTCCAGAAGACTGATAGTGCTCATCGTGCTATCCCTTTTCTTTTCTCAGATGGTTACTCAATTATACCCAAGTATGCTATTTATGTCGAACGTCAGATTGATTGATCCACTTCGGATCCCCGTCGGCGGCGACGCCGAGACGCTCGTCGTAGAGCGGGCAAAGGATGCCTACATATTGGAGACCATCGCTGAGCGCGGGCGCAAGCTCCAGGCGGGTCTCAAAAGCATCTTTTGTATGTTCTTGGACATAATGTCTACTTATTGGCAAAGAAAAAGGCCAGTTCGTTGACAGTCCGTCTAAACTGGTGTAAAATGAGGAACCTATGTCACATCTAGATCAACCGTGGTTTCTCGACACCCTGGAACGCCTGGCGGAAGGCATCGTGGCGGTCGTAGGACCGCACTGCGAGGTCGTCGTGCATGACTTTTGCGACCCCGAGCACTCGGTGGTCCTGATTGCTGGC
>DATKTN010000246.1:0-3205 GCA_035531135.1 Anaerolineae bacterium
ATCGCCAGCGCCGCAGCGCGCGGCGACAAGTGGACGGAAGGAGAGGGACCCGTGGCCGAGGAATGGGTGCAAGTCTACTACAACGCATGCGAGCGCGGCTTCTGGGACCAGGACGGAGTAGGAGCGCTTACGATCCCCGTCGGGACCCACGTCTGGTGGCTGGAGGACCCGTCCTCGCCTGCGCTACTTAACCGGCCCGAGATGGACCTGAAGGACGCCCAAACGCAGGTCGAAGTCTACGAGGGGCGGTACTCGGCCAACGGATTTTTCAACAGCAACACCGGGCGGCTGTGGCTGGTGACCGACCCGGTATATGTGCAGAACGGCAGGCCGGTGCTCGGGTCGTGCATGTACATGCACGTCATGCGCGACACGCAGGGCGGCGGCCGGGCCGGGATTGTCGACGGGGAAGGGCCGTTCGTGCCGCCCTACGAGCGCCCGCCGGGGGACGAGGGCGCGCTGACCGGCGGCGTGTTCTGGGGCGCTTGGGTGAACCAGTCCTTTCCGAACAATGAATGGACCCGACTGGAGACGCCCCAGGTGGTGCCGACGACTGGGCGCGTGCGGTTAATCCTGCAGTTCAACAATGATTGGGCCCACTTCGCGGGGGCGCACTGGGATGTGCTGCAGCTGGAACAGCTGACGGGGATTGCACCTGAGCCCGACCCGCCTGGTGACTTCGACTGGGCCATGCACCGCCAGATCGTGCGCGAGGAACTTGACGCGACTCGGCTGGGGACCTAGTTGTGTCCACGGACATGACGGTGCTAGTCGTGACGGCGGACGAGGGGTTCGGCAACTCGCTCGACCGCATGCTGAACTCGAAGCGGTTCCAGACGAAGCGGGCGACGAGCCTGTGGGGCGCGCTGAAGGCGATGCCCGGCGCGGACATCCTCGTCCTGGCGTGGTCCCTGCCGAACGGGAACAGCAAGGAACTGCTTGACTACTGGCTGCGCAGCGGGGAGGCTGGCCCGATCCTCGTCCTGTCGCAGGAGACCCTGGCCCCATGCGACGTGAACTCGATCCTCCAGAAGGCATGGAATGTCATGTGCGCACCGTTCGACTTGGCGCAAATAGGGGAGATCATGGAGAGGTACGCGTGGATCGTGCGCGGCGAACGGTGCTGCAGGGAAGTCGTCAAGCTGAGGCGGCGGGTCAACGTCCTGATCGTGATCGTCGCCGCCCTGGGCGGGACGCAGATCCTGGTCCCGCTGCTGCAATACCTGCTCTGAGGAGGGAAAGATGGCATGGCTTTCGGAGAACGTGTTGCTGTACGTCGTCCTGTTCTTGGCGGTGGGGTCGGCGCTGAAGTACGTGCTGCCCTACGCGATCCTGGGGCTGACGCAGGTCGGGCTGGGCAAGCCG
Organism: Anaerolineae bacterium; assembly: GCA_035531135.1. GTDB lineage: Bacteria > Chloroflexota > Anaerolineae > B4-G1 > B4-G1 > DATKTN01. Next base: position 1,366 of record DATKTN010000246.1, read on the forward strand.
TGGCCGCGGTGGGAATGGCGCTACCTGTCGGCGTTCGCGCTGGCCCTGATTGGATATGGATTGGCACTGATGATGACTGAGGACCTGGTGGCGCGCCTTGCGGCGATGCGTCCCCCGGCGCTTGTTCTCCTGGCGTACGGGGCGAACGAGCTGGCCCGTGCCGTGCTCAAGCCGCTGGAGGACCTGGGGTTCGGCAGGGAATAAGTTACTGGGATAGGATTCGCGGTATAATGGATAGGCCTTCTCCATCCCTGGCAAGGGCCTATTGGATCCTATCGCCGTGCTCCTCTTTCTATTTTAAGTTCCAGCTATCAATATTGGAGCTGTATTGCATCTGGCCTTCGGTGCTAATGGCCATGATAGCCGATGGTGCCCATTTGTATTCCATGAAAGCATCCGTAGCCTTCTCGCTATGGCCCTGGTCGAGCAGCCATTGGCGAAGGTCGGCCTCACTGTCAAAGACGGGGCTGTCTGGCGTGCCCTCGCTTACCGTCTCGTAGACCTGATACGCGGTGGCCTCGGCCTCCGTCCACGCGGGGCGGTAGTAATCTGGGTCGGGAGCTTCGCCGCACCATTCTGGGAAGGCATACTTCTCTTGCAGCTCGGGACTCTTGACCAGATCGGGGTGCGTGCCGTTTTCCCACTGGTCGGCTTGTCGCTGCCAATCAGCCAGGGCGGTAGCATAGTCCTCGTCGAACAGCGGCTTGTAGCGGCCCTTGTGGTCCTTGGGGTGCTTCCAGTTGGGGGGTACTCGCCTGATTTCACGGCTCATTGTCATGCTCCTCTCTGTGCTGGGCACAAGGTCCCCGCGCGGGGCGGGGACTTTTGTATGTCATACAAACAATCGATCGACCGTCTCGCGTGCCCATCCTGGATCGTAGCCCCGCAGGACCAAGTTCTGGCTGGCCCAGTAACGCGAGGTCGCGCTGCTGAGCAGCACCTTGACCGCGTCGAGCACGTCCTCCAGGACCTCGGCCCTGGAACGCAGACGGCTGGCGACGTGCTCCAGGTGGGCGGCGTCCCCGTAGGTCGTCACCCAGTCATGCCCGTCCCACCGCACGACGACGGTCGGGGGGGACGCGGAGAAAACGCGCCGCACTTCCACGACCGTTCCCTCCGTGCCCGCATCCTGCATGAGCTCGTCCGCCCTCAGGCGGACCCTGTCGCCTTCCTGCAATGTCCTGATCGTCATTCCGTTCTCCTATCGTGTGTGTGTCGGACCGCCTAGCCGCAGATCTCAACGGGGATGTCCTCAAAGATATGGTGGTAGTAGATTTCCAAGTAATCCCAGATACCGTCATCGCCATGCTCCAGCAATACGACAAAGGCATCATTCGCGGCGAGACCGGAACCATCGTAGTAGCATGGAGCACCATCCAGATAGGAACAAGACTCAGTGATCGGCTCTTGATCCTCCCACATTGGCTTAGGGCTGTGATAGCCCACATCGGCGGGAAGGGGTTCCGTAAGACAGCGTGCTTTGTGTTCAAACTCCTTGGCAACATGGGGCAAGTGCCAATTGGTGAACAGTAGAAACTGGACAGCGCCCTTGTTTCCCTTGAGGACCATGCGGAGTTCCACGCCATGGACACCGTAGTCCTTTTTGGGATCGGGGTCGCGCCTATCGTAGGCTGGAGCGAACTCAATGATGCGCTCGAACTCTGCCATCGTCACTCTCCTTCTGTAGAATGCTCGTTCTCCCCTGGCTGCACCTGTGGGGAGTCGAACCCCACACTCTGCCCGGCGCCCGAGATATCGGGATACCTCAGGTGCAGCCAGCGGGGCGCGAGCGCGCCCCTTCGTCCCTAGAACTCTGCGTGCTCTCGCCCATCCCATCCAA
>DATKTN010000247.1:0-13295 GCA_035531135.1 Anaerolineae bacterium
GGGCTGATCATCACCAAGAGCTTGGTGGAACTGCACGGCGGTGAAATCTGGGTCGAGAGCCAATCGGGGAAGGGGAGCACGTTCGTTTTTACCATTCCAGTAGCGCGGCCGAATGAGTAGACAGATGCGCCATTGGATCACCCAGATCGTCCGTTGGGCCCTTGCCCGCGAATCGCGGAAACGGACCTCCAGTTGTCCCAGGTTTTCTGCTGCTTCAACGAGCTTTCCCGCGGGTTTCTCCTCGCCTGCAAAACGCGGATAGTCGCACGGCATCACGTCGAGTGCGTGTGCCGGGTCGTTGCGGCGATTCTGCGCTCGTGCCATGTCCTCCTCAGTAGACGTCCGGCTGCTGTCACCTCTTTTACAAATCCTCTGGCCGTGTTATAATCTCGCCAGTTCTGCACACCAGAACGCTGACGTGCAGGCGGGAGGCGATAATGAAGAAAAGTTGCCAGCGCCTGGGTGACTGCCTGGTTGTGCTTGCTCTGTTGGTGCTGGCCTGCGGATGCTCGCGACGTGACGATCAAAGCGCGCTTTTTCAGGACGACTTTGACAATCCGCGCAGCGGCTGGGGCGCAGACCGACGTGAGCGGTTTGAGCGCGGTTACGAGGAGGGCGAGTACTTTATCCATCTGGTCGAGCCGAGCTGGTTCGCCTGGGCTTATCCCGGTAAGCGCTTTGACGACGTGAGCATTGAGGTGGATGTCTATTTGGCCTCTGGTTCCCAGGACGGTCATTTTGGCGTCCTCTGTCGCCACGTAGACCCGGGCAACTTTTACTATCTCGCCATCAGTGCCGACGGCTGCTATGCGATCTTTAGGCGTGTGGATGGCGGCGATCTGGACGTTCTCAGCGCAGGCGGCCGTGGAATGGCTCCCGCTTCCGCGATCAGGACGGGCGGGCAGGCCAACCATGTCCTGGCGGTCTGCCAGGGGAGTGAACTGAGCTTGTACGTCAACGGCCAACTGCTGGAGGCCGTGGCTGATGATACCTACACGCAGGGGGATGTGGGGATCGGGGCTGGAAGTGGCCCCAAAGGTGATGTGCTGGCTCGATTCGACAACTTTCTCGTGACCAGGCCGTAGAGCAGCGGGCTGCACAAGAGCAATGGATGTAAACGCATGTCAGCGATGAGTAGGGAATGGTTTGTCGTAGCCCTGGTGGCGTTGGCCGTTCTGCTGGCTGCCTGTGGGGCAGAGCAAGTGTCCTGGACCGACGATTTCTCCGATCCAGTCAGCGGCTGGCAGGCCGAGTCGGATGCTTCTGCGGAGGTGGGGTATCACGAGGGGATAATGCGCATCCTCGTCAAATCGCCCAACCGCCTCGCTTGGGCCTCGGCTGGGCGCAAACTCGGCGATTTTCACCTCTCCGTAGAGGCTACCCAGGTGGCTGGCCCTCACGACAACGAGTACGGCGTGCTGGTGCGGATGCAGGATGCTCAGCACTTTTATCGCTTCTCCATCAGCGGAGACGGCTACTACGTGGTGAACAAGTATGACGGCGAGGAGTGGGAGGTGTTGGGAGACGATTGGAGTCCTTCCGATGCGATCCATCTGGGAGCTGCGACCAATCTCCTGGAGGTCGTCTGCCAGGGTAGGACGATGACCCTTCTCGTCAACGGCGTGCAACTGGTGCAGGTCGAGGATAGCAGTTACTCCCGGGGTGACATTGGCCTCTACGCGGGATCGTTCTTCGAGCCCGGTGTGGAGGTGCATTTCGACAATCTGGCGGTGACGGCGCCTTAGTACCTGGATTCCGTATCGGGTGTCCTGTCCGGTTGGGGGTATTGGACGAGTGGTGGGTGAATGAACTTTTATCTGGAGAGCCTCGGTTGTCGCCTCAACCAGTCCGAGTTGGAGAGCCTGGTCATGCGGTTCGTAGCGGCAGGCCACGTTGTCGTGGGTGACTCTGCCCAGGCCGATGTCTGCGTCGTCAATACCTGCGCTGTCACCGCCGAAGCGGAACGAAAGACGCGTCACCGGGCCAGGGCACTGGCTCGCGCAAACCCACAAGCCCGCGTCGCTCTCATTGGCTGCTATGCCACGCTGGCACCCCACCGTTGTGCCGCCTTGCCTGGCGTGAGCTGGGTCGTGCCCAATGTGGACAAGGAGCGGACGGTGGAGATCGTGACTGCCTCCTCTCCCCTACCTTCCCATTTTTCCCCTCCCAGCTTTTTGGGGAGGGGCGGGGAATGCAGGAGTGAGGGGGTGATGTCCGGCCTTCTCCACACCCGGGCCTTTGTAAAGGTCCAGGATGGCTGCGATCGCCACTGTACCTACTGCATTGTGCGCCTGTTGCGAGGACCGGCCCACAGCCGTCCTTTGGCCGACGCTGTTGCAAAAGTGCAGGCTCTTGTCGATGCCGGTTGCCAGGAGGTCGTGCTGACGGGCGTCAACCTGGGTTCGTATGGGCGTGACCTGGGGATGCCGGGCGGGCTGCAGACGCTGGTCAAGACACTGCTGTCTCACACCGACCTGCCCCGCCTACGGCTCTCGTCGTTGGAGCCCTGGGATCTGGATGGAGCCTTCTTCCGCTTGTGGGAGAATCCGCGCCTGTGCCGCCATCTCCACCTGCCACTGCAGGCTGGCTGTGATGAGACCCTGCGCCGTATGGGCCGCCGCGTTGCCACGGCAGGGTTCGCCCGGCTGGTGGAAGCGGCTCGCGCTGCTGTCCCCGATTTGGCCGTGACCACCGACGTCATCGTCGGTTTCCCCGGTGAAGACGAGGTTGCCTTCCGTGCCAGTTGGGATTTCGTTGCGGCGATGGAGTTTGCGCGACTGCACGTCTTTCGCTACTCCCCGCGACCGGGTACTCCTGCTGTCCGTCTACCAGGCCAGGTACCGCCCGACGTATGCAACGCACGTGCACGCGCGGTGCGCGGACTGGGTGCTGAGCAAGCGTCCCGCTTTCGCCAGCGGTTTGTGGGGCGGGAGATGGCGGTCCTGTGGGAGCAGCGTCGGCCCGATCATCTGTGGACTGGCCTGACCGACAACTATCTGCGGGTTGTCACGCACGCGGTAGACAACTTGCACAACCGGCTCACTGCCACGCGGCTGCTTGCTGTGCAGAACGGCCATCTGGTGGGTGAGGTGATTGGATGAGCGACTGTGTCTTCTGTCGCATCGTGCGGGGTGAGGCACCGGCCCGTATCGTCTATCAGGACGAGGACGTGACCGCTTTCCACGACCTCCATCCCCGTGCGCCCACCCACATCCTCATCGTTCCTAACCACCACGTCGCAGGCGTGGCCCAGGTTGAGCCGGAGGACGGGACGTTGCTGGGGAAGCTGTTCGTCGTCGCCCGGCAACTGGCGGAGCAGGAGGGGATCGTCGACGGCTACCGCCTCGTGGTCAACAATGGCCCCCGGGCTGGCCAGTCGGTGTTTCATCTGCACGTGCACTTGTTGGGCGGAAGGCCTTTGGGCTGGCCGCCCGGATAATCTGCTGAAGGAAGGAGAGATGCTATGCTAGTTAAAGATCGAATGACTCCCAACCCTGTCACCATCACGACCGATACCAGCCTAAAGGAGGCTTTGGACCTGGTCCGTAGCAAGCCGTTCCGGCACCTGCCGGTGTTGGACGAGAACGACAGACTTGTCGGCATCGTGACCGAGAAAAGCCTTGTCTATGCTTCTCCAACGCCTACCACGACGCTCAGCGTCTTTGAAGTGGACTATATCCTCGCGCGCACGAAGGTTGGGCAAGTCATACAGGGCCCGGTCATCACCGTGGCGCCCGATCTGCCCGTCGAGGAGGCAGCGCGGGTGATGATAGACCAGCGCATCGGTTGCCTGCCCGTCGTCGAGGACGAGAAGCTGGTCGGTATCATCAGTGATACGGACATCTTCCGTGTTTTCGCCGAGGGGCTGGGGGGTGGGCATCCCTCACTGCGTATCACGGTCGTCGTCCCGGAGGAAGTGGGTAGTCTGGCGCGGGTTACGAACCGTGTTGCGGCCCTGAGTGGCAACATCCACTCGTTGGGCATGTTCTGGGGGGAGAAGCCCCACGATCGGGTCGTCGCCTTCCGCCTGGAGGGAGTGGATCGGGAGACTGCCGTGCAGGCACTGGAGGCCGATGGCATCCAGGTTGTGCATGTATGGGAGCCGCCTGCTTGACAGGTGTCCGATGCGCGATTATAATGGGCTTGCAATGAAATAACCGGTCCAAGACCGGGTATAGAGAGGAGGGAAGTGCGTGACCCGAGTTGTGATTGATCAGGGCGAGTCCTTTGATTCTTTGTTGAGGCGTTTCAACAAGAAGGTCCAGCGCGACCGCGTGATGTCGGAGGCACGCCGCCGGCGGTTCTTTGAAAAGCCGAGCGTGATCCGTAAACGCAAGAAGGCAGCTAAATTGCGCAAGAGCCGCCGGCAGACGTCTAAGGATCGGCGGAGCTATCGGTAGATAGATCGACCGCGACTGTGGAGCTGCATATGAGCCTGAAACGGCAGTTGCAGGAGGATCTCAAGGAGGCGCTCCGTGCTCGGGACGAGCGTCGCAAGTCTGTCATCCGTATGGCATTGGCCGCAATCGTCAACGCCGAGGTGGCGCACGGTGGCGAGCTGGATGATGCGGGCGTGATCGCGACCCTACAAAAGGAAGCCCGCCAGCGATGCGACGCTGTCGCTGAACTGCAGCAGGCCAACAGGCCTGACCTGCTCGCGGAAGAGGAAGCAAAGTTGGCGATCCTCGAGGGGTATCTGCCCAGGCTCCTCTCGCGTGAGGAGATCACTGAAGAGGCACGTCAGGTTATCATCGAGGTCGGAGCGACCGGGATGGGACAGATGGGCCCGGTGATGCGCCAACTGATGTCCAAACTCGGAGGGCGTGCCGATGGTCGCGTCGTGAACCAAGTCGTGCGCGAGTTGCTGTCTGGCTAGGCGGCGCTCGTGGAGCATGCGTCACACTGGTGGACACGAGGGAGCGCTACGTGTGCTCCCTCTTGTCAATCTTAGCCGATGAGTACGAACGCAACCGACGCCAGAGGCAACGGAGCGGGACCTTTGCCACGCCGGGTCGGCCATCGTTGGTGGGCCTGGCTACGCCTGATCCTGCTGGGGATGGTGGTAGCCGGAGTGACGGCCGTTGTCATGGTCCTCCCTCTACTGCCCACCGACCGCGTGGTGCTGGAGGAGGGGTATGTCGCCCCCCAGGACATGCGTGCTTCCCGGCGTGTGAAATACGAGAGTGCCATCCTGCGCGCGGAGGAGCAGGATCGGGCTGCGTCCAGACTTCAGCCGGTCTATACCCGGCCCGATCCAGGATTGGCCCGCCAGCAACTCGATCGCGTTCGTCAGGTGCTTGACTACCTGGGATCGGTGCGCGCTGATACATTGGCTTCCCCTGCCCAACAGCGAAGCTGGATTCTGGCTGTCCCCGAGCTGGCCGATCTCTCCATCGAGACGCTGGACGGTCTCCTGGCCCTACCTGACGAGAGTTGGGACCGGGTTCAATTGGACACGCTGGCCGTGATTGACCAGGCAATGCGTCGCGAGATCCGCGAGGGGTTCCTGGGGAACGCCCGCGAGGGAGTGCCTGCGCTGGTCAGTCTCGATCTTTCGGATGATGAGGCATCTGTCACCGTCGCGCTGGTCCAGCACTTTCTGATCCCCAACTCTTTCCTCGACCCCACGGCTACGGCTGAGGCTCAGGACCGTGCCCGCAAAGAGGTACCGCCGGTACTGCGCACCTTCGAAGCTGACGAGATCATTGTACGGGAGGGAGAACGCGTCACGGCACTCGATATCGAGGCGCTGGATCAACTTGGACTGCGGCAACCCCAGGTCAAGTGGACCGATTTGACCAGCGCTGGGCTCCGGGCCGTACTGATGATCACGCTTCTGTGCCTTTACCTGGCGGTCTTTCAGTCCTCTGTGCTATGGAACGGACAACAGCTTTTGCTCCTGGTGTTGTTGACGTCTTTCTCAGTATTGGGGGCCGGGGTGATGGTGCCGGGGGGCCTGGTACTACGCTATCTTGCTCCAGCACCGGCGTTGGCTATGCTGGCTTCGGCCACCCTGGGGCCACACGCGGGTGTGGTGACCGCGATCTTCCTCGGCGGCGTTGTCGGTGTCGTCGCCGACAACTCCCTGGAGATGGCCACCTACGCTGCTCTGGGTGGGCTGGTGGCTGCGCTCACCCTGGGGCGGGTTGAACGTATCGGCGCACTCTTTCGCGCTGGCGTGTTTGTCGCCCTGGCACACGTGGTCATCGTCGTCATCTTTGGTCTGTCGCAAGGAATTACCCAGCCTGGCAATCTGTTGATCACGGGATTGACTGGTATCGTCAATGGAGGTCTCTCGGCCAGCCTGGCGCTGGGTGGGTTGTTTCTCATTGGCCCGCTGTTCGACATCACCACGACGATGCGACTCATCGAACTGAGCCGTCCTGATCACCCGCTCCTGCAGCGGCTGCTGCGCGAAGCGCCGGCCACGTACCATCACAGCCTGATGGTTGCCAATCTTGCCGAGCAGGCAGCCGAACGTATTGGCGCCGATGCCTTGCTCACCCGTGTAGGGGCCTACTACCACGACGTGGGCAAGATCTCCCGCCCGTACTTTTTCACCGAGAACCAGGCCAAGGGCGTGAATCCGCACGATCGGCTTGATGCATATACCAGCGTCGAGGTCATCATCGACCACGTCAAGGATGGGCTGGAGCTGGCGCGGCGTTACCGGCTGCCTCGGCGCGTGCGTGCCTTTATCCCTGAGCACCACGGTACCAAATGGGTGAGCTTCTTCTACAATAAAGCCGTACAGTTGGCGGGCGACGCCGCGCTGGTCGACGAAAGCGACTTCCGCCACCACGGCCCCAAGCCCCAGAGCAGGGAGACCGCGCTGGTCATGCTGGCTGATGGCTGTGAGGCGGCTGTGCGCTCTATGCGCCCGACCAGCGCCGAGGAGGTGGCCGAAATCGTCAATCGTATCATAGACCAGCTTGTGGCCGATGGCCAACTGGGCGAGTGCGACCTGACCCTGCGGGATCTCCACATCATACGCGAGACCTTCATCTCTTCCCTCAAGGGTGCATTCCATCCGCGCGTCAAGTATCCAGAACCAAGAAAAGTGGCCGACAAGTGAAAGCGAGACCCGAACCGGAAAAGTCTCTCCATACCGTGGATGTACAGATTGACGAGCAGTTCCAGGTGCGGATTCAGCCCGAACTGCTGCACCGGGCAGCCTCGGCAACCCTGATCCACCAGCGAGTGGACGGCCCGTCCGAACTGGCTGTGGTGGTGACCGGCGATGACGCGTTGCACGAACTCAACCGCCGTCACCGGAACGTGGATGCACCGACCGATGTGCTGGCCTTCCCCGACGAGACCTGTGGCCCATTCGTCGCCGCGCCGGGACTACCACGCTATCTGGGCGACGTCATCATCTCGTTCCATCGCGCCGATGCGCAGGCTGCCGAGGCCGGTCACGATGTCCAGGGAGAACTGCAACTGCTGGTCGTCCACGGAGTGTTGCACTTGTTGGGGTACGATGACGCTACGGATGAACAGCGGGCGCAGATGTGGACCGTCCAGGCCCAGATTCTAGAAGATCTGGAAGTCCAAGTTCACCTGCCTACCTGATGTGCCGTGCGCAGTCGAAGCATCCTCGAGAGTTTCCGGTTTGCATTTGTGGGCCTCTGGTACGCTTTGCGCACGCAGCGCAACACGCGTGTTCATCTCGCCATCGCTGCAGTCGTGGTTGTGCTAGGGCTATGCCTGAATCTCTCGTATGTCCAGTGGGCGGTGCTGACGCTGACCATCGGCTTTGTGCTGGTGAGTGAGATGCTGAACACCGTGGCGGAAACGCTGGTGGATCTGATCAGTCCTGGCTACCATCCGCTGGCGAAGGTCGTCAAGGACGTGACGGCAGGGGCGGTGCTGCTGACGGCGATCGTCTCCGTCGTCGTCGGCCTGCTGGTGCTGGGTCCGCCGCTGTGGAAGCGACTCTTCGGGAATTGAGATCGACGAACTGACACCAGACTATGGAGGGAAACAACGTCGGATGAGTGTGCATCAACCTGTCTACCTGACCGCCGAGGGTGTGGAGAATCTACGCCTCGAGCTGGACCACCTGATCACCATGAAGCGACCTGCACTGGCCAAGCGGCTCCACAAAGCGATTCAGCAAGGCGATCTCTCGGAGAACGCAGACTACACAGCCGCCAAGGAGGAGCAAGGCTTCCTGGAGGGACGCATCCAGCAGATCGAGGCGATGCTGCGCAATGCAGTGATGATCGCGGAGGATGGTCCCAGTGACGAGGTCGCTATGGGCAGTCGTGTCACTGTTGTTGAGGAAGGTGCAGCCGAGACGGAGACGTTTCGCATCGTGGGCCCGGCTGAAGCGAACCCGACCCGGGGCAAAGTGTCCAACGAATCGCCGCTGGGTCGGTCGTTGCTGAGACATCGTGAAGGGGACACCGTCATCGTGGAGGCCCCAGGAGGGGAAATCATCTTCAAGATCGTCGCAATCGAGTGAACCGGGCAGCGCTTGGCAGGTCCTGCATCCGGTGAGCGGTGTTTAGCATGACTCTTTTGGAAATCCGCGACCTCCGCAAATCCTACCCCGATGGCTGGATGTTGCACGGCGTCAGTTTCACCGTCGAGGAGGGCGAGAACCTGTGTCTGCTTGGCCCCTCCGGCTGTGGCAAGACGACGCTCCTGCGGCTCATTGCTGGTCTGGAAACGCCCGATGGCGGCCAGGTGTTGGTGGATGGGGTGGACGTGACCCACGTGCCCCCTCACCTGCGTGGCTTTGGGCTGATGTTTCAGGAGTACGCTCTCTTTCCACACAAAGACGTCTTCGGCAACGTCGCCTTTGGGTTGCAGATGCAGGGCCTGAGTCGCGAAACAGTGGCTGCGCGGGTGGCGGAGGTGCTAGAATTGGTCGGACTGGCGGGCTTTGAGCGCCGCGACGTTAATCGACTCTCGGGTGGGGAGCGACAGCGGGTGGCGCTGGCGCGCAGTCTGGCTCCGCAACCGTGCTTGCTGATGCTCGATGAACCGCTGGGCGCGCTGGACCGGGCGCTGCGCGAGCGTCTGATGGACGAATTGCCCGGTATTCTCCGCCGAGCTGGCGCGACTGCCATCACCGTCACCCACGACCAGGAGGAGGCCTTCGCTGTCGCCGACCGGATAGTGCTGATGCAAGCCGGACGGGTGGTGCAGGTGGGGACGCCAGAGGGGGTCTACCGGCGGCCGGTCTCGGCTTGGGCCGCTCACTTCCTGGGATTGGCGAACCTGTTGGATGCCCGTGTCCTGGGGATCGGGCAGGCTGAAACGGCGATTGGTATGCTGCAGGTTAGCGATCGCCAGTCTGAGATCGGGGTCAAAGCGCAGTTGTTGGTTCGACCGGAGGCAGCGCGGGTGGGCGAGGTCGGCCCCAACCTTCTGGTTGGGGTGGTCGTGGAGCGTTCCTTCCGTGGCGAATACTACCGGCTGGGCGTGCGCCACGCTGAGGGTGTTGAACTGGCTTTCAACTTTCCGGCCGACGCCGATTTGCCGGAGATTGGTGAGTCCATCACCCTCTCGTTGGCACCGGGGGCGCTGATGCTGCTGCCATAACCTGGACCGCTTGCCAGAGGTTACTTGTTTAAATCATAGCCTGTGGTCGCACGGCAGCTTGGATCTCGCGCACCAATTGGGGCGTGTCGATATCCTTGAGGATATAGCTCTGAGCGCCAATGCGACCAGCTTCCGTCTGTTCTTCAGCATCAGGGTAGGAAGTGAGGACGATGATGCTCGTGCGGGGGCACTGTTCGGTCAGGCGACGCAACGCGGTCAACCCCTGTCCATCGGCTCGCTTGGTCTCCAACAGTACGACGTCAGGCTTGAGTCTCACCGCGTCCCGCAAGCCGGTCCTCCAGCAACCGGTGCAGCCAACGACTTCAAGCTCGTCAGCGTCACGCAGTCGAGCCTCAAGTGCCACGCGTACGACGTCGTGGTCGTCAATGATGAGCAGTCGCGCTGGTGCCATTTTTGGTCGGTTTGGATCCCCCCCGCTACTTGTCACCAGTATAACGAAGGCATAGTGTAGGTGTTAGTGTCATCCGTCCCCGATTTTTCCTGACGTTTGTACCGACCCGCCGTGCAGGTTGACGATTCCCCACCTCTATGGTATTCTCGTCACCAATGGGCGAAAATGAGCGCATCAGAGCTGTGGGCTTGCTTTCGGGCGGGCTCGATAGTACCCTGACTGTCCGCATTATGCTTGAACAGGGAATTGTGGTTACCGCGCTGCACGTGCGGACTGGCTTCTCCTTCGTCGAGCGGGATCGCGCAGTCGGCCCTGGGCTAGCTGGTCCTTCAGACGCAGAACGGGCGGCTGCAATACTGGCAGTGCCTCTGGAGGTGATTGACGTCTTTGACGAGTACATCCCACTGGTGCTCCATCCCCGCTATGGCTATGGCTCGGGGATGAATCCCTGTGTGGACTGCCGCATCTTCCTGCTTCGTAGGGCAAAGGCCTGGATGGAGGAGCATGACTACCACTTTGTCTTTACAGGCGAGGTGGTTGGCCAGCGGCCCAAGAGCCAGATGCGGCCCTCGCTCAACACCGTCGAGCGTGAAAGTGGCTTGCAGGGCTACCTGCTCCGGCCGCTTTCGGCCAGGCTCCTGAAGCCGACTGTGCCGGAACAGCGGGGCTGGGTGGACCGGGGAAGGCTGTATGGGATCAGCGGGAGGGGCCGCAAGGCGCAGATCGCGCTGGCGGAAGAGTTTGGTATCACCGACTATCCACAGCCCTCCGGCGGCTGTTGCTATTTGATTGACCAGACTTATTCTCGTCGCCTGCGTGACCTTCTGGATCACGAAGGGGCGGAGGCGCTGACCCGCGAGCAGGTGCAACTCCTGGCGATAGGGAGGCACCTGCGCCTTCCTTCCGGGCGCAAGTTGGTTGTCGGGCGCCGCGAGCGGGAGAACGATTACCTGGAGACGTGTGGCGTGGCAGGGGTCTTGCTCACGGCGGTGGATTACCCTGGGCCGACGACGTTGGTGCCTGGCGCGCCTGAGCGAGGGGAGATCGAACAGGCTGCGCGGATCACCGCAGGCTACTCTGATGGCAGAGGCGAGCCTGCCGTGCGCGTCGAGGTGCGCTACGACAGCGGACAGCCTGGGCTGGTCGAGATCCTGACGGTCGTCCCAATGGTGCTGGAGGAGGTGCAGGCATGGATGGTGTAGGGGTGGCCCTACCACCCTGATTATCAGGATTCCTGCGTCTACGGGATGCCAGTTGCTGTTGGCGTAAATTCGGGACGCTCGCCCAGCGCGGGTGTGTGAGTCGTGGTCGGTGTGGGCGTGGGTGTGGGAGTTGCGGTGGGCGTGGGTGTGGGAGTTGCGGTCGGCGTGGGCGTGTAAGTCACTGTGGGCGTGGGTTTAGGAGTCGCAGTCGGTGTGGGCGTGTAGGTCGCCGTTGACGTGGGTGTAGCCGTCGCAGTCGGCGTGGGCGTGTAGGTCGCCGTCGGCGTGAGTGTGACAGTCGCCGTTGGAGCGGACGTAGCCGTCGCCGTCGGCGCGGGTGTGGGAGTCGCCGTTGGCGTGGCCGTGGGGGACGCGGTCGGCGTGACGTTTGGAGCCGGCGTCGCCCTGGGGGTGGACGTCGCTGTCGGTGCTGGTGTGTCGGTGGGCAAGGACGTGGGCTCAGGCCACCGCTGGGTGGGCGTGGGACTTGGCGTGGGTGTCAAGGTCGGCCTGGGCGTCCGGGTTGGGCTCGGTATCTTGGTCCCCTCCAACGCTGTACTTGGCGTTGGTGTCCCTATTAGCTCCGCGACCTTGCTTGGCCCCGGCGTTTGTGCCCGGTATAGCGTCTCCTGCACTGGGGTAGGGGGCGACGGCGTGGGCCAGGGCGTCGGGCCGACAGCGTCAATGGGACGCGCAGCCAGACAGGGTTGCCCGGACAGCACGGTGGTCTGCTGGCCGGCTAACAACGGGATGGTGGTCTCCTTGGATGTTACGTTCACCACGCCCACGATCACGGTCACATGCGTAGTGCCGTCGGCTTCCGTGGCGATCTCAAACTCCGTGCCGTGCACCGCCACAACCGCCGTGGCGGTCTCAACCTGGAAACGAGAGGCCATGTCGCTCAGGCGATTCACGCGGTTGTACATGTATCCCAGCCACTGGTGAAGGACGATGACCTTGCCGCTGCCGTTTCGCCGGGAATGTATCTGGGCAACGGTGACGTCGGCTTCGGCTCCCAAATCGGTAGTGCTTCCGTCGAAGAAGACCAGTGTAGCGGCGGAGGATGGGCCGGTGCGGATCCGATCTCCTGTCTCGATCCGGTCACCCACCGATGAGAATCGCCAGACTTCACTCCCGAACGGCAGGACTTCTACCGCACCGTGCACCTGGGCCAGGGTGGCCGCTTGGGCGACGGTCCCGCGAAGCCAAGTCAGCAGCAACAGACTGCCGAAGACGAACGAGACCAGGGCGAGCACAGGTTTCAAAGCTGGTTGCAGGGCGGGCACGTGCCTGGGCACGGCGGGTCTTTGTGCCCGCTTCCCAAAAATGGCGGCAATTCGCGCAGCACAACGCGCGAACGGGGTGAGCGAGCCTACCTGGCGCCGCTTCTGCTCGGCCAATGCCTCAAGCATCCGGCGCTTCCCGGCGACGAAGGCGGCATGGCTGGGGGCTGGTCGGGGCGCACGGCGTACTTTGAGCGCGGTCTGCAGGAGGGGGCGCAGGTCGGCAGCATACTCGGGGTAATGGGCCAGGCACTCCTCTATCGTGGCCCGGCCTTTCTCGAAATTCAACAGCATCTCATCCAGCGCAAAGCTCAGACCTGGCTTCACAGGCTGGGGATGCTCTGGAGCGTGCGGACAGGATGAGGAACTCCCGTCTATTGGCAGCGCTAACGTGAAGGTGCTGCCACGGCCTGGCCCCTCACTCGTGGCCCACGCTCGCCCGCCGTGGGCTTCGGCGACCACCCGGACGACGGTCAGCCCTGCACCAACGCCGCTGAAGCGTCGGGTGGTGGAACTGTCTGCCTGGTAGAAGCGGTCAAAAACCCGGTCCAGGTGCTCCGGAGCGATTCCGATTCCCTGGTCCTGCACGGCCACGTGCAGGCAACCCCCATCTGTCCAGGCTCGCGCACGGACCAGGCCCCCGTCGGGGCTGAACTTGATGGCGTTGTCCAACATCTGGGACAATGCCAGGCTGAGGCGTTTCTGGTCCCCCAGGATCGGCGGTAGGTCATCAGCCAGGTCGACCTCAAACCGGACCCCCGCTTGCTCAGCTCTGTGGCGGTATTGATCTACCGTGTTTTCCACCCACTCCGATGCCGAGAGAGAAGCTAGGGCCAATGTCTCCTT
>DATKTN010000248.1:0-13364 GCA_035531135.1 Anaerolineae bacterium
CCTGCTAGCTTCAAAGCGGGGACGGCCTAGTACTACAACGTGATTTTGACATAACAGCGCCAAAATCGGGCTTCAGGGCTGGATTCAGGCACTCCAGACACCTGCCCACAGGCCCCTGGAGAGTACCAAGTGACCCCGATCGCGCGAAGTCACGTTGTAGTACTAGGGAACCACCGGAAGGTTGAACGTATGTGAAGGGTTGACATCTCATCAGTGGGAAGCGGCCAAAGAGGCTGATAGGCCGTAACCAAAATGGTGAGTGGGATTGAGCTGCTTCGCACTCCCACAGACGGGCGGTATTGCCTCCTGCCCGGTATAAGGTAGAATAGCATCGGAGGTCCAGGAGTATTTCGCTCGCTCCGGACACGTCCAGTGACCGGTACCGATTCAGGAGGCGTTGAGGGATGCAAGACGCAAACGGTTCACCCCCCACATTTGAGCCCCGCTGCCTGGCGACCACGATCGGCAGCCTGCCCCACACCGACGTCGCGCTCGGGACGCGCCTGATGTTCGAGAGCACGCCCGAGATCCCCGCGTGGGTGCAGTTCCCCAGGCGCGTCTTTCACGAGAACATGATGGTGCAGTTCACCGAGGGGATGCCAGGGCTGGTGGAGGATGAGGACGAGGAGCGCGTCACCTTTGACACCGGCGCGCCCGATTTCGTCGATCGACTGACCGACTTTTACGCCCGCTACCTGGCTGTGACCGAGGAAGGGGACGCCGATGCGCTCGACAGCTTTGGCCTCTCGTCCAGGTACGCGGCGGGGTTCGCCGAGTTCGTGGCCCGGTTGCCGGAACAGGCGACGCCGCCGGTCATGCTCAAGGGGCAGGTCACCGGCCCCTTCACGCTGGGCACCAACCTGCTCGATCAGGACCACCGCTGCTCCTACTACGACGACAACCTGCACGACGTGGTCGTCAAGACGGCAGCGCTAAGAGCGGTGTGGCAGATGGCCCGACTGAGCGCGTTCGGCCGCCGGGTGATGATCTTTCTCGACGAACCGTCGCTGCTCGGCTTTGGCTCGCAGACCTTTATCACCGTCAGCCGCGAGGACGTCATCGGGGACATCAACGAGGTCGTCGGCGCGATCCATGGCCGGGGCGGGCTGGCGGGCGTCCACTGCGAGGCCAACACCGACTGGTCGCTGCTGATGGAGTCGGAGCTGGACATCCTCGACTTTGACGCCTACGACCACATGCAGGCCATGACGCTCTATCCGGCCGAGCTGCACGCCTTCCTGGCGCGGGGCGGCTGCCTGGGCTGGGGCATCGTCCCGACGCTCGACAGGGAGGCCGCCGCGACCGAAACGCTCCCCTCGCTGCTGGCCCGCTTCGACGAGGGCGTGGCCCGCCTGGTGCGCAAGGGGTTCGACCGGGAGTTGCTGCTGCGCCGGGCGCTGATCACGCCCAGTTGTGGCGCTGGCGGCGTGCTGACCGAGCCCCTGGCCGAGCGCGTGCTGGGCCTGCTG
Organism: Anaerolineae bacterium; assembly: GCA_035531135.1. Lineage (GTDB taxonomy): Bacteria > Chloroflexota > Anaerolineae > B4-G1 > B4-G1 > DATKTN01. The sequence continues at coordinate 1,470 of DATKTN010000248.1, forward strand.
CGCCAACTGTCCACGGTGCTGCGGGAGCGACACGGGTTTGACGAACGGCGGTGCGACGGATGATCCTGGCGCAGGATCGGTGAACGTTCGTCCCCCCGCTACCGCTCCGCGCGCGCCTGGGCCGCGTCCAGGATCGTCTGGATCTTCTCGGCTGCGCCCTCTGGGAGAGGCGGCGGCTCGTGGGTCGCCAGGATCTCGTGCATCCGCTCCTCGATGCGGTCGGTCATCGTCTGCGCGCCGGCCGCCTCCCAGTTTACCCACGGATCGCGGTCCATCAGCGTCGGATTCCAGATCTCGGCGCGGCACTGCCGGGCCGTCTCCTTCGTCGACATGAACTCGCCGGCCGGACCGACCCGGTCGATCAGGTCGAGCATCAGCGTGTCGTCGCTGACCTCGACGCCGCGCATGATGCGCCGGGTCATGGCGATGATCTCGTCGCACATCACGAGCATCTCCAGCGAACCGATGTCGGCGCAGTCCAGGAAGCCCACGTCGTGGACGAGCGTCGCCCCGCTCAGGCCGGAGAGCAGCACCTGCACGGTGCTCTCGATCGCCGCCTGCAGGTCGAGCACCTTGGCCTCGGAGGCCCCGCCGGTGCCCATGAAGGGCAGGCCCAGGTAGCGGGAGACGTCGGCCATGGCGGCGCTGTAGAGGCTCATCTCCGGCCCGCCGTAGGCCGGGCGCCCCGTGCGCAGGTCCATCGGCTGGGGCACGCCGCCGATGCACACCGCCGCGCCCCGCTTCTTGAGCTGGATGGCGGCCAGCCCGCTCAGCGCCCCGGCCAGGTAGACGACGAGCAGCCCGGCACCGGTGATCGGAGCAGTCTCGCCGGCCGTACCGCCGCCGAGATAGACGATGGGGACGTCGTGTTCGGCGGCCCAGAGCACGTTGGCCAGCTCGTCGTCGGTATGCTGCAGCGGGGCCTGAAACGTGGCAAAGAGGGCGAAAAAGGGACGCTGGCGGAAGGCCTCCTCGCTCCCGGCGACGGCCAACGCGATCTGGTAAATGTCGGAGACGTTTTCGAGCGAATATGCCCACGGCAGGACCGGCTTGCCGGTGTTGGCGATCATCTCGGCGAACTCGTAGACCGGGGCCAACTGGTGGGGCACGTCGTCGATCAGCGCCAACCCCATGCAATAGTCGATGTTGTCGAGCCCATCGCAGACCAGCGCGGCCAGGCCGGGATCGCCCCGGCGGGCCTTACGCCGTTCGCCCGTCTCCGGGTCGACGAAACACGTGCACGTGGGGCCGGGGCCAAAGTAGACCCGATCCGGCACGATCTGCATCCGGTGCCGGCCATCGCGCCCCCACAGTGTGAAGGAGCGCGGATTTGCCGCGACGGCGTCCTGGATCACGTGCGGCGGAATGCGCACCCGCACGCCGTCCACGCGCGCGCCGGCCTGGGCCAGCAGGTCCCGCGCCTCGGCGTTGAGCACGTTCACGCCGGTGCGGTTCAGGCACTCTAGCGTCGCCTGGTAGACTTTCTCAATCTGCCGGTCCGACAGGACGCGGAACTGCGGGGTCTGGTGGGCGTGATAGTTGATGTCCACGGCGGGCCTCCTGGGGGCGAAATGCGTGATGCGTGAAACGTGAAACGTGAAACGTGATGCGTGATGCGTGTTGCGTGAAACGTGAAACGTGAAACGTGATGCGTGTTGCGTGTTGCGTGAAACGTGAAACGTGAAACGTGATGCGTGTTGCGTGAGAGCTGCCCACACATCACAGGCTGGGTCGTCGCTCGCCGGTCCATGCCTGAGACCAGAGGACGAGGGCCAGGCCGGCTGCGAAGAGGGCGGCGCAGAACCGGTACACGCCGGGCAGCCCCATCCCCGGCAGCAGCGCGTAGGCGACCGGCGGCCCGACGGCGCTGCCGAGATCGCCGATCGTGTGCATCAGGCCGATCGCGCGTCCCCGCTGCGCCCGGGTCACCAGGTCGCCGGTGAGGGCGGTGACCAGGGCCTGCACGCTGCCGCCAGCCACGGCTCCCAACGATATGCCCGCCAAAATCGCGGCCGGCGCGCGCCAGGACATCAGGACCATGCTGACCGCGCCGATCGCCAGCCCCCACACCGCCACCTGCCAGCGGCTTCCCAGCCAATCCGACGTCACGCCTGCCAGGAAAGCGGCCGCCATGCTGAGCAGCGTTCGCCCGGCGACGAGCGCACCGGTCAGCGTCGCCACACCCAGCGCCGGGTTCGTCGATCGAAACCGGTCCTGCACGAGCAACCCTACCGTGGCGGCGAGAACGCCGGCGAATACAAAGCGGTTGATCCCCTGCAGCGACGCGGCGACCCACAGCCGGCGGTGGGTGCGCAGGCTGGGCCCGGCCTGCCCAACGGCCTCCTCAACGACAGGATCGCCGGGATCGGGACGGACGGGGCGCGTCTCTGGCAGCAGGAAGAACGCCACCAGGCCGCCCAGCGCGGTCAGCGTCGCGCCGATCCACATGGTTGCGGTGTAGCCCACGCCGTCGGTCAGCAGGCCACCGGCGAAAGCGCCCAGCCCGGCCCCCAGAAAGTACCAGATCTGGTACAGCCCCGTCCATCGCCCGCGATCCCGGACCGTCGTCACGTCCAGGATCACCGTGGCCCCGCCGACCCAGATGCCCGACCAGGCCAATCCCCACAGCAGCCGTCCGGCCAGGAACGGCCAGAAGCCGCGCGTGGCGGCGTACACCGCCGTCGAGAGCGCGCCGACGAACAGCGCGGGGACGAACAGCCACCGGCGCGGACAGCGATCATACGCCAGCCCGGCTGGTCCGCTGAGGAAAACCCGCACGACCCGGTTGGCGCTCAGGATGATGCCGACGCTGCCGAGCGCGATACCGGCCTCGGCAGTGTGCGTGGGCAACACCGCGTACAGCGTCGTATCCCCGACGAGGGAGAGGGCGGTGCCCAGGCCGAGGGGAAAGAGGACCCTGGCCGGGTGGATGGGTGATCTGGATTGGCTCATAGGTTCAGAATTGGTGAATTGGGAGGTTGGGTGATTGGGAATTGGTGGGCGGGATGCGTGCTGCGTGGTGCGTGTTTCGTGTTTCCTGAGCTACCAGATCAGTATACACCACGCTCAGATCCTTGCCAAGTGGTGGCGGTGTGCGGAGGAGATTACCGCGGATGGAGAAATACACGATCTAGGCGGGCGCGGTCTCGTAGAGGGCCTGGATCACGGGGAGGCGGGATGCGTGCATGGCCGGGGCCAGTGCGGCCAGCATAGCGAGCAGCGGCCACAGAACCAGGCTGGCCGCGCTGGCCGCGAGGAGCGGCAGCCAGGCCGCCAGAGATGAGGTCCCCTCCCCTGCCAGGCCCAGGTAAGCGCGGGCGACGCGCAGGAAGAGGAGGGTGACCGCCCAGCCGAGCAGTGTACCGGTCAGCGCGGCGGCCGCGCCGAGTGCGCCAGCTTCGGACAGGATCAGGCGGCGGATCTGCAACTGTGTCGCCCCGACCGCCCGCAACTGGCCGATCTCGCGGCGGCGCTCGGCGACGCTGGCGAGCATGGCGTTGACGACGCCCAGCCCGGCGACCAGGCCGGTGACGCCGATCAGCAGGCCGATGGCCAACTGCGCCTGGTGGAACATCTCCCGCAGTTGGCCCAGAACCTGGCCGAGCGAGAGGAGCGTGCCGCCGTGGGTCTGCACGGCGTCGAGCAACGCCCGCCGGACCGCCTCCGGGTCGGCGCCGGGCCGGACCTGGACCTCGACGCCGTTGACCTCGTTCGCGCCAAAGTAGGCGGCACCGTCGGCCAGGTCGAGCACGCAGGTGGTGAACTCCCCGTCGCCGATGCCCGCGACGGTGAACTCGACCGGCCCGCGGAGCGTGTCCAACGGCACCCGCTCGCCCAGCCCTGCGTCCAGGCGGCGGGCGACGACCGGCGTCAGCAGGACGGCGGGGCCGCGGCGGAAGGCGTCCAGCGCGCCGGGCCAGCTCCCGGCCTGGAAGCGGAAACCGCCCATGTGCGCATACCCCTCGACGTCGAGCAGGAGCGTCGGCTGCCCGGGGAAAACCTGCAGCGGCTCGACGTCGGCGGTGGTGCCGCGCATGAGCCACACCTGGCCCTCCAGGTTCTCCAGCGCCGCCAGCAGCCCCGGGTCCAGGGGCGGGACGTCGGAGGTATCCTGCCCGGCCAGCTCGCGGAGCGAGATCGTGGTCAGGCCGGGCAGCACCAGGTAGTCGCCGCCGGTCAGGCGGCCAAAGGTGGTGGCCAGTTCCTCGCCCAGCAACGAGAGCACGCCCACATCGCCGAGCGCCATGGCGAGGATCAACGCGAGCGCGGCGACGATCCGGGCGGCCCGGCCCCGCTCTCGGGCGAGGTTCGCGGCGGCCAGCCGGACCTCGGGGGGGAGGAGGTGGGGCACTTTATGCCCGTGCGGTCCCCCGGACAGGCCACCAGCGGCACGCAAGGCCGCCAGCGGTGGCAGCCAGGCCGCCTGGAGCGCGGGCCCGATACCGCCGGCCAGCGCCCCCAGCACGCCCACGCCCACGGCCATGAGGAGCGAGCCGATCGGCAAGGGGGGGACCACCGGAGCGGTATCCCCCAGGACCAGGCCTCCGCCCACGTGCGCGAACAGGAGGCCGAAGGCCAGTCCCGCCCCGCTGCCGGCCAGCCCGAGTAGGGTGGCCTCGATCACGAGCAGTACCAGCACCTGGCGGCGCAGCGCACCGACGACGCGCAGCAGCCCGATCTGGCGGCGGCGCGCCCGGGCCGCGGCGGCAAAGACGGCGTAGACCAGTCCGACGCTGCCGGCCAGCGCCAGCGCGTCGACGAAGAGGAGCGCGCCCAGGACCAGCCGTTGCCAGAGCTGAGCACGCTGCGCGGGCCGGGAGGCGGCCGAGACGGCGTAGGCCGGCCCCAGAGCCCGCTCCAGGTCCACACGGACGCGGCGCGGCGACGCGCCGGGGAGCACCTGTACCTCGAACGTCGTGACCGCGTCGTGGAGGCCGAACATGCCCGCGACTGTATCGATGGGGGCGTACAGCACCAGCCCTTGCTGGGCGGCCGCCAGGCTCTCGACCTGGACGAGGCCAGTGACCGGGAGCGCGACGTCGCCGGAGGGGGTGGTCACGGTCACCGGCCCGCCGAGGCGCAACTCGCGGACAAAGGCCCAGGGGGCGAGCACCACCAGCCCCGGCGCCTGTGCCGAGGGGAGCGCACCAGCCGCCAGCGCCAGGTCGTGGAAGGCGAAATAGGGGGCCGGGTCGACCCCGAGCAGCGTGAGGGAGTCCGCGCGGGGGGTGTGGACGTGGACGGGGCGGCGCAGCACGGGCTGGACCCCGGCGACGCCAGGGATGGCCTCGACCCGCGCCCGCAGGCCGGCCGGGAGGTCATAGTCGACGTCGTAGGCGCTGCTGACCCAAAAGTCAGCGGGGCGGCCCAGCAGAGGGGCGGGCGTCGCGACGCTGGCCTGCATCCGCGCGCCAATGCTCCCCGTGGCGGCGACGAGGCCGGTGCTCAGGGCCAGCGCGAGGAGCGACAGGAGCGAGCGCCAGCGCCGGCTCGACAGCTCGCGCAGTGCCAGCCCGAGGGGCCAGGGAATTCCGCCGGTTCTCGTCAGGAGTGCCATCACGCCGCTGGCCCCGACGATGAGCGAAAAGATGAGCACGACCTGGTGGGCCTCCTGGACCGCCTCCTGAGGCGACTGGACCTCGACGTCGTCCAACGCGGCCCGGATGCGGTCGGCCAACTCCTCGGGATCGACGCCGGGCCGGGGGATGACGGTGACCCGGCCCACGCCCGGGTAAGAGTACTACCGGTCGGTCGCCAGCCTCTCCGCCATATCGTAGGAGATGAACGCCGTGGGGTACGCAAGGTCGACGTGGACTACAGATCGCGCCCGACGAAAAAGTAGACGACGCCGTTCATCTGCCCGTTGGATGGGAGCTGCAGGCCAAGGACGATGGCCTCGAAGGGCTCCAGGAGCCGGTACTCGATGTTCTTCTGGTATTGCTCGTCCGTCATGTTAGCCTGGACCAGGCGGGTCAGAACTCCGCAGTTGAGGTAGACGACGAACGAGGGGGCGTCGGGCAGCACCCTCCGCGCCGCCCGGAAGGCCGCGGTCGTGACCAGGCCACTGTGCTCCCGGCTGGCCGCAACCGCCTGGCCGATGACGCCAAGCGAGGAGCCAAAGAGGAAGGTGTCGCCGTCAAACCCGTAGGAGATGGCGTAGCCGGTCAGCTCGGTGCCCACCTGGGTCTGCAGGGACACGCCTTCGACCTCCTTCCGGCCAAAGACCGCGCCCCGGCTCTCCATCGCGGCCTGCAGGCCGGCCGCCTGGGCCTCAGAAGCGCCGTGGGCCAGGATCAGGAGCTGGCCGGCGGGGAGGCCCTGGCTGATCGGCTGGGCGGACAGGGGTGGGGTGACCGCCAGCGCAAAATCGCCGGTCAGCGGGCCGTCCACGCCCGCCAGGTCGGCCTCCAGGTCCAGGCCGGCACCATCGCGGACCTGGTCCAGCGCGTCCATGTTAAACATGTCGCTCAGCAACGGCCAGAGGACGGATAGGTCGTGGCCGGCGAGCGCGAACGCCGTATCGGCCGGCAGGCTGGTCCAGGCGGCGGGGTCGACGGCGGGCAGGTCTAGCATGGCACGGAGTTCGGGGAGCACGTCCGGTTGCAGCGCGACCTCGCCGGCGATCTCGACGCGCATCCCCTCCTCCTCGGGCACAGCGGCCGCGGCGATGGCGACGATCTGCTGGTTCATCGCGGCGCCCAGCGACGTATCGCCGGGGGGAGGCGGAGAGCGGCGCGCCTGCGCGGCGGTATTGGCGAACATCAGCCCCATGGGGATCTGGGGCAAGCGATCGCGCAGCGCCCGCCAGGCGGGCAGGGAGGCCAGGCTATCGGCCTGGTCCAGGTCCAACGACGCCTGCAACGTGGTGAGGGCCTCTCGATCGTACATCTGGTCGTAGCTGTCGGACAGGAACAAGAGGCCATCGTCGACGGTCCAGGCGATCCGCTCAAGCTGCCGATAGGAGTCCAGGTTCCGCCCGTGATAGAGCGTCCGTCCCTCGTACTCGACCTGCTCCCACGTCACGTCCTGGAAATGCTGGCGCAGGGCGTCCCCGGCCGCCCCCTCGTCGCGCACCTGGATGACGAGGTGCTCGGCTCCGTGGCCGCTCCAATTGACCGCTGGCCCCACGATGAGCCCGCCCAGGCCGTATCTCTCGACCCGGAACGTGCTGAGCAGCGAATTGAGGGCCTCCTGCCCGGCCGGGTTGGCCTCCATTCGCTGGCGGATGCGCTCCCAGTGACGGCCCGGTTCGCCGCCGGGCCTGAGGTCGAGGAAAAAGACGAATTCCGCGTCGGCGGACACCCAGCGGGCCAGGGCGTCGAAGGGTGTGGCAGCGGCCTGCATCGGCCGGGTGCAACCGGCGAGGGCCGGCAGGGCCAGCACCAGGACGAGGAGAAGCGATCCAATGCGTTTCATAGCTACACCTCCGTGGGGTGATGACATTAGTATAACATAGTTAGGTATGAGTGTCAAGGGGGGAGGGGGCGTGAAACGTGATGCGTGAAACGTGATGCGTGAAACGTGAAATGTGATGCGTGAAACGTGAAACGTGATGCGTGAAACGTGATGCGTGATGCGTGATGCGTGATGCGTAATACGTAATATGTGATGCGTTTCACGAGGGGACGGGGTTGGGTCGTCGTCGTCTGGAGACGTGGGGCAGGCTCCGTGGCTGCGGCCCGGCATGGTTCTCAGCCCAGCACCCGCACCACATTTTCAAGCGTTACTCGCGGGCCACGTTGCGCCCGTGGGCGGGCGAGGGAGCGGCGCGGACAAGTTCGGCCAGGTGTTCTTTCATAGCGTCTCGTATTCCAGGGCCTCAGAGCGTGCCAGTTCGGCCACGCGCGTGGCAGCGCGTCGGAGTTTGGGGCTGTGGGCCAGCTCGGCCTGGTGACGCAGTGTGTCCAGGTCCAGGCCGTCCAGGTTCTGCAGCCGCAGTTCCTGCAGATAGGTGGGCGCGTCCCCACCCGGCTGCAGGTAGACCAGATCCAGCAGCGCCTTCTCCGGCCGGGCGACGAAGGCGCGCTGCCCTGGACTCACTTCGACGAGCCGGTAGCCGTACAGCAGGTCGGTCTTGACGTGGCGGAATTCATAGATTCCCAGCGGCGTCTCCCGGTGGGCGGGTCGCGCCGCAACTGGTAGATCCACCCGGCCCTGGTCCAACGCGACAACTGCCGGCGCACGTCCCTTGGGTTCACGTCGCCAGCCAGGAGGAGGCCCGTTTCAAAAACCGGCTCATCGCCCACAACCTCAAGCAACTGCTCGAATTTCATACGCGTATGATGCCACAGATGGCACATTATTGCAATAGAATGCGAGGGTGTCCGACGACAAACCTGGTCGCCAGACCGGCTGGGGTAAGCTGGTGAGAGACCTGACAGGTCTCAGGCGGTATCATGGGGGCACCGGCGTGTGTCTTTGGCGGTATCCTTGGGCTGGACAGGGTTGCTGTAGACCTGTCAGGTCTTGACCACTCCTCGTTGGCGCGCCGCCAGCCCGAACAACAGCTCAGGCAGCGAGGGAGCGGGCGGTAGACCTTCCGGTGGCCGGCCGGCACGTGGAGAAGGACCTCCACGCCGCGTTTGGGCGCTATCCGGGGGTCAGCGGCCGATGCGCTGCCAGGTGAGCCGCGCCAGCGCCACGCCGGTGCGCTCAAAGTACTCCACGCGCACGTCGTGTGTCCCCTCGCTCAACTGGACCGTCGCGTTCCGGTAGCCGCGCATCGGGCGCCAACTGTCGATCAGCAACCGCCCATCCACCCACAACTGCACGCCGTCGTCGGTGTACGTCGTGAAGCGGTAGGTGCCAGCCTGGAAGTGGAGCGGCTGTGTCCAGCGGGCGGAAAAGTGGTCGCGCGGCACGCCGGCCCCGGGCGAGCCAACGCCCCAGTTGTGGTCCAACGCTGTCTCGACGCGCGCCAGGACCGGCTCGCCGGTCAGCGCGGTGTTGGCAAAGTAGGACGCCGCCCACGGGTCGGCAGCCGCCACGGCCGGCGCTGCGGCCGGCGCCGCAGCCGCGGGGACGGAGGATGGCGGAGCGTTGCTGGTCGTGCCGGGCTCCCACCAGAACCGCACGCGCGCGTGCCCGGTGTGCTCGTAATACTCCAGCCGGATCACGTGCGGCCCCGCCAGGTAGGTGCCGTCGACGTAGTGCAGCTCGTACTCCATGTCCTGCCACTTGTCGATGACGATGCCGTCGTCAACCCACAGCCGCGCGCCGTCGTCGGCATACACGACGAACCGGTAATAGCCCGGCGCAAAGTCCACCGTGCGCGTCCACCGCGCGGCAAAGTTGTCGTCCGGCATCCAGTCGACGACCGGCCCCACGCCCCAGTCAAAGTTGATCTCGGCGTCGCCGCGCACCAGCGCCGGCCCGCCGATGAAATCGCGGTTGGCAAAGTATTCGCCGTGCCAGGCGGCGAACGTGTCCAGCGGCTTCCACCACACGTGCGCGCTGGCCTCACCGCCGTGCTCATAGTACTCGACGACGACCGTGTGCTGTCCGGCCGCCAGAGCCAGGTCACCGGTGTGCGTGTTGGGCAGCTTCTGGTTGATCCAGGCGTCGATCACCAGCCCGCCATCCACCCACAGCCGCACGCCGTCGTCGGTGCTGGCGAGGAAGCGATAGGTGCCGGCCTCGAAGCTCAGCCTGTGCGTCCAGCGCACCGAGAAATCGTCGGCGTGGACGGCCGGGTCGGGGCTGCCGTAGCCCCAGTCAAAGTCGATCGCGCGGTCGTCGCGCATCAACGCCGGCCAGCCCTCCAGCTTGATGTTGTTGTAATACTCTCCGCGCCAGGCCGCGCCACCCACCAGCCGGTCCCACGCCACGCTGATCGTCGCGTCGCCGGTGTGGTCATAGTACTCGACCCGCACCCGGTACGTGCCGGCCGGGATGTACCGGTCGACGAAGAAGGGCTCGGCCCAGCGGTCGCGCCACTCGTCCACGACCAACTGATCGCCCACCCACACGCGCACGCCGTCGTCGGACAGGATCTTGAAGCGATAGGTGCCGCCGGCGAACCACTCGTCGCGCACCCAGCGGATGGAGAAATTGTCCTTCGGCAGGCCCGAGGCCGGACTATCGGACCGCCAATCAAAGTTGATGGCGCCGTCGTAGCGACTCAGCGCGGGGGCACCGCTGAGGTCGGGGGTGGCAAAGTAGTCGCCCCACCACTTGCCCGGCGCAGGTAGCGGGGCAGCCACGGCGGACCCGCTGCCGATCAGCATCGCGACCAGTGTGAGGACGAAACCCAGAGTTTTTAGAAAAGTGAGGTTACGCGTGTTCATCGTCACGACCTCCTTCACAAGCGTCTAAGCCTGTACCTCCACGGAATCCACACCATTTTCATCGTCTGAGGTTCTGAGACCAGGGCGCAACTGGCCGGGCAGGCCGTTCAGGGCCTGGGTGATGCGCTCGCGCAACGTGCCCCGGTCCGGCTTCTTCTCGCCCAGCCCCATCAGTTGGTCCTTGAGATAGTCGGTCACGCCGGCGACGGTCTGCTGCAGGCTCTCCCGCGTCGGTCGCTCGCCCTGGGCGAACCACGCCATCGCCGCATAGCCGATGGCGACGGTGGTCGCCGAGGCGACAGCCGCGCTCAATATCCAGCCGGGCACGCCCCCCAACTTGGACAACTGCTGAAAGATCGTCCTGGCGATGAGCCCGATGCCAAACGTGGCGATCAGCTCCTTGGCCCGGCCCAGCGTGATCTTGAACCCATAGATGCGGGCGATGCTCAACACCAATCCCGCCTGGATCCCGAGCAGGGGCACCAGGTCGACGATGGGCAACGGCGTCAGGCCGACGACCCCCGCCCCACCGGCGGCCGGCACGATGCGCTGCCAGGCCAGCCGGGCGCGATATTCGGGCATCGCATCGCCGATGGCGGCCAGCAGTGCGGGCTCGAACTTGGCGATGGCCAGGATGACGCGTCCCACGTTGGTGCCCTTGGTGGCCACCGTCTCGATCACCTGGGATGGCTCCAGGCGCAGGTTGCGGGCGGCAGCGTCGCGCACTTTTTCCCGGTCGCGCTTGGGGATCAGGTCGACCTTGTTGAGCACCACGACGAACGGTTTATCGAGCGCCAGCAGGTCGTCGAACAGATCCCGCTCGTATCGCTTGACGCCCTGCGTGGCCTCAAAGACGACCACCAGGAAGTCGGCGCCCTCGGCGGCCTCAAACGCGATCCGGCGCTCCCTCTCGCCCACCTCGCCGACGGCATCCGCGCCGGGCGTGTCGACGAGCGTAAAGAGGCCGGTGTCCGCCTCCTGGTTCTGGCGGGTGGTGCCAGGTACCGGGCCAACCTCCGCCCTGTCCTCCTTGCGGGAGACGAGCTGGTTGTAGAGCGTGGACTTGCCCACGTTCGCCGGCCCGACGACGGCGATGCCGCGTTTCGCTCCAAAGACCGGCTTGTACTGGTCGAGCACGAGCGAGAGGATGTCCTTGAGCGGCTTGACGGCGACGGGAAGCTGGCCGAGCAACGCCTCCGACTTCTCGCGCTGGCCCGGGGACAACCCCTCCCAGACCGGCCGGATGCCCTCCCGCACGGGTTCGGGAAATTCTTCCAGGATATCGTCAACCGTCTTCATCATGACGATTATACCCTCAAAGAAGCAAGACGGCAAAGTGCCGGGGTAGCCGTTCAGGCCTCCCCCTCCTAGGGGGAAGGTTGGGTGGGGGTGGAACTTGGTGCACCAAAAGCGGGTTGAATTGGACGCCCGAACGGCTCGACTGAGCGTTCGACTGAGTTCACGCCGAAGACTCGCTAAAGTCTTGTTCGGGACCCTGGCGAAGACCTCAACAAGTTGAGGCATCCAAAGTTCCGAACTATACCAAGCGGCTCCAGCAGTGAAGAATCCGCGGGCAGATGGTGGGGAATCTGGGTATGAGGGGCAGATG
>DATKTN010000249.1:0-7983 GCA_035531135.1 Anaerolineae bacterium
CGGGCCGCAGAACGCGCGCGAGCTGCTGAACCGCTGGGGCATCCATCTGATCATCCTGCGCCATTTGCCCCAGACTTATCTCGACGGCGCCAGTTTCATCGCACCGTGGGGGCGTCCCGTCGTCGGGCTGACCCTGCGCCATGACCGGTTGGACAATTTCTGGTTCACCCTGCTCCACGAGTTGGCGCACGTGCGCCTGCATTTGGATCAAGACGGGCAAGACGGGCAAGACGGGTTGGTCTTCTTCGATGAGACCCAGCGCATCCAGGCCGAGCCCGACGATGCGTCCGAGGACGTGCGGGAGCGGGAGGCCAACGCCTTCGCCCAGGAGATGCTAATCTCTGCCGATGTGTGGGAGCGGAAGCGGCCGATCCTGCTACCTGACCCTTCTGAACACGCGGTGAAGAACGTCGCGGAGGAGTTGCGCATCTCCCCGGCGATTGTGGCAGGGCGCATACGCTGGGAGACGCAGGACTACAAGCAACTGGGCGCACTGGTCGGCGCCCGCCAAGTACGGGAACAATTCGAGGAGTACAAGGTGGGGGAGTGAGCAGGGGACAGTGGTTTGCTGATTTGCCGATTTGCCGATTTGCCGATTTGCTGATTTGCCGATTTGCTGATTTGCTGATTCGCTGATTCACTGATAGGAGTACAATCGCAAAAGTCGGCCTACTACTCAACTGTTACCTCGACGACCACCGTCTTGCCGCCCCCCGCGGGCAGGTCGAACGGCTCGCTCGTGACTGACAACGGGCCGCCTGTGCTGCGATAGACCAGCCAACGGAACGGCCCCGTGCCCAGATCGCGCTGCGCCACCCACCACGTCTTGTGACCGACGACGGCACCACCCTCGCCCCTCACCCCGTCCAGCGTCCCTCGCCAGCTCTCGACCTCGCGCCAGGTACCCGTGTGAGGGTCTTGCCACTGCACCACCGTCCACAGCTCCTGCCAGGGACTCTCGCGCCCCGGCAGGGCGGCCGGGAACCGGACGCGCAGCTCGATGGAGCCGCCGTCGGGCGCGGACCGGGTTGGGACCACGTCCGCAAACGTGGGAGTAGGTGGTCGGGGCGGCAGGGCGTGCGCCGGCGCCAGCGAGGACACGATCCCCAACGACACGCAGGTGACAGCGACGGTGAGGTACAGCCAAAGACTGGATTTGCAGCGTTGTGTGGTCATCTTCTCAATCTTTCTTCGTGATCCATTGAGGTCTCTCGGGCCTCTGTCTCTACGGTCTGGGCGGCAGATGGTGCTCTAACGGCGGTTGCCGTCGCTGGCCGCCGGTGGCGGAAGGCGATATGCTCCCTGCGCTGCCCCCGGTGGAAAAGACCGGCCCCAGGATATTGCCGCCCTCGACGTACGGCGCGCCGACGATCTCGTGGTTCTCCAGCACTCCGCCGTATTCCGTCTCCGCATGGGCCGAATCGACCTGAGCCCATATCTCTGTGCCTGCGGGCAGCGGCCAGGTGATCACGCTCTCCTGCGGCCAGAAGTAGGCGCCGTCGTGATCGCGGCTGGTGGTCAACACCAGCGTCTCGCCCGGATCCAGGGGGAGCGCGTCCTGCGTGATGCCCCACAGGAGACCCTGGCTGCCCAGGTGCGCCCAGGTCTGGTTGACGCGCGTGGGGGTGGGGTCGGGCTCGATGTAGACGTCGACCCAGAACTCGTTCGCAAACGTCCTGGTGATGGGTACGTCCCCCTGGTTGCTGATGGTCACGGTCACCGTGTCGGCGGTGGCGACGATGCTGTCCACCACCAGGTCCGGCGCGATGGCATAGTTGCGCATCACCAGCGGCAGGTAGAGCGCGATCCCCAGATTAGCCACGGGGCTGACCGTGGTGGTGATGCGGGCCGTGTTGTGCGTCAGGTCCAGGTCGGCCAGCGTCGAGGTGATGGAGGCGGTGTTGGTGATGACGCCCGGCGTGATGGGCGCGGTGGCCGCCAGCGTCAACGTCACGGTCTCGTGGCGGGCCAACCGGTCGCCCGTGCAGACGACGTCCTCGCCGGTAGTGCAGCCCCAGCCCGGCAGACTGGGCACGACGCCGGTCAGGCCGGAAGGCAGCGTGTCGCTCAGCGTCACTGTGTCGGTGGTGACGGCGACGAGCTCCAGCCCCCAGCCGTCGGCGATGCGACCGCCGTCGGAGTCAAAGGTGTCATAGACGTAGAGCCGCCAGGCGCCGTTGGGACTGCCGCCGTAGAATGGGGAGAACCCGCTGCCGTAGGGGCCGGCGGGGGCCGGATCGGGCAGGCTCTCGCCAAAGCCGTGGTTAGTGGGCCGATAGACCGTCGTGGAGGTCAGCGGATCGCTCACCGGCAGGGCGGCGCCCGTCTCGTGAAAGGTCAGGGTGAGGTCGTCCGCATCGGTGCCGCCGCCAGCGTTGGCCATCAGCACGGTGCTCTGCCCACCGGGGCCGGTCAGCAGGGCCACCAGATCGGCCGGGTAGGTGTGCTGGAGGCCGTAGAGCGTCACGGTGAGCTCGCGCACCCGGCCGGGCACGCTGTTGAGCCACAGGCTGCTGGGATAGGGCCAGGCCGTCCCGCCGATGGGCACGCGGACGTTCCGGTGCGTGCGTGCGGAGACGGTGGTGGTCAGCGCGCCGGCGCCCACCGGCCCGGCGTTGCTGATGATGACGGTGTAGGTCAGCGGCGCGGCGGCGTCCACCGGGTCCGGCGTGTCGTGTTTGGCGACCGAGAGATCCGCCACCGGGCGCACGGCGGTGTAGAGATGGATCTCGTTGTTCTCGAGCTCGGGGTCAAAGACGTCCGACGTGACGATGGCGTGGTTCTCGATCAATCCGCTCAGCGGGGCCGTGACGATGAGTTGCAGCGAGGCCGATTGCGTGGGGAGCAGCTCTTCCCCCATCCTGCAGATGATGTGCTCGTCCGACGAGACGCACCCATCCCACGGCGGGGAGCTGGCAATGGCATCGTCGTGGATCAGCCCGGCGGGCAGCGTGTCGGTGAGGACGACGCCAGTGGCGGTGTACGGCCCGGTGTTGGTGACAGTGAGCGTGTACGTGATCGTCTCGCCCGGGTTCACCGGATCGGGCGTCGCCGTCTTGGCGATCACCAGATCGGCCAGCGGCACCACGGTGGTGGTGATCGTGTCCGTGAGGCTTGACCCGGCGCGCACGGTGCTTCCCGTGGCCGTGATCCGCGCCGTGTTGGTGATGGTCCCGATGACGGTGGGCGCGGCACCGGTGACGACGATATCGTCCCAGTGCCACCGCAATAGCGCCGTCGTGGTGCAGGTGATGGCCCGGCCCACGGTGTCGCAGGTCCAGCCGGCCAGCGTGATAACTCCGGTGGGGGTGACCGGCAGTGTGTCGCTGACGACTACGTCCCAGGCCGTGCTGGGGCCGCTATTGTGGACCAGGAGCGTGTAGGTCAGCGGGCTGCCGGGGTTGACCGGGTCGGCCATCCCGTGGGTTGCGTCGTACCAGTAGGGCAGGTCGCGGTCGTCATCGTACTTGACCACCCGCAGCCAGACCTCGGAGGTGACCTGCGTGGTGACGGTGACCACGTTGTCCGTCGGGCTGATCTCGCCCGTCGCCGTGACGTGGGCGGTGTTGGTGATAGGGCCCAGGGCCGACGGGTGGAGGACCGTCCGCGCGGTGACGGTGGCGACGTCGCCGGCGTCCAGCACGCCCAGCGTACAGGTGAAGGCGCCGGAGGTAGCGGCGCAGATGCCCTCCGGCTCGGCGGTGACGTCGTAATGGTCGGGGCCGAGGGCCACACGGCGCAACTCGGGCGCGTAGGCTGGGTCGTCGGTCGCCAGCGTCGCGCGATACTGGGCGTAGCGGGCGTCGGCCAGCGGCGGCGCGAAGGCGACGGTGGGCAGGCCCAGGTTCGCGTTGTCCTCCTCGGAGGTAGGACCGTTCCAGACGCCGTCGCTACAGTCGGGCTGGTCGCAGGTGCGCACGTAAAAGTCCAGCCGCAGCGCGCCGCGCAGGTAGTGATCGGTCACCTCGGCGGCCGAGAGCGTGCGGCTGTAGACCGCCACCTCGTCCAGCCGCCCGTGGAAGGGCGTGGTGCCGGTGAGGCCGTAGGAGGCGCCGAGCACGTAACGGTCGCCACCGCTCCAGAGCGCGCCTAAGCCGCCCGCGCGGGCCTCCTCCTGCCCGTTGACGTAGAGCTTTAGTTCGCCGCCGCTCTCCGCCGTGCCGACGACGTGGTACCAGGTGGCCGGCGCGATGACGGTGGTGCCCGTGATACGGTGCTCCTCGCCCCCGGCGTTGCTCAGGTGGAGGAAATGCCCGTCGGCGATGCCCAGCAGGTGCGAATAGTGGTGCTGAGTGCCGCTGACGGCGTCGGTGCGCAGGAGCAGGCTGGTGTCGGCGACGGTCTCCGGGTAGACCCACAGCTCGAGCGCATAGCGGGCCGGGTCGACGGGGTCGGCGATGGTGACAATGTCGTCGGCGCCGTCAAAGGCCAGGGCGCTGTTAAAGCGCCCGCCGGCGCCCGCGGTGGGGCAGGCCGGCGCGGTGCAGACGCCGTCGTTGCCCTGGCCCGAGGTGTCGGCAAAGGGCGCGCTGGTCTCATCCAGGTGCTCTAGCAGGCGGTTGCCGACCATATTGACGTCGCCCAGAGCGTAAGCCGTCTCGG
Organism: Anaerolineae bacterium; assembly: GCA_035531135.1. GTDB lineage: Bacteria > Chloroflexota > Anaerolineae > B4-G1 > B4-G1 > DATKTN01. Next base: position 4,603 of record DATKTN010000249.1, read on the forward strand.
CGGCGCCATCGTCGGGCAGCGGCTTGCCCGTGGGGCGGCGCGGCGTCCAGGCCAGCGTCTCCCAGGCGCCGGCGCTGCCCGCGTCAAAGACGCGCGAGGTAAAGACGCCCGTGGCCCGCAGCGTGTCGGAGAGCGTCAGGCGCTCCTCGCCCCCGCGCTCCGGGAAGGGATCGAGCCAGCGGGTGTTGGCGTGCGTCCCGGCGTCGAACTCGGCCCCGGTGTCGTCGGTCTGGTCCAACGTGCGGAGCGTGGCGCTGGGCGGGAGCGTGTCGGAGATGGTGACGTTCGTGGCGCTCACGTTGCCCCGGTTGGTGATGACCAGCGTGTAGGTCAGGCCGGTGCCCGCGACCGCGGGGTCGGGATCGGCGGTCTTGGCGATGACCAGGTCAACGACGCAGTCGTCGTTGCGGTAGATCAGGGCGTTGGGGACGAAGCCGCTATCCAACCCCGTGAGCAGGATGTCCAGGTCGCCGTCGTCGTCGTAATCGCCCCAGGCTACACTGCTGCGGTACACGCCGGTCAGGTTGGCCGAGGCCACGCTGTCGGTGACAAAGGCGCCGGGCTGGTTCTCGTAGACCAGGGCCTGGCGGCCGCCGCTATCTTGCCCCGTGAGCAGGATGTCCAGGTCGCCGTCGTTGTCGTAATCACCCCAGGCCACGCTGCTATAGTACACGCCCGTCAGGTTGGCCGAGGCGACGGTGTCGGCGACAAAGACGCCGGCCTGGTTCTCATAGATCAGGGCCTGGCGGCCGCCGCCGCTATCTTGCCCCGTGAGCAGGATATCCAGGTCGCCATCGTTGTCGTAATCGCCCCAGGCCACGCTGCTAGCGTACACGCCGGTCAGGTTGGCCGAGGCGGCGATGTCGGTGACAAAACCAGAGCCGGTGTTTTCGTACACATAGGCGACGCCGTTAGGGCCACTGGGAGTCCCCGTGAGCAGGATGTCCAGGTCGCCGTCGTTGTCGTAATCACCCCAGGCCACGCTGCTATAGTACACACCGGTCAGGTTCGCCGATGCCACGGTGTCGGTGACAAAGGCGCCGGCCCGGTTCTCGTAGACCAGGGCGTTGGGGACGAAGCCGCTATCCACCCCCGTGAGCAGGATGTCCAGGTCGCCATCGTTGTCGTAATCGCCCCAGGCCACGCTGCTGTATGCTACGCCGGTCAGGTTGGCCGAGGCGGCGGTGTCGGCGACAAAGACGCCGGCCTGGTTCTCATAGACCAGGGCGTGGTAGCCGTTGCCGCTATCCACCCCCGTCAGCAGGATGTCCAGGTCGCCGTCGTTGTCGTAATCGCCCCAGGCCACGCTGCTAGCGTACACGCCGGTCAGGTTGGCCGAGGCGGCGGTATCGACGATAAAGCCCGCCACGCAGCGGTCTGTGACCTGCCCGGCGTTGAACTGCCACTGGGTGCCGGAAATGGGCCCGGTGCCGGTGATATTGAGGGTACGCGTGGTGGCGATGGCATAGGCCAGCTCCCCCTGGTGGAAGGGGCGGGTGGGGGTGACGATGATGGTGCCGCCGCGCGCGCCGTGGGTGGCGGTCACCAGGCCGGACTGCATGCCGTGCACGGCAAAGGTGTGGCTGGTGACGGTGGTCTCGCTGATGGGCTCGTCGTAGGTCACAAAGATGGTGGTGGTCAGCGTGGCAGTGATGGCGTTGCGCGAGGGGTGGATCTCCTCCGGCGGCACGCCCGGCGCCGCCCATACACTCGATGCGAGAAGAAGCATTCCCGCGAGCAGGCCGGCCGCCAGCAGGATCGAAGCGAACAGTCGAGAAAGACGTTCGACGGATGAGTGCTGAGACATCATAGTTTCCTCCGCACGATAAGGCCGCGTTGAAACCGTGTAACTTGATTGTGCCATATGGCACAACTATAGCTTGGAAAAATTCGGAGTACACTGCCATATGTGGGGTCTAGAGGCTCCAGAATGGGTATCAGATCCCCATATGTGGGTTTTTTTGTAAACTCGAGGCGTAGTAACGAATACGATTGTGATCTTTAACTAACCCTCAGTATAGCAGAACGAGGGCGGCTTCACAATAGGAGTTTGCTCCTACTTGATTCGTCGCGTCTATCGCACTGTTCAATGCATCCTCAAATGTTACTACTCAGGCTCTCCTGGTGCGTCATTCCGAGTGAGCGTAGCAGCCTGTCCTGAGCGTAGTCGAAGGAAATCGAGGAATCTCCACTTGCAACGGCAAATGTGACTCCGACAAGAGATTCCTCGACTCCCTTCGGTCGCTCGGAATGACGGGGCTGAGTAGTAACCCTCAAATTCGAAAACCGTTGACATCAGGGGTGTCTCTGTTATGGCATAATAACAGGTGACGAAATAACTGCAGGAGAACACGGATGGATAAACCCTTTACACGTGCTTTTCTCGCGTTGGTCATCAGTCTCTTTCTAACCGCCCCGGTCGCCCTGGCCCAGGAGCCTGTGACCGGGGCGATGGTACGTCACGTGGCGCAAACCCACCATATACCCGCCGATCGGCTGAAAGCAGGCCACGAGACCTCGAAGGTGCTGCCCCTCACCGGCAAGACGCTGTACGTGGTAAAGATCCTGGATACCACGACGGGCAAAGTCTACGGCGTGGCCGCCGACGAAACGGGCACGATCGTGGACGCAGACTCCCTGCGCGATGCCGAGCGCCGGGCTTTTGCAGGGCGTTATGGCAAGCTCTCGCCCCGGCTTTTCGAGCAGGTGGAGCAGGCGGGCCGTGACGAGACCATCCCTGTCCTGGTGTGGCTGGACGACGGCGGCGAGGTGCCGGTCGCGCCGCACATACCCCTCGGAAGCGGGCAGGACGGGGCCTCCCCGGCGCAGATTCAAGCCGCCCGCGACCGCCACCGGGAGCGCATGGCCGAGGTGATGGAACGCCGGCAAGCGCCGGTGATCGCAGACGTTGCCGCAAAGGGGGGGCGGGTGGTTTTCGCCAGCCGGTTGGCGCCGGTGCTATCGGCAGAGTTGACGCCGGCGGCGATCCGTGCCCTGGAAAAACGGCCGGACGTGCGGGGCCTGGACCTGGACGGGCCCATTACGTCCCTGATCGAGGAAGGCACCGAGACAATCCGCGCCCACGAGGTATGGGATGACGGGCTGGAAGGGGATCCAGGCACCACCGTGGCGGTGGTGGAGAGCGGCACGGTTTACCCATCTTCCGCCTACCTCACCGTCGATGCGGTTTACGACACCTCGCCTTGCGGCTACGCCGAGTGTGCGGCGCAGCACGACCACGCCACGGGGGTGGCGGCGGTCATCGCCAAGTCGGACGTCTCCGGGGCGTGGCGGGGTGTGGCGCCGGGGGTGCGACTGATCAACGGCAACGCGGGCAAAAACGCCACGGTGAACGACGTCATGGACGCGACCGACTGGGCC
>DATKTN010000250.1:0-2994 GCA_035531135.1 Anaerolineae bacterium
CCTCTGCCAGCCATGAACCGCCCCCACAGCCAGGGCGATTCGGAACCTTCGCAAGGTTCAAAAGGTCTCAGGCCGGAAGCGCCTTTGCCAGCCAGGAACCGGCCCCACAGCCAGGGCGATTCGGAACCTTCGCAAGGTTCAAACCGCTTCAAAGTAACCTTCCACGGCCACAAGCGTGGCCGCCCGCGCCGCGGCCGCCAGCTCGGCCGGATCGCGCTCCCAGTATTCGGGACGGAACAGCTCAACGGAGCACAGGCCGTCGAAGCCGGTGTCCCTCAACCGGCTGAGGATGTCGTCGAGCGGAATGACGCCCTCGCCCGGCAACAAGCGGTGGGCGTCCTCGATCGTCTCCAGCGGGCGGTCCTCCACGTCGTTGATGTGAAAGATGAGGATCTTTTCAGGCGGTACCTGTTCGATGGAACTGAGCGTGGACCCACCGGCGTAAAAGTGGCAGGTGTCGATGACCAGGCCGACGTTATCGCGCCCGGTCTCACCAACGATTTCCCAGCACTGCGCCAGCGTGCGCACCGAGCACCACGAGAAGCCGAGGAACTCGAACGCGAGTTGCACGCCGTACGGAGATGCGACGTTCGACAGCTCGCGCAGCACGCGCACCGACTCATCGCGGATCTGGTCCCACGCCACGCCCTCGGGCGTCGGGCTGGGCACGACGACGATCTTGGCGCAACCGAGCGCCTGGGCCAGCGCACACAGCTCCCGGCAGCGGGCGACGACTGTCTCGTACTCCTCCGGTGGCCGGAAGGTGATGAACTCGATCGAGTTGATGCTGGCCGGCTGGAGGCCGGCCCGGTCGAACAGGGCCCTCAATGCCGCGACGGAATGGGCCTCCAGGTAGGCGTCCATCTTGGCCGCCCAGATCTCTAGCGCCTTGAAGCCAGCCGCGCCCGCAGCAGCGATGTCCTCGGGCAGCGTCGCGTTCATCGTCGTGGCTCCGTTTATGGATAGCAGCATGGGCACTTCTCCTTAAGGGTCTCAGAAGACCCTAAGGGTCTTCCGAGACCCTTAGGGTCTTTAGGGTCGGTAGCGATTCGGCCGCGTAGCGCCGCACCTGGTCGCGCCAGCCGGGCCCCTTCACCGGCGTGAAGGGATCGGGGCCTGCCGCCGTGCACTCGATGACGATATCGCCAGCGTAGCCCACCCGCCGCAGCGCCCCCATCAGCGCGAGGAAGTCGGTGTGGCCGCGCCCGACGGCCTGCCGGTTGGAGTCGGCCGCGTGGAACAGGAAGAGGTGCTCCCCGGCGTCCAGGATCGCCGCGGCCGGATCGGCCTCCTCGATGTTCATGTGGTACGCGTCGAGCAAGATGCCGACGTTGGGCGTGCTGACGTCAGCGACGTCGGCAACGTCGGCGACGAACTGGACGGCCTGGGCCGCGGTGTTCAGGAGGTGGGATTCGTAGCGGTTGAGGACCTCCATCGCCAGGCGCAGGTTCAGCTCGACCGCTCGCGCCGCGATGCGCTGCACGCCGGCGAGGAGGTACGCGTATTCCTCCTCGATGGCAGCCAGCGCGCGCACGCGGCCCACCGCGCCGTGGCAGCTCACGACCGGCGCACCGACCGCCGCCGCAAAGTCGAGCAGGTGCAGGTAGTAGTCGAGCGCCTCTTCACGGACGCGCGATTCGGGATGGGCCAGGTCGACGTCCTCCGGCGTCAGCGAGAGCACGGCCAGCCCGTGTTCGCCCAGCACGTCGACGACGTCGGCGGGCCGATACAATTGCAGATCGCCCTTCAACTCGAGGCCATCGAAACCGGCCTGGGCCAGAAAGGCCGCCGTCGCCGCCAGGTCCTCATCGCCAAAGATCCAATTACAGACGCCGTATCTCATCGGTCGTTCACTCCTGACGTGCTCCGTGTTCGGCGGTCGGGCATCTGGACTGCTCGACCTGACCGGCCGACGTGCCTGGCTTCGAAGTGGACCTGCTGGGGAGGAAACGTGTGCATTATACAACGCACCCACGGACCTTGTCAAACTGCGACCTCGCTGAGCTTGACGGGGCGGTTTTCGGCGTAGGACCTTTGCGCCGCGTAGCCCATGACCACCGGGATGCGCCCGTCCAGCCCGGACACAGGCGGCTCCATGTCAAGCTGGACACACTGGATGAAGGCCTCCATCTCGGCGACGTAGGAATCGACGTAGCGCTCCATGAAAAAGTTGAGGGGCAGGTCGCGGTGGACGCGCCGTCCGTCGCTGACGACGGCCGTGTTGGGATAGTTGTTATCCGCGCTGACGCACCCGCCGCTGCCAAAGACCTCGACGCGCTGGTCGTAGCCGTAGACCGCCTGGCGGCTGTTGTCGATCGTGCCGACGACGCCGTTCTCGAAGCGGAGCGTGATGACGGCCGTGTCGATGTCGCCCGCCTGGCCGATCGCCGGATCGACCATGACGCCACCGGCGACATAGATCTCCTCGACCTCGCTGCCGACGAGGTAGCGGGCCATGTCAAAGTCATGGATGGTCATGTCGAGAAAGATGCCGCCAGAGACCCGGACGTATTCGATCGGCGGGGGCGCAGGGTCGCGGCTGGTGATGCGCAGGATGTGCGGCTGGCCAACCTTGCCCTCCGCGACCAGGTCGTGGACGCGCTTAAAGTTGGGGTCAAAGCGCCGGTTGAAGCCGATCTGCAGCTTGACGCCGGCATCCTCCACCGCCGCCAGCGCCCGGTCGATGCGGGCCAGGTCAAAGTCGATCGGCTTCTCACAAAAGATGTGCTTGCCGGCGGCGGCCGCCTCCTCGATCATCCGGGCGTGGGTGTCGGTGCTGGAGCAGATGACGACGGCCTCGATGTCGGGATTCTCCATGATGGCGCGGTGGTCCTGCGTGGCGGTGGGAATGCCCAGCGTGGCGGCGCACCGCTGCGCTGCCTCGGCGACGATGTCGGACACGGCCAGGAGGTCGGCCTGGGGGATGCGGAAGGCCAGGTGCTCGGCGTGGAGCCGGCCGATCCGCCCGGTGCCGATAAGCCCAACGTTGACTTT
>DATKTN010000251.1:0-2553 GCA_035531135.1 Anaerolineae bacterium
CTCTGCCTCCTTTTGGGGATACTACAAACAGTGAGTTGTTACCAGTGACAGGTGAACTCATTTCACCGATGGCCATCACCTCCTTCCCGCATAAATATAACACAGTCCCCGCACTTTGGCAATAACTCTCAGCCTACCCTCCCGCAGGTTATGATTTGCGATGCTTGAAAAACCTCAGCCCGACTTACGGATGTACTCATCCGCAACCTGCGGGAGGGTGAATCGCACTACTTTGCCAGGTGTTCGATGAGCAGCATGATCAACCACAACAAGCCCAGGATACCCGCCCCCGCCAGCAAACACACCAGGCCCAGTGCCGCAGCGGGCACACCGTAGACCAACGCGATCGTGATCGTGCCGCCGACGACCAGAAAGGCAATGACAGCCCACAAGAGCCGCCGTTGCTCACGCCGCCGCTGAGCGCGCAGGTCAGTAGCTGCCGGGACACGAGACCCCACTTTACTCTTACTTCTCCCCCATCTGCTCATTTACGCTACACAAACAAGGGCACGAAACCGAACTTTTCCACGTCCACCAATCCCTGATCGGTCAGTTTGAGCGCCGGGATGACCTCGAGCGCCAGGAACCCCAGCGCCATCAATGGATCGTGCAAGGGTGACCCCAGGCTCTTCGCGACCTCCACCAGCCGGTCCATCTGGCGGCGGACCGTCTCCACCGGCTGGTCGGACATCAAGCCAGCGATGGGCAAGGGCACCGAGGCCAGCACTTGCCCTCCCGCAGCCGCCACCAATCCCCCGCCCAGGCTGCCCACGGCGCGAGCAGCGGCCATCATCGAACCGTCGTCACACCCGGCGACGATCAGATTATGCGCATCGTGGCCCACGCTGCCGGCCAGCGCACCGCGCTTGAGCCCCAGCCCGCGCACAAAGCCCAGCCCCACGTTCCCGGTTCCCCGGTGCCGCTCGATCACGGCGATCTTGAGCATGTCCCGCTCCAGATCGGCCACTGCCAGGCCGTCCTCCACCAACGCTCGTTCGACCAGGTGCTCGGTGACGACCTGGTCGGGAATCAGGCCGATCACGCGCACGCGCTCCCCCTGCACAGGGATGGCGAAACTGAGCCTGTCCCACGCGACGTGCACTGTATCGCGCACGCTCCGGATGTACTCGTCCGCCGCATCGTCCACCACAGGTCCAGGCCAATCGCCGCTGGGAGCTCCATCGCGCGCCACCAGCGCTCCGCCAGCAAAGACCATCTCGGCGCCGAAATCCTTCAGGTTGGAAAAAACCACCAGGTCGGCCCGCTTGCCAGGGGCCACCGCCCCGCGATCGCGCAGGCGGAACCACTCAGCCACGTTGAGCGTCGCCATCTGGATCGCGGTGATCGGGTCGAGCCCCTCGGCCACCGCCAGGCGGATCAGGTGGTCCAGGTGACCCTCGTCGAGCAGGTCGGCCGGATGGCGGTCGTCGGTACCGAAGGCACAGCGCCGGCTGTTGTGCAGCGTGATCGCAGGCAGGAGTGCCCGCAGATTCTTGGCCGCCGTGGATTCACGGACGAAGACGACCATCCCCAACCTGAGTTTCTCCACCATCTCGTCGGCCGTCACGCACTCGTGGTCGGAACCGGGGCCGGCGCCGGCGTAGGCCTGCAGCCACTTGCCGCTGAAGCCGGGAGCGTGGCCGTCAATGACCCGCCCCTGGAAGGCCACCAGTTTCTCCAGCGCCCCTGGCAGCCCCAGCACCGCCCCTGGCACGTTCATGAACTCGGCCAGGCCCAGCACGCGAGGCAGGTCGGCCAGCGCCAGCAGGGCACCGGCATCCAACTCCGCCCCGGCGGTACCCATGTGCGTAGCCGGGACACAGGAGGGCAGGTTGACGTAGACGGTCAGCGGCAGCCCTTCAGAAACCGCCAGCATGTAGCGGATGCCGGCGGCACCGGCGACGTTGGCGATTTCGTGGGGGTCGGTGACGACGGTCGTCGTGCCGCGCGGGACGACGGCGCGGGCAAACTGCGGCGGGGTGACCATTGAGGATTCGACGTGGACGTGGGCGTCAATGAGGCCAGGGCAAACGTACCGCCCACCCAGGTCTATCTCCTGCCGGGCCGCGTACCCAGGCCCCACACCGACGATGGTATCCGCGGCAATCGCGACGTCGGTCTCGACAATCTCGCCAGTGAAGACGTTGATCACCCGGCCGTTGCGGAGCACCAGATCGGACGGCTCGTCACCGCGGGAAACTGGAAGAAAGCGGGCAAGATCCATGTGCAGTATCCCTCCAAACAAGAGGTAAATGAGGAATGAGTAGATGAGGAATGAGTAAATGAGGAATGAGTAGATGAGGAATAACGTTCCCCATTTTATCCATCACCCCTTCTTCATTTGCTCCTCTACCTGTCCCTCACCGACCACCGAATCCACTTCGTAGGGTTCACGCAGGATGCTTTTGCCGAACTCGTCTATGCCCTGTTGTTGCTTACGAATGTAGCCAATGTAGCCATTGAGGGCACGATGGTCCTCTTGAGCCAGGTCATGTAGCTCGCGAAAGCGCGCCTCAGGAATGTATCGTAGATCAAGACAGGTGATAATATGGT
>DATKTN010000252.1:0-3506 GCA_035531135.1 Anaerolineae bacterium
CGGGTTGGTCGTCCAGCCACAGGGCATAGGGCGCGGGAGCATCGATGAACAAAAGATCGGCACGGCCCCAGCCCGCCACGCTGTTGGGGCGATCGAAAGGAATCTCCTGCGCATCCAACGTCCCGTATTGGCCCGGCGCGATATCCCTGGTCGTATTGAGCAAGACAGCTTTGATAGCGGCACCACTTGGGTTGGCATGGCCCTGCGATATGAGCCACTCGCGCACCAAAGCGCCCATACCGGCGACCAGGGGAGTCGCCATCGAGGTGCCGCCGCAATACACGTAATCATCGGGATACGTTTCGTGCGTGGTCCATAGGGTGGTCGCGCCAGCGCCGTGTGAGCGGTTCGAGACGATGTTGGTGCCCGGCGCGACGATATCCGGCTTGGTGCGCCCGTCATCTGCCGGGCCTCTCGAAGAAAAGGCCGCCATGCCGCTGGCATCGTCGGCAATGGGATCGAGGGCGATCGGCTGGGTAATAAAGCAGAGATTGATCAAAAGCCAGGGAAATCCGCCCAATCCACCCGTGGAACGATTGCTCTCCGTAGCGCCAACTGTGACGACGTTCTTGGCGGTTCCCGGAGCGAGCAGCGAATCGGGATCGACCACGCCATCCCCGTCGAGGCAAAACCCCAGTGGACCTGGTGTGCCATCTACGCCCGAGTTGCCGGCACCAAAAAAGATCGCCACGTCTGGATGGTCCCACGCAAACGCGTCAGTGCGCTGCGACACGTAGGGGTAGCCACCATAAGCTGCTTCGGTGTCCGAGATCGGGCCGGTGTAATCTCCCCAACTGTTGGTATGTAACCGTGCCCCGTCCGCATGAGCCTGAGCGAATAGTGGGTAAAGATCTGCGGGAAACCCAATGATGGTGCCGTCTGGGTTGGCTTCAAATGCTTGGATGACCAGATTGGCCTCTGGAGCTATCCCGGCCAATGAGTCTGTATAGTCATGGTGGCCCGGATCGGCCCCGGACTGCACCCCCGCCCCCGCTGCCGAGCCGGCCACGTGCGTGCCGTGTCCGTGATTGTCATCCCAATGGCCTCCGGCTGATATGATGTGCGTGGCCACGATGCGTCCGCCAAAATCAGGGCTGATCGTGTTCAAATCGCCCGTATCCAGGCCACTGTCTGTCACGGCGATGATCTGGCCTGTGCCAAACAGGTGCTGATTTCGCCATACGGGTTCAACGTTCATGATGTCACGGGCATAATCGTTCAAAATCCTGGGATGGCCGGCGGGTTCAATCCAGCGCACAGATTCCAGCCTGGCTACCTGCAACAGCAGGCCCGCATTGGCTGCCACCTGTCGTCCCAGCCCCAGCGTTTCCAGCTCCCGGGCCAGCGTGTCCTCTTCACCCCGCCAACCGATCACACGCACCTGCCACGTACCCGGTTCACCGCGGGCGAGGGCTCGCAAAAGCGCCGGGGCCAGTTTATCGGCCAGCGTGAACGACGTGTACGCATAGACCCGGGGCAAACGTGCAACTGCCGCACGTTGGGCGGCCGTCCCCTGCACCAGGTAGGCGTAATCCGGCAGGTACTCGATGAGTTCTACCCCGGTTCGCTCCAGCGCCTGTCGATCGGCGGGTGTGATCGGACCACATAGTTGAACGATGCCATAGGGACCCGCAGCAGTTGCCGCCAGGGACGACGTGGGTGCGAACTGTCGGGCCGTCCTGGCGTCAAAAGTACCCCGGTGAAGGTGAAGCTGCGGGCCAGGGGCTGGCTGGTGGGGCGTAGGCTCGGGTCTGTCTGCCCCGGCCTCTTCTTGAAACGCTGGCGCGGCTCCGACTGCTGTCACCGGCGGCCTCGGCAGCAGGGCCAGCACCAGGCCCAGCCGGGCGATGGTGGTCAAGAGCCTGTCTTTCCGATATGTGATGCTCATGAGCCGTCCTCTCAGCGTGCGTCAACCCGCACGTCGAGCAAATACGGTCCCCCACTGGCAAAGCCCTCGCGAATGGCCGGCCCGACCCGCGCAGGTTCCTCGACTCGCCGGGCGGGCACGCCAAAACCCTGCGCCAGTCGGGCGTAATCGATGTCCGGGTTGGTCAGATCGAGGTGCGGGCACGCTCGCTCCCCCTCTACTCCAAAGAACTCGCGATAGCGATCCAGGTTGTCTTTCACGATCTGGTACGCCCGATTGTTGAGGATGGCGAGCACCAGCGGAAAGTGGTAGCGGGCGGCAGTCCACAGCGCCTGGATGGTGTAGAGTGCCGAGCCGTCCCCGGAGATGGCGAGCAGCGGGCGGTCTGGATGGGCCAGCCGGTAGCCCAGAGCGCCGGGCAATCCCTGGCCGATGCCACCGCCGCGTGAGCCATAGTAATCACCGGGACGCTCAAAGGGGATGGTGCGGATGAGGTCGGCGCGGCCTGTGTTCACCTCCCCGACCACGACGACGTCCGGCGGCAGCGCGGTCTTAATCTCGGCCGCGAAGCGCGCCGTTGTCATCGGGCGCGCGTCCCACCGTTCTCGCACCCGTGCCTGGTACCGGCGCTCCTCCTCGGCCTTCAGGCGCGCCTGTTCGCTGCGCCGGGCTGCGCTGGCGGCGAGGAACGCGTCCGTGGCCCTGGATACGAGCGCCGCGTGCAGGTCTCGCAGTGCTGTCCTGGGATCGGCGGCCATGCCTACGGTGACCGGCAAGTTGCGCGCCAGGGACTGGGGAGCGGCCTCGATCTGGATCACAGCGGCCTCGGCGGGCCAGGGGAGTTGGGGGGTGTAGAACACCTCCCGGAAAAAGTACCCGCCTACCAGCAGCACCGCGTCGGGCTGGCCCAGGGATCGCCGGATCTGGGCATAGTTATCGGACAGCTCGCCCCGATACTGGGGATGGGTCATCGGGAAATTGACGGCCGAGGTCAGCAGGGTGTTCCACACAGGAGCGCCCAGCAATTCGGCCACGGCCACCAACTCTGCCTGAGCGCCGGAGCGGAACACGCCAGCTCCGCACACGATCACCGGATGGCGTGCCTGCAGCAAAAGACTGGCCGCTTCCTCGATGGCCGCCGGGTCAGCCTGGACGTCAGTGAACAGGCGGGTCGGCGGGAGCGAGGGCGCATCGCTCTCCTCCTCCATCACGCTCATAGGCAGTGCGACGAACACCGGGCCGCCCGGGGGCTCTTGAGCGACCTTGAAGGCGCGGTGGAGGAGCAGGGGCAGCTCGTCGGCCCGTTCGGCCCGCACGCTCCACCTGGTCAGCGGGGCGGCCATGGCGACCAGGTCGTGGCTCAGCAAAGGCTCGCGCAGGCGCAGGCGGGCGTCGGGCTCCCCCGCCGTCACGATGACGGGCGAGCGCCCCTCCATCGCATTGAACAGCATCCCCAGCGCGTTGCCCAACCCGGGGGCGACGTGGAGGTTCACGACGCCCACCCGGCCCGTCGCCAGCGCGTACGCGTCGGCCATGCCGACGGCGACCCCTTCGTGCAAGGCCAGGATGTACTCGATCTGGGGATAGCTCGCCAGGACGTCCATCAGGGGCGATTCCGTCGTACCGGGATTGCCAAAGA
>DATKTN010000253.1:0-8848 GCA_035531135.1 Anaerolineae bacterium
GGGTCCAGCTCGATGGCCCGGTCGAAGTCCGCGATGGTCTGCTGGTAGTCCTTCAGGTAGGCGTAGGCGGCCCCGCGTTTGTGGTACGCCGCCGCGTACTCGGGGTCCAGCTCGATGGCCCGGTCGAAGTCCGCGATGGCCCGCTCGTAGTCCTTCAGGTAGGCGTAAACGAACCCTCGGTTGTGGTATGCCGCGGCGTCCTCCGGGTCCAGCTCGATCGCCCGGTCGAAGTCCGCGATCGCGCGCTCGTGGTCGTTCAGGCCGGCGTAGGCGAGCCCCCGGATGCGGTACACCGCCGCGTCCTCCGGGTTCAGCTCGATGACCTGATCGTAGTCGGCGATCGCCAGCTCGTAGTCGTTCAGGCCGGCGTAGGCGAGTCCCCGGATGCGGTACACCAGGGCCAACTCCGGGGCCAGCTCAATCGCACGGTTGAAATCCGTCATCGCCTGCTCGTAGTCCGCCGAGACGAGGTAGGCGAGGCCACCGAAGAGGTAGAGGCTCGCTCGGGCGGCGTCGGAGAGGTCGTCGCGCCGGTCCAGGGCCTCGCGGAAGGACAGCAGGTCTTGCCAGGATTGGCCTTCTATGGCCGCCCATCCGGCAGCGAGGATCCCGGCCCAGTTAGTGAGGTCGGTGGCGGTCTCGAGTTCCTCGGCCGCCTGCTGCCCGGCGGTGGCGACCTCGCCGGCGAGGGGGTAGTACCGGCGGAGGGCGACGAGGAAGGTGTCCAGGCCCTCGCGCTCGGCGTCGGCGCTCTCCTGCATCAGGCCGTGGTAGAGGGCCTCGAGGGTGCAACGGCGCCAGGTCTCGTCGCGGTAGCGGGGCTCGTCGCCCCTGGCGGCCAGCAGGTCGCGGTAGTAGGCGCGGAGCCGGGCGTGGACGGCGTTGGCGTCCTTGACCGAGCGGCTGCGGGCGAAGCGGAGCATGAGCTTGCGGACCTTGGGGTGGTACTCCCAGTAGCCGGGGCGAGTCTGGACGAAGGGCATCGCGGTGAGCCAGTCGAACAGCGCGTCGGCGTCGTCGGGACCCATGACGGCGGCGACGACGTCTTTGTCGAGGCGGCGGGCGGCGGCGCAGCGGAGGGCGGCCTGGCGGTGGCGGGGGTCCTCGACCCACGTCAGGTAGCGCTCGACCAAGCTGTTGGCGGCCTGGGCCGCGCTGCCCCCCTTGGCGCTGGCGAGCGTGCTGACGAGAACGGGGACTCCGCCGGAGAAGGCGAGGATCTGCTGGACGCGGGCTTCGCCGGTGACGCCCTGCTTCCGCAGGTAGTCGCGGGTCTCGTCCTCGGTGAACTCTTGGAGCTCGAAGCAGGCCATGAGGGGGAGGAAGGGCTCCCAGGCGTCGCCCGGGGGCTGGCGGCCGGCGATGACGACCCAGACGCCGGCGCTGAGGCCCTGGGGCTCGTACAGGAACCGGAGCCAGGCGTCGAGGTGGGGGCTGGTGCGCTCCCAGGTGTCGAAGCAGAGGACGACGGGACGGTCGTTTGCGAGGGCGTTGAGGTCTTGGACGAAGAGGGGGGTGAGCGTCTGGACGGGCTCCTTGACGAGCGCGACGAGGTCATGTTTGCCCTTGAACTTCTCGGCGAGGTAGCGCCCCCTGGCCTCGGCCCAGTCGACGAGCTGGTCCTCACCGGCCCCTAGCTCGCGGAGGGCGCCTTCGGCGGCCTGGCCGACGAGCGTGGCCTTGGCCGCGCCGGTGGCGATGCGGGCCGTGGCCCGGGCGAGCTTGCCGAACGTGCCGGCGGGCGCGTCGGGGTCGGCCTCGACCTGGTGGATGGAGTCGCGATACTTGCGGTGCGACTGGTCGAAGGTGTCGAGCGGCGCGCCGGCGCCAGCGAATTGGCTGGCCAGGCGGGCCATGGCGCGGACGATGGATTGGTCGCGGACGGCGGTGGCCTCGGCTTCGTCGGTGACGGCGGTGAGAGCACCCTTGGCGCTGGCGATCTCCTGGTAGCGGGCGACGAGGAAGCTCTTGCCGATGCCGGCCTGGCCGTGGAAGGCGAAGATGAGGCATCGTTGGGATAGTTCGCAGTCAAAGTTGCGGCGGAAGGCGTCGCGCTCGTCTTGGCGACCGATGAAGAGGTCCTTGCGGCGCTGCTGCAGGAGTTCCATGGCAGTGGGGATTTCGCGTGGCTCCTGCGGGCGTTCGGTGCCGGTGGGTTTGCTGGCCATCTTGCCTCCCTTGGCGTGGTGCAGGGCTGAGCAGGTCCGTGACGGGGTGGTTGGTTTGGGGGAGAGTATAGCGCAAGATGGGGGGGAAGGCAAGAAAGCGGGGGAGGGAATGACCAATGTCCAATGGGGAGAAGACAGGGAGAGACGGAGGGACGAGTGGGGTTGGGAATGGTATGCACGGTGGCGGTGCGGGGTCTTGACTCGGACGCAAAACGGGCATATACTTGGGGGGTGAAAGCAGTCCTTCAGACGATAACAGCTTGACAAGGGAAAGGTGGGCGGCGGATGGAGGGACAGGCGTGACAATGCAAGGCCTGCAAAAGCAGCCTGCCGGAATGGCAGGGTTCACCATCGTATGGATCGGCCAGGTCGTCTCGCTCCTGGGTACCGCGATGAGCAACTTTGCGCTGACCCTGTGGACCTACGAGGTCACGGGTAAGGCCACGCCGCTGGCCATGGTCGGCTTCTTCTTCGTGACGCCGATGGTCGTGCTGGGCCCCTTCGTCGGCGTGCTGGTGGACCGCGGCAACCGCAAGGTGATGATGATGCTCAGTGACCTGGCCGCCGCGCTGGTCACCGTGATCGTCCTGGCACTCTACGCCGCGGGCAACCTGCAAGTCTGGCACCTCTACGTCACCGCCACCATCTCTGGAATCTTTCAGGGTTTCCAGTGGCCGGCCTACTCCGCCGCCATCACGCTGATGCTGCCCAAGGAGCAATACGCCCGCGCCAACGGGATGCTGGAACTGGCCGGCAACGGTTCGATGGTCTTTGCCCCGCTCCTGGCCGGGGCCTTGATCGGGCCTGTGGGTCTCGCCGGCGTGCTGAGCATCGACCTGGCCTCCGCCGCAGTCGCGATTCTTGCGCTCCTCCTCGTGCACGTCCCCCAGCCGCCCAGGAGCGCGGCCGGCCGCGCGGGCAGCGGGAACCTTATGACGGAAGCGGCCTATGGCTTCCGCTACATCTTTGCCCGGCCCAGCCTGCTCGGCCTGCAGATGGTGTTTCTGGTCGGGAACTTTTTCAACGGGCTGGCCTACGCGGTCCTTGCGCCGATGATCCTCGGCCGCACGGGGAACGACGAGTTGATCTTTGGGAGCGTGCAGTCGGCCGGGGCCATCGGGGGCGTGATCGGCGGCGTGGCGATGACGGTGTGGGGCGGCCCCAGACGCCGCGTCCACGGCGTGCTGCTGAGCTGGTCCTGCACGGGCTTGCTGGGGCAGACAGTGCTCGGCCTGGGACAGGCATTGCCCGCCTGGGCAGTGGGCAGTTTCCTGTGGTCCTTCTTCGGGCCGATCATCAACGGGTCCAACCAGGCCATCTGGCAGGCCAAGGTCGCGCCCGACGTGCAGGGGCGGGTCTTTACCGCCCGGCAGTTCATCGCCTGGCTGGTGCTGCCCGTCACCCAGTTGCTGGCGGGCCCTCTCGCCGACCGGGTCCTGGAACCGGCCATGGCGGAAGGGGGCAGCCTTGCCCCGGTTTTCAGTTGGCTGGTGGGCACCGGCACCGGCGCCGGGATCGGGTTGCTGTTCGTCGTCACCGGCGGGCTGGCGGCGCTGGCGAGCCTGGGCGGGTACCTCTTCCCCGCCGTCCGCGACGCTGAGGACATCCTGCCGGATCACGACCTCACGACATAGATCGCCCGAACAGCACAGCGCGCCCCTCATTCGGAGCGCGCCAGAGTCCCCGCGGGGATTCGCGTTGCGTCGCCGCTCACTCGGACGTCATGCGGCCGTACAGCGCCAGCAGATTCGCCACGTGGATCTGCTGGACCAGCCCGTTGAGCGGAATGCGCGATAGCCCGCAGGATTCGATGCTGACCCTCCGCAGTGACTGCCGCCCCTTGCCACGCTTGATCGTCTTGGCCACCAGCGCCTCGATCGCATCCAGATAGTGCAGGCTGGCCTGCACCACCTCCGGCACCTCGCCGCGCAGTATGACCTCCCCGTGCCCCTGCACCATGTTCTCGACCGGCAACTCCAAGACCTTCCGCAAGGATGCCCTGAACGCGTCCACGTCACCGTCGACGATCGAGGGCACCGGCATCACCGTGTCGGCCGCGAACAGCACGCGACTCTCTTCGACGTACACCATCACCGAGTCCGACGTGTGACCGGGCACGTGAATCAGCCGCACCAGCTTGTCCGCCAGCCGCAGCCCCATCTCTCCGTCGCCAAACGTGATGTCGGGCAGGCGCAGTGTCACGTCCTCCAGTTCGGGCGCTTCGGCCTTCGCTGCCTCCAACGCCGGCACACCGACCCGGGCCAGCAATGAGCGGCAGATCGCGTGTGCCACGACGTCGGCCTGCGGGAAAAGGTACATGCCATAGGTATGATCGGCGTGATAATGCGTCAGGATCAGGTATCGCACACCCAGCCGGCAAACATGTGCGATGAACGCCGCCATCTCGCGCGCTTCGGCAGGAAAAGGCAGGGTGTCCACGAGGATCGCGCCGTCGGGCGTCACGATCGCTCCAGCCGTCACTTGCGCGTATAGGTCACTGGTGAAAACATAGATGTCGTCGGAGACCCGTTCTCGTAACACGGCGCACCTCACACTCCGTGGTTTGGAAAAAGAGGATAGCACAAAGGAAGGGCCAGGTCAAGCGCAGGTACGCAAACGCCACCGGTATGTCGGTGGCGTTTGCAGACACACATTAGGCCCAACCCTGCCGTGCCGTGTGCCGACGTGTTTTGAACCTGCTTTCGCAGGTGGGAACCTGCTCAGCGGTCTGCCTTGCCCGAAGGCTATCGCATTCCTCTCTGAAGAGACAGTTCCCGTTTTTATAGGTGTTGGCTCAAAACGCAAAAACGGCGATCACGCACACAGCAGGGTTAATTAGACTATACCATGCTTTCGGAAAAAGCGCAAGTCGCCGGATTGAAGGCAGACCTTCCCGAAAGCTGAAAGACCACCGAGAAGGCCACGAACACGGGCCAACAGCGGTGAATCGTACACCTGATACCCTCGCGTCAGCTTTCGGGAAGGTGCCTCACGCCGTCTCCAGATACCGCGCCAACTCCCAGTTCGTCACCTGGATGCGATATTCATCCCATTCCGCCCGCTTGGCCCGCAGGAAGGCGTCGGTGATGGCCGGGCCCAACGCCTCCCGGATCACCTCGTCCCGCTCGAGTGCGTCCAGTGCATCGGACAGCGTGCCGGGCAGCGTGCCGATCGCCCGCTCGCGCAGGTCCCGCTCGTCAAAGTCGTAGACGTCTTCGTTCACCGGCGATGGCGGCGTCAGGTCCCGCTCGATGCCGTCGAGCCCTGCCGCCAGCATCGCGGCAAACGCCAGGTACGGATTGGCGCTGGGATCAGGACAGCGCAGCTCGATCCTCGTCGCCCCCTCCCGCAGCGCCCCGTGCGCCGGGACGCGGATCAACGCCGAGCGGTTGAGTTGCGCCCAGCAGATGTAGACCGGGGCCTCGTACCCCGGCGTCAACCGCTTGTAACTGTTGACCGTCGGGGCCACCACCGCCGCCAGCGCTCGCGCGTGTTCGATCTGCCCGGCGATAAAGTTGTACGCCAGGCGCGACAGGCGGTATTCGTCGTCCGGGTCGTGAAACAGGTTCCGCCCCGCCGCGTCGAACAGGCTCTGGTGGGTGTGCATGCCGGAGCCGTTGATACCAAAGATCGGCTTGGGCATGAAACTGGCATAGATGCCGTACGTGGCCGCGACCGCCCGCACCGTGTATTTGAACGTGACGGCGTTGTCGGCGCTGGTCAGCGCGTCGGCGTAGTGAAAGTCGATCTCGTGCTGGCCCGTCGCGACCTCGTGGTGGCTCATCTCCACCTCCATGCCCATCCCCTCCAGCGCCAGGATAATCTCGCTGCGCACCTGCTGCGCCTCGTCGCGCGGCGAAAAGTCGAAATAGCCGCCCACGTCGTGCGGGGCCGGCCGGGTCGGAAGCCCACGGTCCTGCTCCGTGTTGCGCTTGAACAGGAAGAACTCGAGCTCGGGACCGACGTTGTAGACGTACCCCCGCCCGGCAGCCCGGGCCAGCACCCGCTCCAGCACCACGCGCGGCGCGCTGAGCGCGGGTGCTCGATCCGGCCCGTGGGCATTGCAGATCAGGCGCGCTCGCCGCCGCTCCGGCGCGCTCCACGGCAGCACCTGGTAGGTGGCCGGGTCGGGCACCAGCACCATGTCGCTCTCAAAGATGCGCGCAAATCCCTCGATCGACGAGCCATCGAACCAGATCCCCTGCTCCAGCACCTCCCCGAGCCGGCCGACGGGGATCGTGACGCTCTTGATCATCCCCAGGATGTCGGTGAACTGCAGGCTGATGAACCGTACCCCGTCCTCTCTTACGCGGGCGATCAAATCATTGACCATTTTTCCTCCCATGAACACAGCAGTCAGCAGTCAGCGGACAGCAGTCAGCATATCCCCCTGACTGCCGTCTACTGTCTACTGTCTATCGACTGCCATCCACGATCTGGATGTGAAGCTCCTCCAGTTGCTTGGGCTCGGCTGGCGACGGCGCGCCGGCCATCAGGTCGGCCGCCTGCTGCGTTTTGGGGAAGGCGATCACCTCGCGGATGTTGGGCTCGCCGGCCAGCAGCATCACCAGCCGGTCGATCCCTGGCGCGATCCCTCCGTGGGGCGGCGTGCCGTACTCGAACGCCTCCAACATGTGGCCGAAACGCTCCCGCGCCACCTCCACGCCCAACCCGATCAGCTCGAACACCTTCTCCTGCACCTCCCGCTGGTGGATCCGGATGCTGCCGCCCGCCACCTCCTCCCCGTTGCAGACCAGGTCGTACTGCTGTCCACGGGCCGCGCCGGGACTGGTCTCCAGCAGCGAGACGTCCTCCGGCATCGGCGAGGTGAACAGGTGATGGCTGGGGTCCCAACGCTGCCCCTCCTCGTCCCACTCAAAGAGCGGAAAGTCGATCACCCAGCAGAACGCCAACACGCCGCGGTCGCACAGCCCCAACCGCTCGCCGAACGCCAGCCGCAGCCCGCTCAGCGCCGCGTTCACCACCCGCGGGCGGTCGGCGACGAACAGCAGCAGGTCGCCTGGCTGTGCCTCCATCCGCTGGACGATGGCGGCCACCTCGAAATCGGCGAGGAACTTGGCGAAGGAGGAGCGCACCTGGCCATCCTCGCCCAGCGCCAGCCAGGCCAGCCCCCTGGCTCCCTCTCGCTGGGCCAGCTCGGCCAGCTCGTCGACCTGGCGCCGGCTGTACGTGCCACAACTGGGGACACGGATGCCCCTCACCTGCCCGCCCGCCTCGACCGCCTGGCTGAATATCCCGTAGCCACATTCGGCCACCAGGTCAGAGATATCCACCAGCTCCATCCCGAAGCGCATGTCCGGCCGGTCGGTGCCAAAGCGGCGCATCGCCTGCTCGTAAGTGAGGCGGGGAAACGGCTTGGCCAGCAACTGCCGGTCGGAGCAGGTCTCGACGATGCCGATCATCAGCTCCTCGGTCAACGCCATCACGTCCTCCCGCTGGACGAAACTCATCTCCAGGTCCAGTTGGGTGAACTCGGGCTGGCGATCGCCCCGTTGATCCTCGTCCCGGAAACAGCGCGCGATCTGGAAATACCGCTCGTATCCGGCGACCATCAGCAGTTGCTTCAGTTGCTGCGGCGACTGGGGGAGGGCGTAGAACTTGCCGGGGTGGACGCGGCTGGGCACCAGATAGTCCCGCGCCCCCTCTGGCGTGGTCTTGAACAGGACCGGCGTCTCGATCTCGACGAAACCCCGGGCGTCGAGGAAATCGCGGATGTGCTTGACCACCCGGTGGCGCAGGATGAGGTTGCGCTGCATGCGCGGCCGCCGCAGGTCCAGGTACCGGTACTTGAGCCGCAGCGCTTCGTCCACCGGGCTGTCGTCGTAGATGTAAAAGGGCGGCGTCTTGGCCGCGTTCAGGACCCTCACCGCGTGGGCCACGACCTCGATCCCCCCCGTCGGTATGTCGGGATTGATCAGCCCCTCCGGGCGCGCCCGGACGGTCCCCTTGACCTGCAGCACGTACTCGCTGCGCACCTGCTGAGCCGCCGCGTGCGCCTCCGGGGCCACGTCAGGGTTGGTCACGACCTGCACGATACCCGAGCGATCGCGCAGGTCCACAAAGACCAGGCCGCCGTGATCGCGTCGCCGGTTGACCCACCCTGCCAGCGCCACCTCCTGGCCGACGTGCTCGGTCCGCAACTCACCGCAACTGTGTGTTTTTAACATGATCGGCTCCTTACGTAAGCTGTTCTGCCCAGGCCAGATAAAGAAACAAGCCGCCCGTTGGGGGGCGGCTGAGTTCATACACACGGCAACCAGGTGCGCGTCACACCGTCGGCCACCCCCTGGGGCCGCCAGGATTATTATCGGTATCGACGATCAGCCAAACGGTGTGCGCCATCGTTTTTCCTCTGGGTAAAGTATAGCACAATTCGGGTGGAGGGCAAGTCCAGGTGCCAGGCACTTGGCTACTTCAAGACCTGAAACGACGGTTTGTCAGAGCCGCCCCTGGCCTAAGAGTGGCGTTGATAAGTGCCTGGCACCTTGGCACAAATGGGGTTATAATCCACCCATATGCGCCGACAGGACACCTATCTCTACGTCACCGCCTTCGCCGGCGGGCTGGTCTCGCTGGCCGTCGAGCTGGCCGCCTCCAGCCTGCTCCGCCCCCACTTTGGCACCGCCAACCTGGTCTGGGCCGCCATCATCGGGCTGATC
>DATKTN010000254.1:0-13556 GCA_035531135.1 Anaerolineae bacterium
TGGCTGGGTATCCCCTTCATGATGGTCATCATCCTGGGGGGCCTGCAGTCCATCGCCGGCGAATACTACGAAGCTGCAAAGATGGACGGGGCTTCGGGTTGGCAGCAATTCGGCAACGTCACACTTCCTCTGTTGCGCCCGGTCCTGACGCCGGCCATCATCCTGGGCACCGTCTGGACCTTTGCCAACTTTAACGTGCCCTTCTTCATCAACCAGAACGAACTCGAGACCAGCGACACGTTGGTGACGGCGCTTTTCCGCTCGGCGTTCCAGTACTTTAACCTGAGCGACGCAGCCGCCTTTGCCTTTGTGAACTTTGGCCTATTGCTCGCATTCTCCATTCTGTACATCCGGGTCACCGGTGGCCTGAAAGGAGCGACCGAATGACAGCGACGACCGCATCCACGCGCAAGCAGAGAAGCGCCTGGCAACGCTTCTTCAAGTCGGGCCGGGAGGACAGCACGTTCAAGCGCATCCTGATCAACCTGGCCCTGATCCTCTCCTGCGCCATCGCCGTGTATCCGGTGCTGCGGGTCTTGAGCGTGTCGTTGCGCCCAGGCGACCGGCTGCTGTCCACGTCGCTGGCCATCATTCCTGACGACGCCAGCCTGCAGGCCTACAAGACCGTGCTGGTCGAAAAGGAATTCCTGGTCTGGCTGTGGAACAGCATCGCCATCACCACCGCCACCGCCATCATCGGCGTGATCCTGGCGGCGACGTCGGCCTACGCCTTCTCGCGCTGGCGGTTCCCCGGCCGGGGACCGGGCCTGGTCTTTTTGCTGACGACCCAGATGATCCCGGCGCCGATGCTGATGGTGCCCATCTACATCCTGGCCACCAAGCTCGGCCTGACGCAGAGCTACCGCGGGCTGGTGCTCGCGTACTCGGTCACGTCGGTGCCCTTCAGCATCTGGATCCTGAAGGGCTACTATGACACCATTCCCCACGAGCTGGAGGAGGCGGCCCTCATCGACGGGGTATCGCGCCTCTCGGCCTTCTGGCGCATCATCCTGCCGCTGTCCACGCCGGCGCTGGCCATCGTCTTCCTGTTCAGCTTCATGGCAGCCTGGAGCGACTACCTCCTGGCCCGGGTGATGATCGCCAGCGATCGCTCGCTGTGGACCTGGGTACTGGGCGTGCGGGATTTCCAGAGCCAGTTCCAGACCCAGTGGGGGCTCTTCTCAGCGGCGTCCATCCTGGTGATGATCCCGGTGGTGGCCCTGTTCCTCTACTCGTCCAAGTGGCTCATCTCCGGGCTGACGCTGGGGAGCGTGAAGGGGTAAGAGCAGACAAAAGTCAGGTGATCCTTGCGAAGGTTCGTGATCAGGTCACAGGCCAGAAGCATCTTCACCCCTCATGGGCAGCCACACAGCCGGCGCGGTTTTAAACCTTCGCAAGGATGGACGCTCGTTGGGCTGCTGATCTTTCTCCTCGTCTTCTCCGCCTGCCTCCCTGTTGGCCGTCCGCCCACGCCCACCCCGCCCTCACCAACGGCCACCGCGTCACCTCTCCCGGAGTCACCACCACCCTGGCACACGCTCGACGACACCTGGGGGCCGTACCTGGCTGAGCGCGAGTGGGGCAATCCCCGCGAGGCAGTCCGCCGGGGCGATGGGTGGAGCTTTACCTACGAGAAGGCCCTGTCGACACCCTACCGCTTTGGCGAGGACGGGATCGCCGGGATCACCGACCACAACCTGAGCGTCGCCTTTGCCTTCGCCTTCTTCCAGCCCGGCCAGCCCTGTCTCACCGAGCGGCTCTACGGCCTCGACGGTCCCAGTGGCCAGTATGGCGAGACGATCCGCGAGGACCGCGTATTTTACGAGAACACCCCCACCCACAGCTACATGCGCTACGGCTACAACTACCCGTTCCAGGCCAGCGTCGTGAACGCGACGATCGAGTACGCCAAGTACGATAGCCGGACAATGGTCGCCCAGGTCATCCTCTCCGGCTCGGCGGATGCCGGCCATGCGCAATTGCACCTGGTCCCCCAGGTCTGGTTCCACGCTGGGGAGAGAGACCCTTGGGGTTTTCCTGAACCCCAAGGGTCTCTGGTGGTTCGCGCCGACGAGCGGACGTGGGACGCGGCGTATCCGGGCGGCCACTTTGTCGTCCTCGCCGGCCGAGCGCCCGACTCGTGGCAGATCACGGCCAACGCGTACCCGGTCCGGGCGGCGATCAACGCCGCGCTCGTGAACCAGGGCACGCTCGCCGACCACGGCGAGGGGGACAAGGCCGCCTGGGATTTCGAGGTCGAGCTAGCCGCCGGACAAAGGCAGGTCCTCCGCTTCGGGCTGGCCCACGCCGCCGATTACACCGCCGCCCGCGCCGCCGCCGGGCAAGCGCTGGCCGGGGCCGACGACCTGCTGGCAATGCGGCAGGCCGAAGCGCGGGCGCTCTACGCCGATGACGTGACCGCGCACCAGCGAATGTACCAGGCGGCGTTGATGAACCTGCTGTGGAACAAGATGGTCTACATCTACGATGGCTCCTACCAGCCAGAGTGGCGTGGAAAAGTGGACGTGCACGACGTGATCCTGGTGCCCGACAAGTGGGAGTTCCCCTGGCCCGCCATGTGGGACACTTGCTTCCAGGCCAAGGCCGCCACGCTGGCCGACGTCGAACTGGCCAGGCGCGACCTGCGCCTCTTCCTCAGCGACCGGTGGCAGACGGAGACCGGCCACGTGCCCAACGTCGAATGGTTCCTGGAAGGAGAAACGCCGCCTCTCTTTGCCTGGGCTGCCTGGCAGATCTATGAGGCAGATGGCGACCGCGCTTTTCTGGAAGAGCTCTTCCCCCGGCTGGAGACGCACTATGCCTTCGTGCGCAAAGCGTATGACCGAGACCGGGACAGCCTGCACACCGGCGGATTCATGGGCATGGACAATATCCCCCGCCCCGGCCCGCCCGACGAGGAGGAGGCCGACCTCTCGGGCTGGGTGGCCTTCTTCGCGCTCGACCTGGCGCGCATCGCCGCCGAGATCGGCCAGCCGGACCGGGCCGACTTTTACCGGGCCGAATACGCGCAGATCGTCGACCAGATCAACGCCCAGCTCTGGGACGAGGCGACCGGCTTCTACTACGACCGCAACGCCAACGGGTTCCTGCTCGAAAAGAGCTACGCCGGGCTCATCCCCTTCATCGCCGGCGCGCCCGACGTCGCCCAGACCGGTCGCATCATCGAACACCTGGCCGACCCGGCCGAGTTCTGGACGCCTTACGGCATCCGCAGCCTCTCGGCCAACTCGGCCATCTACGAACCCGGCTACTCCGAGAGCGGCTGGAGGAACTCGAACTGGCGCGGCCCGATCTGGCTGCCGGTCAACTATCTGCTCGTCCAGCGGTTGGAGGAGACCCACCCCGCGCTGGCCGATCAACTGCGCGAGGCGCTCATCGCCAACGTCGAGGCGCAATGGCAGGCTACCGGCCGCTTCTGGGAATACTACCACGCCGAGACCGGCCAGGGTCTCGGCGCCGACCACCAGACCGGCTGGACGGCGTTGGTGGCAAATCTCGTTTATGAGAAGTACGGAGGTAACCGTTGACGAACATCGTAACACCCGACTGGGTGAAGGACGCCATCTTTTACCAGATCTTTCCCGACCGCTTCGCCCGCAGCGAGCGGGTGCCGAAACCGGGAAATCTGGAGCCGTGGGACAGCCCGCCGACGATCCATGGCTTCAAGGGAGGCGACCTGCTGGGCGTGGCCGAGCGGCTGGATTACCTGCAGGAACTGGGGATCACCGCCATCTACTTAAACCCCATCTTCCAATCGGCGGCCAACCACCGCTACCACACCCACGACTATTACCGCGTGGACCCGATCCTGGGTGGGAACGACGCGTTTCGCGAGATGCTGGACGCGGCCCACGCCCGCGGCGTCCGCGTCGTGCTGGACGGGGCCTTTAACCACGCCAGCCGGGGGTTCTACCAGTTTAACCACGCGCTGGAGAACGGAGCGGCCTCGCCCTACCTGGACTGGTTCTACTTTGACGAGGAGCGTCTGCGGAACGGCGGGCGGCTGAACGGCTATCCCAACCCGGAGGAGGAGCAGCGTCTTGCCTGCAGCCATCGCGGCCTGGAGGAACTGGGCTACCAGGCCTGGTGGGACCTGCCGGCGCTGCCCACGTTCAACACCAGGACGGAGGCCGTGCGGCGCTTTATCTTTGACGTGGCTCGCCACTGGATCGAATTCGGCATCGACGGCTGGCGGCTGGACGTGCCTGAGGAAATCGACGACGTCGGGTTCTGGCAAGAGTTCCGCCGCGTCGTCAAGGCGGCGAACCCCGAGGCGTACCTCGTGGGCGAGATCTGGTCCGAGGCCCACCGCTGGCTCCAAGGGGACCAGTTCGACGCGGTGATGAACTATGTCTTTAACCGGGCCTGTCTCGGCTTCTTCGGCGGCGAGCGGCTGGACACGACCCTGCGCCCCGGCGGGTTCACGGTGCGGCCGCTGTCCGCCGTCCAATTCGCCGACGAGGTCGATCGGATGCTGGCACTCTACGACTGGGGGGTCACGCTGGCGCAGCTCAACCTCCTCAGCAGCCACGACGAGCCGCGTTTCCTGACGCTGGTGCAGGGGGATAAGGAGGCGCTCAAGCTGGCCACGCTGTTCCAGATGGCCTTCCCCGGCGCGCCCTGCGTCTACTACGGCGACGAGATCGGCATGGAGGGAGGGCACGACCCGGACTGCCGCCGCGCTTTCCCATGGGACGAGGCCCGCTGGGACCACGACCTGCTCGACTGGTTCCGCCGCACGACCCATCTGCGCCATACGCATCCCGCACTGCGCCACGGGCGCTACGTCCGCCTGCACGCCGACGACGCGCGCGGGGTATACGCCTTCGCCCGCCAGGGCGAGGGGGAGACGTTGGGGATCGTGTTGAACAACGGCCCGGCCCGTTACGAACTGGACGTGCCGGCCGCGGGTCTGTTCTGCGATGGCACAACCCTGCACGACGTGTGGGGGGACGGCCAGGCGTGGGTGGTCGATGGACGGATCAGGGGGGCGACGCTGGCGCCAAGGTCGGGGGCGGTGCTGGCGGTGGATTGAACCGCTGAACTCGCTGAACCCACTGAGGACGCTGAATTCTGGCTCCAGAATCCCGAGGTCTTACACGGAAAGTCTCGTTGCCCAAGATGGCTGCGAAAGCCTGGATTCTCAGGCCGGCAGGTTATCCTGTAGCCCTCGGGGGTCTGACGGCTTCCGTGCTGGCCAAGGTGGTATAGAGACTCGGAGGAAGAAATGGGCGCAGGAGTAGAAAGATACAGGTACCGCTGGTTTGTCTTGATCGTACTGGCTGGCTTGCTATTGGCCGCCTGCCAGCCCACGCCGCTCCCCACCCTCCCTCCCGTCCCTCCCTCCCATACCCTCCCTCCCGCCCATCCTCCCTCCCCCGAGGACGCCATCTACCTCTCCATCGTCTGGCACCAGCACCAGCCACTCTACTACAAGGACCCGGAGACAGGCGTCTACGCCAGGCCGTGGGTGCGGGTGCACGGTACCAAGGACTATCATGACATGGCGGCCATGGTCGAGGCGTACCCCGACGTCCACGTCACATTCAACCTGACCCCATCGCTGATCAAACAGTTGGAGGATTTCGTCGCGGGAGCGAAGGATCAGTACTGGATGCTGGCGGAAAAGCCGGCCGCCGAGCTGACCGACGAGGAAAAGCTGTACATCCTCCGTCACTTTTTCGACGCCAACTGGGACAACCAGATCGGCGTCTTCCCCCGCTACCGCGCGCTCCTGGACAAACGGGGCACCGACGCCAGCGCCGATGGGCTGGCGGCTGCGCTCGAGCGCTTCACCGAGCGGGACCTCCGTAACCTGCAGGTCTGGTTCAACCTGGCCTGGTTCGACCCCGACTTCCTGGCCCAGGAGCCACTGAAGGGGCTGGTAGAGAAAGGGGAGGGGTTCACCGAGGAGGACAAGCGGGTCGTCTTTGACAAGACGCGCCGCATCCTGGCCGAGATCCTGCCGGTGCACGCCCGGCTCCAGCAGGCGGGGCAGATCGAGGTCACGATGACCCCCTACGCCCACCCGATCCTGCCGCTATTGTACGCGACCGACCTGGCAAAGGTCGGCGCGCCGGACGCGACGCTCCCGGAGCGGTTCTCCTTCCCCCAGGACGGTATCGCCCAGGTCGAGCGCGGCGTGGCGCGCTACCGCGAGATCTTTGGCCAGGACCCCCGGGGCATGTGGCCGGCCGAGGGCGCGGTGGCTCAGGAGATCGTCAAGATGGTCTCCGACGCCGGGCTCCTGTGGATGGCCTCCGGCGAGCAGGTGCTGGCCAGGTCGCTGGGGATCGACGCGTTCACCCGTGACAGCCAGGAGACGGTACAGGAGGCCGATCTCCTCTACCGCCCCTACTACGTCCGCTATCGCGACGAGCGCCCGGTGGCCATCGTCTTCCGTGACCTGGTCATCTCCGACAAGATCGGCTTTACCTACTCGGGCATGCCAGGGAAGGCAGCGGCCCGTGATCTCCTGGAGCGGGTGCACGCCATCCACGCCCAGTTGCGAGAGGAGGGGGCCACGGGGCCGCACCTGGTGAGCGTCATCCTGGACGGGGAGAACGCCTGGCAATACTATGAGAACGACGGCAAAGAGTTCCTGCACGAGATGTACCGCCTCCTCTCGGAGGACGAGACGATCCAGACGGTGACCCCCTCCGAATACCTGGCGCTGTACCCGGAGCAGCGCGAGATCGAGAACCTGTGGGCCGGCTGCTGGTTCAGCCCTGACTTTGCCACGTGGATCGGCGAGGACGAGGAGAACCTGGGCTGGGAGTACCTGCGCCGCACCCGCAAGATGCTCGACGGCTACGTTCGGGGGGAGAAAGCGGCTACCGAGGAGCAGGTCACGGCCGCGCTGGGACCGATGTACGCCGCCGAGGGCTCCGACTGGTTCTGGTGGTACGGCGCAGACCAGGATTCGGGCGACGACCCCGCCTTCGACTTGATGTATCGACAGACGCTGATGGACGTCTACCGGGCGGTGGGGGAAGAACCCCCCGCGTGGCTCAGCGTGCCCATCATTCCCCGGGCCTCCCCGCCTCCGGCGCGCGAGGTGCAGGGGCTCTTTACCCCCACGGTGGACGGCGTGGCCGGGGAGGAGGAATGGGCCGCAGCCGGGTTCTACCGGGAGCGGGGCGGCGCCATGGTGCGGGCCGAGGACGTCGTCGACGCCCTCTACTACGGCTACGACCAAGAGCACCTCTACGTGCAGTTGGAGGGAGTGCGGCCATGGGTGGAACTGGGCGAGGAGCTAGAGATTTTCCTCTATCTGGGCACCCCGGGCGTACCCCAGGCGGTCGGCTTCTCCCGCTACGGCGCAGGGATGGAGCCACCCACCGTGCTTGGGTTCGGGGCCAGCCACGAGGTGGCGGTCGACGTGGAGGCCAGAGCGGCGGTGCTCTCTGCCGCTGCGCAGGGCGGTGGATGGGGGGACCCACAACTGCTGGACGAGGTGGCCCTCGCGGGGGCTACACTCGAGCTAGCCGTGCCGTTCGAAGCGCTGGGCGATCCTTCGGCAGGCCCAGGAGGCGCTCCTTCGGCGGACTCCGGGCGTGGCTTGCGCACCGGCGACCGGCTCACCTTCGTCGCCGTCGTCAGCCAGCGTGAGCGGGACCTGGTCGTGGCCCCCTCCGCCGGCCCGGCCCAGGTGGTCGTGCCGGAATTACAACCCATCACCGCATGGCTCACCGTCGAGGACCCCGAAGGGGACGACCACGGTCCCGGTTCATATACCTATCCCACCGATTCTGTCTTCGATCCCGGCGCCTTTGACCTGCGGGAGTTCGTCGTCGGGACAGACGGGGAGAACCTGGTCTTTAGTTTCTCCTTCTTCGGGCCGCTGAGCAACCCCTGGGGCTCGGGGAGCGGCCTGGCGGTGCAGGCGCTGGACGTCTACGTCGACGTCGACGGTGCCGCCGGATCGGGGAGCCGGCTGCTCCTGCCGGGGCGTAACGCCGCCCTGCCCGCAGCCCAGGCCTGGGACGTCGTCGTCTGGGCCGAGGGATGGACGCCGGGCGTCTACCGGGTGGACGAGGCAGGCCATCCGAAGCCCGTGAGCACAGAGATGAAGGCCGCCGTCGATCCAGTGACCCGCAAGGTGACGATCCGCGTGCCGCGCAGCGCCTTCCCCGAGGGGGATCCCGCCACCTGGGGCTACCTGGGGGTCGTCTTGGGCCAGGAGGGGTTCCCGGCCACGGGCGTCTGGCGGGTGCGGGACGTCGAGCTGCAGGCGGCGCAGTGGCGCTTCGGCGGCGGCCCCGGCGACACCAACCACACCCGCGTCATCGACCTGGCCTGGCCGGCCGGGGCCACACCCACGCAGGAGGAAATGCTGTCCGCGTACCCGCCCTCGCAGGAAGCCGACATGGACGCGCTGGGGCCGGACGACTTTGCCCAGGTGCGGATGTTGGTGCCATAGGCCACTTTAGACCGACAAGCACCCTGAGCCCGTCAAAGGGTGCGGCGTCTGCCTAGCCGTCATCCTGCGACAAGCTCAGGACGACTACTGGCTGAGCCATTGGACACCGTGATGCAGTTTCGCTGGTTGGGCGTCGGCGGGATCGAGCTGCGCGCGGGTGATCAGGTCATCTTGATCGACCCGTACGTCACCCGGTTTCCCCTGTGGCGCATGGCCGTCGGCCGCGTGCGCCCGAATCGCGAGCTGATCGCCGAAAAGATCCCCCGCTGCGACCTTGTCCTGGTGACCCACCCGCACGTCGATCACCTGTTGGACGTGCCCGACCTAGTGCGCGACACGGGCGCTGTGGCGCTGGGCTCAGCCAACACCTGCCGGTTGCTGGCCGTGCTGGGCGTCCCGGCGGCGCAGATCCGCGAGATCGACGTCGGCGACCGGCTGACGCTGGGGAACTTTCGGGTCGATGTCTTGCCGGCCGGGCACGTCACGTTCTGGGGATGGCGGCCGTTCAGCGGCCCGTTGCCATCCGGCCTGCACCCACCGCTGCGGGCCCGCGACTACCGGATGGACCGGTGCTTTGGCTTCCTGGTCGACGCTGGTGGGCGCCGCCTGCTCCATTGTCCGGGCACGGCGGTCCCCGCCGAGGTACTGACCGTCAAGCCGCTGGGAACACGGGCGTGCTACGAATTGCTGTTGCGCAACGTGCGACCGCGGGTCGTGATCCCGGTGCACTGGGATGACTTCTGTCGTCCCCTGTCCAAACCCGTCCGCCCAATCATCGCGCCGTCCGGCCAGGCCGTGCCGCCGCTGAAACGGATCGACCTGGCGCGGTTCGAGCGGATGGTTGAGCAGATCGCCCCTGGAACGCTCGTGCTGATCCCCGAGATATTCCACACCTACGATCTGGGCGAACTCACGCAGTGCAGCTCTTGGCCACGACGACTCATGAGAACGGCGTGTTCGCCCCAGGAGAACCGTACGCGGGGCACCGCATAATGTTGACTTCCGTACAAAGTTGGACTATACTGTTTAGAGATCTCGAGTCGTGAGATTGTCCTGGTTGACAGAAGGCCTACTGATTGAACAATGTTGCCGCGATGAAAACAACCCGATACTTTGAGGAACAAGTCTTGCGCAAACGCCCTTATCTTCGGCGCGAATGGTGTGAGCGAGCCCTACGTGAAGCGGTACATCGCGAGGTTCAGCCTGATGGGCGCATCCGCTACTGGGTTTTCATCCCTGAATTGGAAAAATACTTGCGCGTGGTAACATTGGAGGACGGGGAGACTGTCCATAACGCCTTTCCGGACCGTGACTTTAAGGAGGCGCGACCATGAAGTTTCATTACTACCCTGAAACCGACTCGCTTTACATTGACCTGTCGGAGAAGAAAAGTGTGGACTCACGTGAAGTTGTGCCAGGAGTGGTGTTAGATTTTGACACGGAAGGTCATCTGGTGGGCATTGACATTGACCATGCGAGTGAAATTGTCAACCTCTCACGTCTGGAGGCAGAGTCATTGCCCATCAGTACTTTTTCGCTTGTGGGAGCGCAGCCTGACGTGGCGTAGCCAACCCTGGTATACGGTGCTCCTGGGGTTGGAGAGTCAGAGGCGACGGGGCGGTGTGGAGCCGTCCCGCTTTCTGTTTCTGGCCGCACCGAAGGCCCGGCATTGTAAAGCGTTGACTCCTGTGCAAGATAAGACCATATTGCTTGATGAGTCCACGGTGCGATTACTCTATGAGCACGACGCCGCAATTACTTGGCATCGATCTCGGCACCTCCTCCGTCAAGGTCCTGCTGGCCACAACGACCGGCCGGATCCTGGGCCAGGGCAGCGCCGAATACCCCATCCATCGTCCCCGGCCCGGTTGGGCCGAGCAGGACCCTGACGATTGGTGGCGGGCCACCATCACGGCGGTGCGCCAGGCGTTGGCCGGCGCGGGGGACCCGCCTGTCCCGGTCGCAGCCATCGGCCTCTCCGGGCAGATGCACGGCACGGTCCTATTGGACGAGGCGGGCGGCCTGCTGTCGCCGGCCGTCATCTGGCCCGACCGGCGCAGCGAGCCTCAGGTGCGCGAGATCACCGCCCTGATTGGGGCCGTGCGGTTGATCGAGCTGACCGGCAGCCCGCTCGCCACCGGCTTCCAGGCCGCCACCGTGCGCTGGATGCAGCAGGAGCGGCCCGACCTGTGGCGGCGGGTGCACACGGTCCTGTTGCCCAAGGATTACCTGCGCTACCGCCTGACCGGAGACGTTGACACCGACCCCAGCGATGGCTCCGGCACGTTGCTCCTCGACGTACGCCGCCGTGTCTGGTCGCCGGATGTGCTGGCAGCGCTGGACATAGACGCGTCGCAACTGCCCCCCGTGCAGCCTTCGACCGCCGTCGCCGGCCAACTCAGCCGCCAGGCCGCCGCAGCGCTGGGGCTGCCAGCCGGGACCCCCGTCGTGACCGGCGCCGCCGACACGGCATGCAGCGCACTCGGCGCTGGCATCGTCGACGCCCGGACGCTGCTCCTGACGATCAGCACCGGCGGGCAGATCGTATTGCCCGCGCCCGGGGTGCAGGTGGACCGGGCGGGCCGCATCCACACCTTTTGCGGCGCATTACCGCCGGGGCCGGACCAGGCGGGCTGGTACCAGATGGCCGCGATCCTGTCCGCCGGGATGGCGCTGCGCTGGTTGCGGGACCGGGTGTTCTGCATGCCGGGCGATGCCGCGTACGCGCAGATGGTCGCCTGGGCCGAGGCGGCGCCGGCCGGCGCAGGTGGCCTGCTCTTCCTGCCCTACCTGGCCGGCGAGCGCACGCCGCACATGGACCCCCAGGCGCGCGGCCTCTTCCTCGGGCTCACCGCAGGCCACGGCCGGGCGGAACTGGTGCGCGCGGTCCTGGAGGGCGTCGCGCTGGCCTGCTACGACGCGTACCTCGTCCTGGCCGAGCTGGGCGCCCGGCCGGAACGGATCGTCATGGCGGGAGGTGGGGCGCGCAGCCGGCTGTGGCAGCAGATCGTGGCCGACGTGTTTGGCCTGCCGGTGCAGCAGTTGGAGATGGGTGAGCAGTCCGCGATGGGCGCCGTCTTGCTCGCCGGAGGAGGCGTGGGGCTCCTTGACCCGGGCTCCACCGCCCCGAAGTGGGCTGCGTACGGTCCGCCGGTCGAGCCCAATCCTCGATGCCATGCCACCTACCAGGCCTTGCTCGCCCTGTTCCGCAGCGCCTACCAGAAGCACCGGGAGGATTTTCGACAGTTGCAGAACCTGCGCCGTGGGGGCTAGGAGGAAGAACGGTCCAGCGAACCAGTCCAGCACTTGCCCCATCTCCTCTCCTCGAGTATACTGTCCCGCAACCAGGTGGCCCGGGTGAGTGCCTTTCCCTCAAAAAGGTGAATCCAGTGCCCGATTACCAAGAGATCTACAACTCGCAGGCTGGGAAGTATGACCTTGTCGCGTCGCGCGAGGACTATCAAGGGAACGTCCTCCGGGCGCTCAACCGGGTTCGACCGTTCGACGGGTTAGATGTGATCGAGCTGGGCGCAGGGACGGGGAGGCTGACGTGCATGATCGCCCCGCTGGTCAACACAGTCCTGGCAATCGATGCCTCGCCCCACATGCTCGACGTAGCCATCGCCAAACTCGAAAAGACCGGCCTGCAAAACTGGACGGTGGCCGTCGCGGATAATCGAGCCCTGCCCGTCGTCGACCAGGTCGCGGGCCTCTCCCTCGCCGGCTGGAGCCTGGGCCACTTTACCTCCTGGTATCCCGAAAACTGGCGCGACGAGATCGAGCGCGCTCTCGCGCAGATGAAGCGGGTGCTGCGGCCCGGTGGGACTGTGATCATCGTCGAGACGTTGGGCACGGGATCGGAAGAACCCCGCCCGCCGACCGAAGCGCTGGCTGCATACTATGCGTTGCTCGAGGGAGAGCACGGGTTTTCGAGGACCTGGATTCGGACGGATTATCGGTTCACGTCACTGCCCGAGGCAGAGGACTTGACGCGGTTCTTCTTCGACGACGACCTGGCAGACCGGGTCGCCACGGAAGAGCTCGTCGTGTTGCCCGAGTGCACGGGGATCTGGTATACAGACCCTTAGGGTCTTTTGTGCTGAAAGGGAGGTGTGCGATGAGCGACGAACAACCAACTCAGGAATCCTGGCGCGAGGTCGGCGATCAATTCAAGGCGCTGGGCGAGAGCCTGTCCCGGGCGTTCCGCACCGCCTGGGAGAGCGAGGAGAATCGCCAGCACCTGGAAAGCATGAAATCTGGCCTGAAGGCAATGGTCGACCAGGTCGGCCAGGCGCTGGAGGACGCCAGCGTCTCGCCCGAGGGGCAGAAGGTGCGCCGGGAGGCGGAAAAGGCGGCCGAATCGGCCCGCGCGGCGGGCGAAAAAGCGTTGGAAGAGGCGCGCCCCCACGTGCTCTCCGCCGTCCGCCAGATCAACGCCGAGATGGAGAAGTGGATCCGCCGGATGGAGGAGCGAGGACAGGAGGCGGATGAGCCGGACGTCGAGTGAGTGAAGCGTGATGCGTGAAACGTGATGCGTGAAACGTGATGCGTGAAACGTGATGCGTGAAACGTGAAGCGTGAAGCGTGGTGCGTGGTGCGTGATGCGTGATGCGTGAGGACGGGACACGGAGCATGGAACACGGAACACGGAACACGTACTTGTGGCAAGGAGGTCGTCGTCAATGCATCGAGAAATCGAAAGCGCCGTCACGGCACCAGGCCGCCTGTCGCGCCGGACCAAGCTCCTGTATGGCGTCGGGGACACCGGGTTCAGCCTGACCGCGACCATCATCGGGGCGTATTTCGCGATTTTCCTGACCGATGTCGTCGGCATCGCCCCGAGCGTCGCCGCCGTGGCGATATTCGTCGGGCGGAGCTGGGATTACGTCAACGATCCGCTGATCGGCCACATCTCCGACCGGACGCGGACGCGATGGGGGCGGCGGCGGCCCTTTCTGCTGTTCGGTTTCCTCCCCTTCGCGTTGGCCTTCGCCATGCTCTGGTGGCGCCCGCCGTGGGAGAACGAGGTTGCGCTGGCCGCCTACTACGCCGTCGCATACGTCGTGTACGACGCCGCGGCCACGTTTGTCTACATGCCGTATTTCGCCCTCAC
>DATKTN010000255.1:0-15826 GCA_035531135.1 Anaerolineae bacterium
TCGTTCTGCTTTCGCTTCACTACTACCTGCATGTCAAACCCAGGTAAGGTTCTTCGTGTAGCATCGAATTAAACCACACGCTCCGCTGCTTGTGCGGGCCCCCGTCAATTCGTTTGAGTTTTAGCCTTGCGGCCGTAGTCCTCAGGCGGGATGCTTAACGCGTTAGCTTCGGCACGGAGGGAATCTATACCCCCTACACCCAGCATCCATCGTTTACAGCTAGGACTACCGGGGTTTCTAATCCCGTTTGCTACCCTAGCTTTCGCCTTTAGCGTCAGGAACAGCCCAGGAGGCCGCCTTCGCCACTGGTGTTCCTCCCGATATCTACGCATTTCACCGCTACACCGGGAATTCCACCTCCCTCTGCTGTCCTCAAGTTCCGCAGTATTGAACGGCCTCCCCGGGTTAAGCCCGGGGCTTTCACGCCCAACTTACGGAACCGCCTCAACGCTCTTTACGCCCAGTAAATCCGGATAACGCTTGTCCCCTACGTTTTACCGCGGCTGCTGGCACGTAGTTAGCCGGGACTTATTCCTGGGGTACCGTCCTTGTCTCTTCCCCCATAAAAGGGCTTTACGACCCGAAGGCCTTCATCGCCCACGCGGCGTCGCTGCATCCAGCTTTCGCTGATTGTGCAATATCCCCGACTGCTGCCTCCCGTAGGAGTCTGGCCCGTGTCTCAGTGCCAGTGTGGGGGACCACGCTCTCACGCCCCCTACCCGTCTTCGCCTTGGTAGGCCGTTACCCTACCAACTAGCTGATAGGCCGCAGGTCCATCCCGAAGCGCCGGAGCTTTACTCGACAAACCGAATCGCCGAGCACATCGGGTATTAGCCACCGTTTCCAGTGGTTATCCCCGTCTTCGGGGCAGGTCACCTACGTGTTACTCACCCGTTCGCCGCTGATGTACCCCCGAAGGGGCCTCATCGCTCGACTTGCATGTATTAGGCGCGCCGCCAGCGTTCATCCTGAGCCACGATCAAACTCTCCGTATTGTCTACCGTGGCTTATCACCACGGTTTGTTGACGTTGGCCCGAATTCCGCTTACCTTCCTGTCACTCTTCAGTTGTTAAGGTCCTCACACGCGGCCTAACTATAACACATCCACTGTTCTTTGTCAAGAGAGCAACAAGACCGATGCTCTCTTCACGAGCACCGGCCAGACAACTTCCCGTGAGTACCTCCCGGGAGTCTTGTCCCCTCCCTCTTCCGCTGTCAGATCTTCTCACTTGCCCAGTGAGCGAGACCTCTCTATCTGCTTCTAATTATAACAGGTTTTTTAATCTTGTCAAGTGAGAAATCTCTCGATCTCCCCATCTGGCCGTAAGTATAACAGACTTGTGTCATCTTGTCAAGTGCACGCCCGGAGCGCCCGGACTTTTTACACCCTCGCATCACTCGTCTTTGAGCGAAACGATGGTATCGAGGAAATTGGCCCCGTAGGGATTGCCAGGCCACAGCAGTTCCTCATAGTTCCAGTCTGACCACCTGCCGGTGGGGCCGAGGGTAAACATCGCCGCGCCGACGACGTAATCGTCCTCGCGCAACTGGGTGTCGTACCAGATCATGTTCTCCACGTAACGATGCTTCCACAAGTCGTCCCAGTCTTCGTGCACGATCGACGGGTCAAACCCACTTTCGGTGATCACCAGTGGCACCACCTCGTCGCGCGGGATCAGAAAATCACGATACAGGTAGCGGTAGCGCCCGGTCAGGACACCCCGATCCTCGTAAGGAGGCTGGTCCTCCGTAGGTTCGCCCCAGCGCACGTCCGTCGTCGGCCAGCCATACTCGTGCAGCGCCAGGGCGTGTCCTCCCTCTTTCGCCCGCGCAAAGACCCCCGTCTCCACGATGGCCTCCCAATCGTGCCACCGGGGCACGCCGACGCTGTAGGAGAATAGGGCCAGCTTGTAGCCATTGGCCTCGGCGATGTCCATGGCCGCGATGTAGAATTGCGCCATCCAGACGTGCCCCGCCACGGTGGGCGGCGCGGGCTCATTCAGCACCTCCCAATAGTCCACGACGTCCTTCTCGTACTTCCAACGGTCCAGGTGCCCTTTGTATTTTCCTGAACCATACATCACATCGTGGGCCACCTCCGCCGGGTCGCCGCTGGGAGTCACCGCCACCACGCAATCTGCCTGAGCCCGGCCGACGGTGACCGTCTCAGGCGATATCTCCTTCACCATTCGCAGGTACCCGAAATCGTCGAGCGCCTTCACCAGCGCCACGTGGGCGCCGGCGTCGTGCACGTCTCGCACGAACCCGTACGCGTCGTTGGGACTTTGCGTGTGCAAGCCAAGTTTGGAGCCGCCGTGGGCGAAAGGCCCCTGCCTGCGGATGAGCGGGAGGTAGACATAGTGGTCGAGGTCGTCCGCAGCCACGCCGCCGGGCACAGTTGGCGGTTCAGGCGCGGTGAGTGTTTCACGAACGATGACAGTCTGTTCGCAACAGTCCAAAGCCTGGACCGGTTCGCCGATCGGCCTGCTGCCGTCTGCAAGTAGCATAATGAGGACGCAAATGACCAAGCAAGCTCTTCCAGGCCTATGCTGCCTGGCTTGACGAAAGTCATACCCCTTGCTATCGCCGCGGCTGGTCATATATCTGTCCACAGGACGAACCAACCTACAATACCTCCGATGTAATATTGTACTCCCAAAGCTGACGAAGGGCAAACAAGCTGCCTGAACAAGCACCGAACCCAGTACTAGAACGTGACTCTGCACGACCAGATGTCTACACACACTCAGAGTGGATCGCCAGATCCGCGCCTGCCTTCAACAGGCCCGCTCAAGTGTTGGATCTGGCGCTTGTCCTGAGCTCGGCGAAGGAACCCAACGCAAGCGATAAAACAGATTATGTCAAAGTAACGTTCCAGTACCAGAGGGTTCGGACTTGCACACAGACACCGGTCTGGTATGATAGACAGCGCAAGATGGCGGAGGGTGTGGAGTAGACCTGAAGGTGATGGGTGAGTGTGCGACGCTGAGAGGGAGCCGTCATGAGACACGAAGAAAGGATGCATCTCGCTCATGATCTCTGCGCCCGCGTGGTCGCCACGCACCCGGGCGACGTCATACTGGGTGGCGTCTACGGCTCCACAGCGCGGGGCACAGATACCCGCTGGTCAGACCTGGAGATGCTGTTCGTCGTTCACGACGGGAGCCAGGTCGCGGGACAGAGTTACATCTATCGCGATATCGCCATTGGCTATCAGGTCATCGAGCGACTCAAGCTTGAGAGGCTGCTGACCACCCCGGCTCTCGAATGGCCATTTTGGATGGGCGTGCTGAGTGTGCTTGAGGTGCTCTACGGTGATCCGGAACAGGTCCAGGCCTGGATGCGGCTGGGCAAGTCCGTGCCGGCCGAGCGTTTTCGACACGCGCTGGAGGCGAACCTGCCCGGGCTGGTGGTCGAGTCGTACGGCCGCATCCTGTCGTGCCGCGAGCGGGGCAACACGGAGGACGTTGGCTGTGCGGTGATCGAGGTCCTTTTCGAGATGAACCGGGCCCTCTGCCTCTTGAACCAGCGTTGGGTCACGCACGACTACTATCAGGGACTGGTCGATGCCTTCAGCTTCCCCAGGCTACCGGAGGGATACCAGGATCTCGTCCCTGCCCTATGGTCCGCGCGCGACATCGGCGAGATTGTGCCGCTGGCCGAAAGGCTGGTCCACAGTTTCTGGCGACTGCTTGCCGATGAAGGCATCCACGTGGAAAACTATCAGGCTGTGGACACCTTGCCCTTATGAGGAGGATAAGATGGAAGCCGTGTACGAAGATTTCCTGGTGGAACCCGGCCCCCATTGGAAGCGCTACGTCGTGGGCACGGGCGCGCTGGAGCCCACCGGGTCCACGCTCCGCTTCGTCGTCGCTGGCGTCGCCTCCCTCAAGTACTCTGACGCGCAGATCGACGACTACCAGGGGCTGCCCCGCCGTCGCTTCCCCTGGCGCTCGCCACTCACGCTGACGGTGCGCGCCCGCTTCTCCCACGCGGCGGGAGATGGTCTGGCGGGGGTCGCCCCAGGACTGCGCGGCACCGCCGGCTTCGGCTTCTGGAACGACCCCTTCCTGATGACCGGGGCACGGCTGCCGGCGCTCCCCCGTGCTCTGTGGTTCTTTTACAGCTCTCCCCCCTCGAACATGAAACTGGACCTGCACGCGCCGGGCCACGGCTGGAAGGCGGCCACGATAGACGCGCTGCGCCCGGCAGCGCTCCTGCTGGCGCCCCTCGCGCCGCTGGCGGTCGTGCTGATGAACCTCCGCCCCGTCTACCGCGCGCTGTGGCCCCCCATCCAACGGGCCCTGAACGTGCGCGAGGCCACGGTCGACGTCGACATGACCGGGTGGCACACCTACACCATCGATTGGGGAGTGGAACGGACGCGCTTCAGCGTGGACGGCGAGCCGGTTTTGGAGGACGCTCCCTCCCCCCAAGGGCCGCTGGGCTTTGTGATGTGGCTGGACAACCAGAGCATGGTGGTGACGCCGCAGGGACGCGTGGGCTGGTGCCTGCTGGACGTGCCGGGGCGCGAATGGATGGAGGTGGACCGGCTGGCGATTGAGCCCGATTTCGGTTCTGACTCTTGACAAAACGAAAAGATTGTGGTATAGTAGTTGTAGCAATAACGCCTAGGTTAGTATTATAACGTCTAGGTTATCATCCTAACGACTAGCGAGCTTCGCTCCAGGATGAATGAGACGCGTGAGCTTGCAAGGAGAGAACAGTGAGTGCTGAGACGATCGACAAGTTGGTCGCACTTGGTTTTTCAGAGTACGAGGCGAAAGCCTACCTGGCCCTGCTCAGAGAGAACCCGATCACGGGGTACCAGCTCGCCAAGCTCTCCGGCGTTCCCCGTTCCATGATCTACGAAGTCGTGGGCAAGCTCATCGCCCGTGGTGCGGCCATGACGCTGTACAAGGAGGGCGGCACCAAATACGCTCCGATCTCGGCGCAAGAGTTCCTGGCACAGGCCCACCGCGAGCACGAGGAACTCATCACCTCGCTCGAGGAGGACCTGGCCGCTCTCGACTCGGTCTCGGACCTCGAGTACGTGTGGAACATCGAGGGGCACGACAACATCATGGCCAAGGCGGAGGAGATGATCGGCCAGGCCAATGACTACATCTATCTGGCGCTCACGCCGGGCACCTTCCCGGCCCTGCAGCCGGTGCTGGCGGAAGCCATCCAGCGTAGAGTTCGAGTCGTGGTGTACACCCCGAGCGACCTGGATCTGCCGGGCGGGCAGGTGGTCGTCACGCCGATGTCCGAGGAGGCGGCCAGCCGGATGGAGGGTCTGGGGCTGATCCTGGTGATCGACGAACAGGAGGTGTTGATCAGCGAATGGCTGACCGGGACCCAGGCGCGGGCTTCGTGGACGGGCAGTTCGCTCTTTGTCTTTATCGCCGAACATCACCTGCGGACGGACCCATATCTCCCCCAGATCCTGGAATGCCTGGGCGATCGAGCGTTCGAGATCATCCGCGAGGATGATCGGGAGCTGTTTGCCCGCGCCATGGAGAGCCGCATAGAGAGTTGAGGGGCAAAATGAACGCACCTTCACCTGTTGGGCAAGCAAAGGGGAGATCTGACGTAACCCGCGGGATCGTGGATTGGGCGGTCAAGGCGCTCGTCGCCAGGCTCAGCGTGGCAGCGATCTTGTTCGTCTCCGCAGGCCGCCTGGACTGGGTGATGGGATGGGTCTTTGCCGGTCTGTACGCGGCCTTTGACATTGCCACCGCACTGGTCGTGATCCCGAGGAGCCCAGAGTTGCTCATCGAACGCACCAGGGTCCACGAAGGGACAAAGGGATGGGACAGGGTGCTCCTGCGGATCGCCGCTGGCTACCTCCCGATGGCCTCGTGGATCGTGTCCGGATTGGACGTGCGCTTCGGGTGGTCGCCGCAGATTTCGCCACGGCTTCAGATCGCCGGCCTGGCCATCACTGCGCTGGGGTTTGCCGTCGTGGTATGGGCGATGGCGTCGAACGCGTTCTTCTCAGTGACGGTTCGCATCCAGGAAGAGCGAGGCCACACTGTCGCCACCGGTGGACCTTACCGGTACGTGCGCCATCCGGGCTACGTCGGGGCGATCTTGTTCCAGGTCGCGACGCCGATCCTGCTCGGTTCGCTGTGGGCGCTCATCCCTGCGGGGCTGTCAGCACCCGCCTACGTCGTCCGCACGGCGCTGGAAGACAGGACGCTGCGCGAGGAACTGGACGGTTACCAGGAATACGCCCAGCGGGTGCGCTACCGGCTGCTGCCGGGCATCTGGTGAGGTTGGTGCGAGGGCTGACCGATGGTTTTCAAGAACCTCTTCCGCCGCAAAGGACGCACGATCCTCACGCTGGTGGGCATCGCCATCGGCGTGGCGGCCATCGTCGCGCTGGGGGCGGTGGCCCGGGGGCTGCGGGCCGGATTCGCCGCCATGAGCCAGGGCAGCCAGGCCGACCTGGTGCTCACCCAGGCCAACGCCATGAGCGCGCTGCTCAGCAGCATCGATGAGACGGTCGCCGATGAACTGCGCACCTGGCCGGAGGTGGCCAACGTGGACGGCGTGCTCCTCAGCAACGCGCTGACCGGGGCCTCCTCCTATCTCTTCCTGTTCGGCCACGACCCCGAGGGATTCTCGGTCGCGCACTTTCGCATCGTCGAAGGACAAGGGCTGGCGGATGCGCGGGCTGGGCGGGGGACGCCCCTCCTCCTGGGCCGCCGCACGGCGCAGAGCATGGGTAAGCAGGTGGGCGATTCCCTGCGTGTCACGGGCAGCGTCTTCCGTATCGTCGGGATCTATGAGACAGGGGACGGGTTCGAGGACGGCGGCGCGGTCGTCCCGCTGGCGGAGGCGCAGGCGCTCGCACTGCAGCCGCGCCGTGTGTCCATGCTCTACATCAAGCTGGACGATCCATCCGAGGCCGACCGGGTGCAAGCGCGGATAGCGCGACGTTTCCCCGACCTGGCCCTCTCCACGACGTCGGGGTTCGCCAGCGAGGAGCAGATGACAGAGCTCCTGGAAGGCATGGCGATGGTGGTCGCCGGGCTGGCGGTCGTGATCGGTGGGGTGGGGATGACCAACACGCTCTTTATGTCCGTCTTTGAGCGCACGCGGGAGATCGGCGTGTTGCGCAGCCTGGGCTGGCGTCGCCGGCGGGTGCTGTTTCTCGTTCTGAGTGAATCACTCGCGCTCTCCCTGGCGGGCGGACTGGTGGGCATGGGCCTGGGCGTGGCAGCGGTCTTTTCGTTGAGCGTCTCCAGTTCCTGGTTGCGCACGTTCGGGGCACATCTCTCCCCCGAACTCTTTATCCGCGCGCTGGTCACCGTCGTCGTGCTGGGGCTGGTGGGCGGCGCGTACCCGGCCTGGTGGGCCGCTCGCCTCCTGCCGGTGGAGGCGCTGCAGTACGAGGGTGGCGGGAGGGCGCGCGCGTCCCGACTGCCTGGCGGAATGACGGTGCGGAACCTGTGGCGGCGGCGGACGCGCACCGGCCTGACGCTGCTGGCGATTGGCGTGTCCATCGCCGTCATCGTCGCGCTGGGCGGGCTTGCCGAAGGGATGCTGGAGGCGTTTACCGGGATGATGGGGGACAGCCAGACTGACCTGATCGCCATGGAGGCGGACATCGACAGCGATTTCAGCGCCATCGACGAGCGAGTGGGCGCACGCATCGCCGCCCGTCCCGACGTGGAGGCGGTCTCCGGCATGATCATGACCGCTATCAACACCGAGCAGATGGACATGCTGCTCGTGTTCGGCTACCACCCGCGCGAGTTCTTCATCCGTCGCTTTCGCATCGTCGAGGGGGAACCGCTGGCGGGGCGCCACCAGGTCATCGTCGGACGGCAGGCGGCAGAACAGTTGGGGTTGGACGTCGGCGACACGCTCCGCCTGTTGGACAGCAACTTTCGCGTGGTCGGCATCTACGAGACGGGCCAACCCTTCGAGGAGATCGGGATAGTCATCGGGCTGCGGGAGGCGCAGTCCCTCATCGGAAAGCCCCGCCAGGCGCAGTTCTACGCGATCAATCTGCGTGACCCCGGACAGGCCGAACCGTTGCAGGACGAGCTGAAGGCGACGTTCCCGGATATTGACTTTGCCCTCACCTCCGAGCTCGCCGAGAGCATGAGTGATTTCCGGGTCCTGGAGGAGATGGTGGAGCAGATCTCGTTCCTGGCGGTGTTCATCGGCGCGCTGGGGATGTTGAACACGATGCTCATGAGCGTGCTGGAGCGGACGCGGGAGATCGGCGTGCTGCGGGCACTGGGTTGGCGGCGGCGCCAGGTGCTGGGTATAGTCCTGCGGGAGTCGCTGGTGCTGGGCGCGGTGGGCGGCGTCTGCGGCATCATCCTGGGGCTGGGGCTCGGCGGGCTGCTGGCGCTGGTGCCGGGGTGGTTTGGGGCACTGAAGCCGCACTACACCCCCCAGTTGTTCGTGCAGGCGATCGTGGTGGCACTGGTGGCCGGGGTGACCGGCGGGCTCTACCCGGCCTGGCGGGCGACGCGCATGCGGCCGGTTGAGGCCTTGCGGTACGAGTGACGCATGGCTTGAGATCG
Source organism: Anaerolineae bacterium (assembly GCA_035531135.1). Classification (GTDB taxonomy): domain Bacteria; phylum Chloroflexota; class Anaerolineae; order B4-G1; family B4-G1; genus DATKTN01. The sequence continues at coordinate 8,548 of DATKTN010000255.1, forward strand.
ACGGAGGGAACGATGATCACCTTGAGAGACACAGTCGAAATCGACGCACCCCCAGAACAAATTTTCGAGTTCTTTAGCCATTTCAGGGAGAACTATCTCGCCTGGCATCCCGATCACGTGGCGTGCCGCTACCTTACGGATGGGCCGCTGGGCGAAGGTTCAATCGTCTACGTGGAAGAATACCTCCATGGGAAACTGCACAAGCTTGAGCTACACGTCACGCAAATCGTGCCCTATTCTCACATAGAATACACGTTCTCCGGAGGGGACGGGGCCTTTAGGATCAGCCCGTGTGAAGCCGGCGGACGGTTCACTGCAGAACTGGGTCTTGGGATCGAGACGCCCGTGCTCGGAAAACTGCTGGACGGGTGCCTGCGTGCATTCCTTGGCCGTCAGATTAAAGCTCTTGAGCAACACATGGTTGAAGAGGGGCAAAACCTCAAGAGGATCATGGGTGCAGGATAGACAGGAGGCAATGATGACGAAAAAAGTCATAATTGCAGGGTGTGTGGTGTTGGTGATGGTTCTCTCCAGTTGTGGGGCAGGCGCGGAGGAGACTGCGACGCCGGAAGTGGAGCTGAACTCTTCGTCGGTGGTCTCCGTCACCGGCGAGGTCGTGCTGGCAAAGTGGGCCAGCGTCAGCGCCCAGGTCGGCGGTACGGCACTGGAGGTGTTGGTCGAGCCGGGGGACGAGGTGGCGGCGGGCGATCCGCTGGTGCGGCTCGACCCTACCGATGCCCAACAGGCAGTGCAACAGGCGGAAGCAGCGCTGGAGACTGCCCAGGCCGAGCTGGCGCTCCTAAAGGCCGGCCCGCGCGCTGAGGAGGTCGCCGTGGCCGGGGCACAGGTCGAGGCAGCCGAGGCTGAACACGCTCGGGCCGCAGCCCGGGGGGATCAGGCTAAGTCCGGCGTGACGGAGATAGAGATCGCAGCGGCCGAGGCACAGGTGACGGTGGCCCAGGCGGACCAATTGCTGGCTCGGGAGACCCACGGTCAGACAATGGAGTGCTACCGGATCACCTTGCCGGACGGCAGCAAAGACAAGATATGCCCGCTGTTGGGTGCGGTCGAGGAGCAGGCCCGCTTCAGTTCCCAGGCCGCAGACGGGGCGCTGGAGGCTGCCCAGGCCCGGCTGGATGCGCTGAAGGCGGGGGCAGCCGACAAAGCTCGCGCAGCGGATGCGATGGTCCGCGCAGCGGCGGCGCAGCGGGACATCGTCCAGGCACAACTGGATCTGCTGGAGGCGGGAGCTACGGCCGAGGAGGTCGCCGCCAGCGAAGCGGCGGTGGCCCAGGCGCAAGCGGCGCTGGATGCAGCCCGGGCGGCGTTGGAGCGGACCGAGGTGCGCGCCCCGTTGGCCGGGACCGTCGGTATGGTAGACGTACGGGCAGGGGAATTGGTCGTGCCGGGCCAGCCGCTGGTCACCCTGGGTGACCTGACCACGCTGCGCGTGGAGACCACCGATCTGGACGAGACAGACGTGGTGCGAGTGGCGGTCGGCCAGGAGGTCGACGTCACTTTCGACGCCTTTCCGGAACGGGCCTTTGCCGGGCACGTCACCCGCATCTCGCCCATGGCCAATCCCGGTGCGGGCGGGGTCAACTATACCGTCGTCATCGTCCTCGACGAGATCGCCCCGGTGATCCGGTGGGGGATGACGGCGTTCGTGGACATCAATGTGGCGCGGTAAAGGAGTGGAGCCATGCAGAGAATATCACTTGCCATTGTGACGGGCATACTGGTACTGGGCCTGGCGGGGTGTGCAGGGCAGGGCGAGGAGACGGCCACACCAGAGGTGGCGCTGGACTTTGTGCCGGTGGTCTCCGTCACCGGGGAGGTGGTGCCGGCCAGGTGGGCCACGATCAGCGCCCAGGCGAACGGCCGGGCGACGGAGGTGCTGGTGGAGCCGGGGGACGAGGTGGCGGAGAGCGACCTGTTGGTGCGGCTCGATTCTACCGACGCCCAACTGGCGCTGCAACAGGCCGAGGCCGCGCTGGAGGCGGCCCGGGCCCAACTGGCGCTCCTGGAAGCGGCCCCCCTCCTGCAAGCGGTCGCCGCCGCCGAGGCGGCGGTGGAGGCCGCCCAGGCTGCGCTCTCCCAGGCCGTCGCACAGCGGAACGAGTTGGCCGCCGGCGCGATCGAAGCCGAGATCGCCGCGGCCGGAGCGGAGGTGGCCGGCGCTGATGCCGCGCGCAAGGCGGCTCGAATCCGGTACGACGACGTCCGGGGAGACGACGTCGACGATTGGGTCAAGGAGGAGGCCGCCCTGCGGTCGCGCGCGGCCGAGCAGACGCTGGCCATGGCCCAGATGCAGTTGGCCCAGGTGCGGGGAAGCGCCGGGGCGCGGATGCGAGAAGTTGACGCAGGCGTCCGGGCGGCCGAGGCCCAGCGGGACATCGTCCAGGCGCAGCTTGCCCTGCTGCAGGCCGGGGCCGCCGACGAGCAAGTCGCCGTCGCGGGCGCAGCGGTGGCACAGGCAGGGGCCGCGCTGGATGTGGCCAGGGTCGCGCTGGCGCGCTGCGAGGTCCACGCTCCATTTGCCGGGACCATCGGCGCGGTACACGTGCGGATGGGGGAACTGGTCGCGCCGGGCCAGTCACTCGTCACGCTGGGCGATCTGGCCACGCTGCGGGTGGAGACGACCGACCTGGACGAGATTGACGTGGCGCGGGTGGCGGTCGACCAGGTCGCCACGGTCACCTTCGACGCCCTGCCGGAGCGGGTCTTTACCGGGCACGTGACTCGCATCTCGCCCATGGCCGATCCCGGTGCGGGCGGCGTCAATTACACCGTCGTCGTCATCCTCGACGAAACCGACCCGGTGATCCGGTGGGGAATGACGGCGTTTGTGGACATCGAGGTCAGAGACTGAAACGTGAAACGTGACTTGCCTTACGAGCGTTTGCCCTCCTCGGGTGTTGTCATCACGCATCACGTTTCACGTTTCACGTTTCACGAGAGCCAGAGCCTCCTATGATCATCAAGAGTCTCTTACGTCGAAAGACGCGCACACTGTTGACGATGGCCGGCGTCGCCATCGGCGTGGCGGCGATCGTCGCGCTGGGAGCGATGGCCGAGGGGTTTGTGGAGGCCTACGGCGCGCTGGGTGGTGGCAGTGGCGCCGACCTACTGGTGATGCAGGCGGATTCGATAGACATCGCGTTCAGCGCCGTGGACGAGGAGGTCGGCAGGACCCTGGCAGGCCTGTCTGGGGTCGAGGACGTGTCGAGCATGATCTATACCTACGCCGCGACGGAGGGCACGCCCTACTTTATCGTCTTTGGCTACGAACCCGACGGGTTCGCCATCCAGCATTTCAAGATCGTGGAGGGCGAGGGGCTCACGGAACGGGCGGCCAGGCACGGAGGGCGGCCGCTCATCCTGGGGCGGGCGGTGGCGGACGACCTGGACAAGGAGGTCGGCGACGCGTTCCGGCTCTATGAGAGCGTCTTTCGCATCGTGGGGATCTATGAGACGGGAGAGCCTATCGAGGATGGCGCGGCGGTCGTCCTGCTCAGTGATGCCCAGGTCCTGTCCAAACACCCTCACCAGGCGAACGCGTTCCTGCTCAAGCTAAAAGATGGCGACGATGCCGAGCAGGTGCGCCAGCGCATCGAGCGGCACTTTTCTGATCTCACGGCCACGCTGTCCTCCGATCTCGCGGACGCTCAGGATATGCTCGCGTACGTCCAGGGTTTCACGTGGGCGGTCTCTTTCCTGGCGGTGCTCATCGGCGGGGTCGGGGTGATGAACACGGTGCTGATGAGCATCTTTGAGCGCACGAGAGAGTTCGGGACCCTGCGGGCCCTGGGCTGGCACCCGCGCCGGATCCTGGGGCTCGTCCTGGGCGAGTCCCTGGCCCTGTGCGGGCTGGGCGGGCTGGTGGGGGCCGGCCTGGGCGTGGGGGTGGTTTGGGCGGTGAGGCAGGTGCCGCTGGCGAGCGGCCTCTTTCCCGCTACTTTCTCCCCCGGCCTCTTTGCGCAGGGCATCGGCGTGGCGCTGGCGCTGGGTTTGGTCGGTGGGGTGTATCCGGCGTGGCGGGCATCCCGGTCGTTGCCAGCGGAGGCCATGCGGGCCGAGAGCGGCGCTGGAACTCGCGCGTCGCGCCTGAGGTTCGGCGGGACGGCGCTGCGCAACCTCCTGCGGCAGCCCACGCGCACGCTGCTCACGCTGACCGGTATCGGCATCGCCATGATGGCGATGGTCAGCCTGGGGAGCCTGGCCGAAGGCCTCGTGGACGAGATGACGGCGATGGCTGGCAAGGGTGGCGTCCACCTGGCGGGTATGGAGGCGGATGCTTCGATGGACCTGAGCGCGATCGACCAGCGGATCGTGAGGCGCATCGTGGACGTCCCAGGTGTGCAGAATGCCGAAGGTTTTCTGACGGGCTATACGGCCGTCGGCGACTTGCCCTTCTTCGTCGTCTTTGGCTATCATCCCCGGGGACAGGCGATCCGCGATTTTCGCATCGTGGAGGGGTCGCCGCTGACCGCCAACCGGCAGATCATCGTCGGCCGCGTGGCCGCGGAAGCGCTGGACAAGCGGGTGGGCCAGACGTTGCGGCTCTTTAACGGTTCTTTCCGCATCGTCGGGTTCTATGAGACGGGCGTACCCTTCGAGGATGGCGGAGGCGTCGTCAGCCTGCGCGATGCCCAGGCCCTCTTTGGTCAGCCACACAAGGTCAGTTTCCTGGGAATACGCCTGGAGGCCCCGGACCTGGCCGAGGCAGTGGAGCACGAGATCGAGACACGCTTCCCCGAGGTCGCCGTGATGCAGGTGAGCGAGTTTTCCGAGGACGTGGCCGACCTCAAGTTCATGCGCTCCAGCACGTGGGCCATCGCCTTCCTGGCGCTGCTCGTGGGCGGGGCGGGGATGACGAACACGATGGTGATGAGCGTCTTTGAGCGCACGCGGGAGATCGGCGTGCTGCGGGCGCTGGGCTGGAGCAAAAGGCGGGTGTTGTCGATGATCCTGCGCGAGTCGCTGGCGCTGAGCCTGCTCGGCGGCGCGGTGGGCGTGGTGACCGGCGTCGTGGCGATTGGACTGCTCAACGGGCTTCCTGCCGTGGCCGGCTGGGTGCAGGCCAGCTTCAGCATGGCCCTGTTCGTCCAGGCGTTGGTCACCGCCTTCGTGCTGGGGGCTGCCGGCGGGGCCTACCCCTCCTGGCGAGCGTCGCTGATGCGGCCGGTCGAGGCGCTGCGATACGAATAGAGCTGGGTTAGGAGCGATGGATGGAAAACGAAACGATCGTCGAGACGCGTGACCTGGTTAAGGTCTATGGCGACGGCGCGGAAGTGCGGGCGCTGACTGGCGTAGACATGCAGATCGCGCGGGGGGAGTTCGTCTCCGTGATGGGCCCTTCCGGCTCCGGCAAGTCGACGCTGCTCAACATGGTCGGCGCGCTCGACCGGCCCACCGGCGGGCAGGTGTTCGTCGGTGGGGAGGATCTGGCGACGGTGCGCAACCTGGACACCTTCCGCGCCCGCACCGTCGGCTTCATCTTCCAGTTGCACAACCTGATCCCCACCTTGACGGCCCGCGAGAACATCGAGGTGCCGATGATGGGGCAGCCCGTGGGACGGAGAAAGCGGCGACGGCGGGCCGAGGAGTTGCTGACGTTGGTCGGGCTGGCAGACCGGATGGATCACCTGCCCAACCAGCTCTCCGGCGGCCAGCGGCAGCGGGTCGCCATCGCCCGCGCGCTGGCCAACCAGCCCGCGCTGGTCCTGGCCGACGAGCCCACCGGCGACCTGGACTCCCAGAGCGGGGCGGAGGTGATCGGCCTGATGCAACGGCTCAACCACGAGCTGGGGACGACCTTGATCGTCGTCACCCACGACCCGGCGGTGGCCCGGCAGACCGCCCGCATCCTGGTGATGCGGGACGGCAAGATCGTGCACGAGCACCAGGTGGGCACCCCCTTTGAGGAAGACATGGCCGCGTTCCGGCGCTCCGGGCTGGGAAGGGCGATCATGGCGGGGGACGAGGCGGCGCTGGCCCAGTTCGGTCCCGACGAACAGGTCGCACTGCGGCAGTTGCTGAAAGGGGTGGCGTGAGACAGGCCGGCCTGAAGCCTGGGGCTGGACAAACAAAAACCGCACGGCCTGCGGAGTAGCCGTGCGGTCGATCATCGTGACCACGAGGGGGCCTAGAAGCGCCTGCGGCCTCCCCCCCCACCCCAGGAATCTCGCTCTCCACGGGGTTTTTGCGGGCGCGCCTCTGCTACCTTGATCTGCCGCTGGCCCATCATCTTGCCGTTGAGTTCATCGATGGCCCGCTGAGCGGCGCTCGCATCCGCCATCTCGACGAAGGCAAAGCCCCGGGAGCGGCCCGTCATGCGGTCCGTGACGAGGTTCACCGAGAGGACCTCCCCGACCGATGCAAAGAGCTCGGATAGAGAGGCCTCGGTCGTCGTATAATCCAGGTTACCGACGTACAATTTCTTTGCCATTATTTCTTGTCTCCTCCTGATGCAGCGCGCGGCTGCCTACACACGGCTACAGGGCCCTCACGTGGACGGCCTGCAGCCCCTTTGGTCCCTGCTCGACGGCGAACTCGACCCGCTGCTCCTCGCGCAGCGTGCGGAACCCCTCTCCCTCAATCGCCGAGTAGTGGACGAACACGTCCTCCCCGGCGTCACGGGCGATAAAGCCATAGCCCTTGGCATCGTTGAACCACTTGACGGTGCCAGTTTCTCTCTCGTTCACTTTATCTTTTGCTCCTTAATTCTGTGAAACTTGCTGATCCTTGGGCGAAGCGGCGCGGCCAATCGACAAAAAGACCGTCCAGTCTCCGCAAGCCTGGACGGTCTCGAGTACACAGTCAAAGCCTACTTCGTCCTACGGCAATATTTTACCACAATAATCAAAAAAGTCAAGCGAATCCGGTGCGTTGGGGCCAAGTTCAGGTGCCAGGCACCTCAGAGCCTCCCACCGAACGGGGCTTGTCAACAAGACCTGACAGGTTTCCAAAGGTGTCATTTTGGGCCAGATTCGACCTGATCAGGGGGTATATTTACGCCGAAAAGTGGGCTGTGAAACCTGTCAGGTCTAGATAGTAGTCACAAGGAGTGGCGGCTGTGCGTGCTGACCAGCGAGATCCACCGGCACTTATCCGCTCGCCGGGGATCATCAGATCCCGGCCGCGGGCGGCACGAGCGTGCTGCGAACGGCAGAATCGGGGCTTCAGAGCAAGATCTGGCGATTTCCTGGGAGCAGGTGATTTCTCTGGAGGTCGTCTTGGGTGAAGCATCGCCCTGTCCATAGCTCCCGTTGGCCTG
>DATKTN010000256.1:0-24229 GCA_035531135.1 Anaerolineae bacterium
CGACGTGCGGCAGGCCGAGGACCTGACGGCGCAGACGTTCGTCGCCGCGCTGGAAGGACTGGCGCGCTATCGCGAGCGCGGGACGTTTGCGGGCTGGCTGTTCACGATCGCGGCCCGCCGTCTGGCCGATCACTTCCGCCAGCGGCCCACCGTACGACTGGATGACATCGCCGATCGGACGAGCCCCGACCCGTCGCCAGAGGCGTCCGTCGAGCAGGCGGAGCAGATGACGCGCCTGGCACACGCGATGCGGACACTTTCTCCCGACCGGGCGCAGGCCATGGCGCTGCACTTTTTCGGCGACCTAAGCCTGGGCGATACAGCCCGCGTGATGGGTCGCAGCAAGGTGGCGGTCAAATCGCTGATCCATCGCGCGCTGCGTGATTTGCGTGAGAAATTAGACGATGGACAAGAATAGCATCCAACCGACGGATGAGAGGAAGGCACAACTGGTCGACCGGTTGCGCGCATTGGCCGGAGTGACCCAGCCCCGCCCGGAGTTCGCGGCCCGGTTGGAAGCGGACCTATGCGCGCGGCAGAGGCTTATCTCCACGGAGGGCATGTCGAGCAGGACGACCCATCCGATCAACCTGCTGAGGCAAACGACGTTGAAGCGACTTGTGTTTGCACTCGCCGCCGTCGCTGCAGCGCTCGCGCTAGCACTGGGGATCCCGGCGCTCTTTGGTGATAACCGCGACCTGCCGCCGCTACCCAGGCTGGTACAGGCGGCTGACGTCGGCGTACCGCCTGAGCCAGCAGGCCTGCTGGCCGGCGCGGACCTGGCGCTGGCCACCGACCTGCCCCACGCGCCCGCCGAGGTGCCTGTTTATCGCTCTACCATCGCACTGCCCCCTGCCACGCCGGAGGAGGCGCTGCCCTGGGCGCGCGACTTTGGCCTGCCGAACCCACAGGTGTACCGCGACCCGCGCGAGCCGGAGGCCATCTTTGTCCTGGGAGACGACGACCGGAAGCTGATTTTCCGCCCCTTCGGGCCGATGGGCGACATCCACTATGGCGACGACGCGGCCGCCGCGGCCGTGGAGGGCACACCGCTCCCCTTCGACCAGGCGGCCGAGTGCGCGCTGGCCTTCCTGCGCGAGCACGACCTGTTGCCCACCGCCTACCGCGTCGAGGAGCCGCCGGACTATGAGCCCTCGGGCGAGAGACCGATACGCATGGTGCACGTCGTGCCGGAGCTGGACGGGCGCCCGCTCGTCGGGTACAATACTGGCCTGCAGGTCGCCGTCAACCCGGCCGGGCAGGTGACCTACGCCAGCTTCAACGCCCTGCACACCGAGCGCGGCGGGGAGTACCCCATCAAGTCGGCCCAGGAGGCGTATGACGAACTGACTGGCAGGGAGGTCGCCGGCAGCCCCTTCCGGCTGGATACCGACACCCGCTACCCGGCAGGAACGGACGTGCGTCACTACTACCCTGACCCACCCGCCCATGCCGCCGACGACCCCGTGACCACGACCGGCTGGGTGCACGTGCTGGTGGCCGAGCCTGCCCTGCGCGCAGCCGAAGGGGACGGGAGCGACGTGCGCGCCCAATTGATGGCGCGGGATGGCACGCAATACGATCTGACCGGCCCGCGCGTGGCCGAACTGGCGAGCGTGGGCTACGACGACGTGGAGGTGCGCGGGAAGATCGTAGCCCAGGTGGGGCCAGATCACTGGCAGGTGGAGGTCATCGACTGGGAGACGGCCCCGCAGCGCCAGCCCCAATGCCTGGTCGGCACGTTCACGTCGGCGGGAGAGGAGGGCTGGCTGGCGACCGACGAGGGCGAGCGCTACTGCCTGCCCTGCCCACCCGATGAACTGGCCGATGGAGAACGCATCGAGGTCTGCGCCGACGAAGGACCAGTCGAGGGAGAGGAGCTGGATTGGTGGATCATCGTCTCGCCGCCGACCCCCGAGCAAGGATACGTCGGCAGTAGCAGCAGCACCGTCAGCGTGGTGGTCGAAGAAGTGGTGGTCGAAGAAGTGGTGGTCGTCAGCGTGGTGGTCGAAGAAGCGGTCGAGGTGCCGCCGGACGCACCGCCTCCCCCGCCTCCCCCCACGCCCACGCCACTGGCCCGTGCGCACATCGTGCAGGAAGGCGGGGCGCTCGAGATCGGCCAGAGCGTCGAGGTCACCGGCGTGGTGCACGCCACGGTCTTTGTCAACGAAGAATCGCGGCGCGTTGAAGCGTCTCTGAGCGTGAAAGATACAGGCGAGCGATTTCCGCTCAGCGGGCCACCGGATGTGCTGGAGGCGATCGCACAACTGGACCGGCTGCACGTGCGCGTGCACGGGCAGGTCGTCGCCAGCCCGCAGGAAGACTGGCCATCGGGCACACAGACCATCGAGATCGAAAGCTTTGAGAAAATCTGGCCCGACGAGCGCGCACAGGGGTTCCTGGGCCACCTGGACCTGGAGACGCTGGAGGGACGCGAGGTTGCGGTCCTTACCGACCACGAAACGGGCCAGCGCTACGTACTGGCTTCCTCGTTGGACGCAGACGGTGGGGGGTGGCCCCTGACCGGCGACCCGATCTTGAACTACAAACAGGTCTTTGTGGCCGGGGTGGTGCAACCTGGAGAGACCTACGCCGGCCTGCCCGTCCTGCGGGCGGCCGGTATGCACACGGACTCGCAGACGGACGCAGCCACGAGCGCCGACGAGATCCCGCTGGACATACCGCAAGTCATCGATGAATCGCGGTTCCCGTTCGGGCCACAAGGAAGAGTAGAGGGGACGTTCTTCGTCGATCGCGTGGAGCTGGCCTACTACTACGAACCGCAGTCGCCTGCGCCGACCGTATCACCAGACGAGGCACCGACGTGGCCCCAGCCGGCGGAGCAGATCCTGCAACCGGTGTGGGTCTTTTACGGGCACAACGCCGACGACACCACCCGCTTCGTGGCCTACGTCCAGGCCATCACCGAAGAGCACGTTGAGGACACGGTAGCCACAGTGGCCCCGATATCTCCCCAACCTGGGACACCTACCGAGGTGCCCACGCTCGCTCCTCCCCCAGGTACGTCAACCCCCGCCACGCCACCATCGGCCTACGCCACGCAGGAGGCGGCCAGCCAGGCGACCATCATCGCCCGGGCGACAGCCTCTCCGTTCCCCACCGCCGGCCCGGCCATCGTGCAGACAGGCCAGCCGACCAGCGCAACCACGCAGCGGGATGGTCTCTCCTTCCAGATTCGCCTGCCCAAGAATACCTGCCTGGCTGGCGAGGCCGGGCGGGCGGAAGTGACACTGCGCAACGACGGCCCGGAGACGGTCTTCGTCACCGGCAGTGGCCCCCACCTCTTCTGGCCTGTGTTGCTGGATGAGCGGGGTCACGAGCCAGTCCCCTGGCCCTGGCGGCCGATGATTATGCCGGGCGGCCCTCCCTACCTGCGCGAGCTGCCCCCGGGCCAGGTGGTCACCGAGACGCTCACCCTCCAAGTGCCGCCTATGGAACAATTCGCTGGCCATTCCTACGTCCTCTGGGCCGAGGCCCACTTCAGCCGCCCCCACCCTGACCACTTGGAAGGACCGGATAACCTGTGGCTGCACCTGGAGACGGGGCCGGTCCCATTGCAGGTCACGCCGCCCAACCCTGCAGACCCTACGCTGTGGCTGATCGCCGAGTTGGAGGCCGACCGGGACGGCTGGCGACTGCGGGTGACCAATGGAACCAGCCAGATTCCTTCCGGCCCGCTGTGGGGCTTCCAGGAGGTCACTTCACCCAACGCCGCCTCAGCCGGTCCCTTACGGGATAGCGCTGACGGCACGTGGGCGAGAGCATGGGATGCCCACATGCGCCAGGACGAGAGCCAGATTTGCATGCGGGCCTGGGTCGCCGCTCCGGGCTACGTCACCGCCGCCATCACCCAGACGGTGCCCCGCACAGGGGACGCCTGCCGGATGTTCGGCATGTGGGAGCCCCCTGCGCGCCAGACCTTCGCCTCGTTGGAGGCGGCCGGGGCCACGCTTGACTTTCCCCTGTTTCGGCCTGGGGCACTCCCGGACGACACGACGCTGGACAGCGTTCAGGTGGAAACGACGGCCGATCGAGACCGCCGGTGGACGGACGTGTACCAACTCTATCGCCTGCCGGGTGGCGACTGGCTGGAGTTGACGCAGATGGTTACGACAGCACGGTACGAGAGTGCCGGCTGGAGCCAGGCGCGCTACGCGCCGGAGGCCCGCCTCGTGTCCATGGGCCGGACCACGGGGTACGTCGTCCAGCGCTTCGGCTGGTGGGTGCTGGAATGGAAGGTGGGCGATGTGGGCTTCGAGCTGCGTGCGCCGGTGGAGGCGCTCTCGCTGGAGGACCTGCTGGCGACCGCCACCGGCGTGCAGCCGCTCGAAGAGACACCCTGATGGGGGAGGCTGGAACTCGAATGGAGAACGAAGGTTAGTCAACCTTGGTCCGTAGCTCATTTGCCTGCTGGGCGTCAGGAATGCGCCCAGTGCAAATTGGGGTTGTGTGATATGCTTAACGCGATGACAACAGTCGCTGGTCTATTTGTCGGCGGAATGGGAACAATGCTCATCGCAAGGCTTTCCGGCCTTTCGGGCGGGACACCTGTCGCCGTTTTTAACCTAACCGTCTTGGCTCCCATCTCTGTCACCTGTCTCGTGTGGCTCTTGTTCGCTCGTAAGAAAACGCGGTCAAGGATCGCTACGTGGAGAAAAATCCTCGGTTTTTCGTCTGTTATCGGCTCCGTCTTGGTCACGCTGGCATTTCTGGTTTTCATATTCTTCTTCACCTTTGACACAGAGTATGCACCAGGATACTCAGAAGAGGCGTTCAGGATTGTGCAGATTGGCGACTCCAAGGAGGAAATCCTGAGTCTTCTTGGTCAGCCTCTACGCGTTTATGATCCTGGTCTAGACAGGGAAGTGCTAAGCTATTCCATGTCACCGTCAGGCTCGAACTACCTGATGCGAGACATCGTGCTTGACAGTGAGGGGCGGGTGGTGGAGATTCGAAGCCAAGTCTACTGGGACTAGGGCAGTTTCTTTCGCGCCTCATTGGCTGGGAGAAGCAGCGCCCGTTGCAGGCCCCTGACGGCACCATCCACCCCCTCCCGCACCAGGCTGTTTGGTCTCCTGACGCCACTCGCGCGGGCGGGATCACAGGGCAGTCTTTGCGAGGGCGTTGGCTTGCGGAGCGAGACCTATGGGCTGGTCACCGATCCCGCCGCCGTCGAGGTGCGCGTCACCTGGAGCGATGGGCTGACTGAGACCGTCGCTTTGGTGAACGAGAGCTACCTGGTCGTACGCGCCGATGAGGTGATCGTCGAACAGATTGAAGCGCTGAACGCCATGGGGACGGTCGTCGCCACATGGACGATGTCCGCATCCGCCAAACCTCCTCCGCCTGCATCGCCGCAGCCGACGGCAACGCCACCCCCAGCGCAGGCGCCCACGAGCGCGTTTCCGCGCACCGATGACTGGCTCGCCGCCCACCGCGACCTATACCCCACCAGTGAGCAGACGGAGCGACTGGCAGACGCCTTCTCCGCGGACGTGGTGGCCTATCTGGAAAACGCCGTCACGCCCACAGCTCCGCTGGAAGAGCAGGCATCGGCGCTATCGCAGATGGCCGCTGGCCTGAGACGCTGCTGATCCTGGATTTGCCGGACGAGGACCCGCCACCCGGTTACGCGGCAGACGGGCGGACGGCGCTTGCAGGCGGTGGCTGCAGCGATGGAGGGCGATCCCGCATAACGGCCGCCGGGTCGCAGACCCGGCTCGAGCAGGAAACCGGCGACTGATCTACACCGGCGCATACCAGTAACCTCGAATGGCCGAATGCAAAACTGTGGGGAGCGATACGGCGGGGAGGACGGCTTCTTCTGCCTGAACGCGCTGGCCGGAGGGATGGCCGTAGAGGAGGGAGAGGTAGGATGGACGTCGTTCCCACAACCGGCCGCCGGAACGTGGAACCTCTGCGCGCGGCCGGACGTCTGTATAGTAAAGACGCTCCCTGAGAAAGATGAGCAAGTGTCTGCTTTCGTCTGCCGATTCGGCAATAAGGCAGATGCAATTCAGGTGGAGGTGGGTAAAATGAGAGACCAGATATGGCATCTCGTCACCGCCGTCACCATCGCGTTGGCCGGACTGGGCCTGGGCGTGCTGGCGACACCGGTCGCCGCGGGGGGCGCGTGGTACGCCGAGTACTTTACCAACCGGGACCTGGCCGGAGCGCCGGCGCTCACCCGCTACGACGACGCGCTGCACTTCGATTGGGGCACCGGCAGCCCTGGGAAGGAAATCCCGGCCGACAACTTTTCCGCCCGCTGGACCCGCGACGAGTGGTTCGAGACGGGCACGTACCGCTTCTCCTACCGCTCCGACGACGGCATCCGCATCTGGGTCGGGGACAGGCTCGTCGTGGACGACTGGCGCGACCGCCAGGCGACCTGGTCGTTCGTGGAGCACCCCATCTCCCGCGGCACACACCGCGTGCGCGTCGAATACTACGAGCACGGCGGCGGCGCGGCGATCGAGGTGGCCTGGGAGCGGGTCAGCGGGGGGGCCGCGTGGCGGGCCGAGTACTTTGACAACCGCGATTTGTCTGGATCGCCCATCCTGGTGCGCTACGACGCGGCCATCGACTTCGACTGGGGATACGGCAGCCCAGATCCCACCGTCTCCGCCGACAACTTCTCTGTGCGCTGGACACACAGCCTGGGATTCACGCCCGGCACATATCGTTTTTACGCCAGTTGTGACGACGGCGTGCGCGTCACCGTGGACGGCAACCGCGTCGTGGACGCGTGGCGCGACCAGAAGCTGCCCAACACCTCCTGGGGCGACGTGACACTCGGCAGCGGGCTGCACACGGTCGCCGCCGAATACTATGAGCACGGCGGCGAGGCCAGCGCCCACGTGTGGTGGAACCGGCTGGGCGTCTTCAGCGGCTGGGAGGGCCGGTACTATGACAACGCCGAACTGCGCGGCGGCCCGGCGCTGATCCGCGACGACACCGCTGACCAAGGATCGGCCGGCATCAACTTCGACTGGGGCGAGGGTGCGCCCGCCGACTGGATGCCAACCGACAATTTCTCCGTCGTGTGGAAGCGGCAGGTGGACTTTAGCCCCGGCTACTACCGCTTTAACGTCCAATCCGACGACGGCGTGCGCGTCTGGCTCGACGGGGCACTGGTGATGGACTTTTGGCGGCCGATGGACTACGAGTGGCACTATCTGGACCCAACCTACCTGGAGGGCCCGCACGCGCTCAAGGTGGAGTACTTTGAGCGCGCCGGTGGGGCGCGCATCCGCTTCTGGTGGGAGCAGAGCGGCACGCCCGCGCCTCCCGCCACACCCCGCCCGGTGCCCACGCCTGCCCCCAGCCTGCCCGGCCCCTGGCAGGGGGAGTACTTTAACAACCGCGACCTATCCGGTGGCCCGGCGCTGGTGCGCAGCGACGCCGTCCTTGACTTCAACTGGGGTTGGGAGGCCTCCGCACCGGGGATGAACCGCGACGACTTCTCCGTGCGCTGGAGCGGCACGTTTCCCTTCGAGGATGGTCGCTACCGACTCAGCACGACGACCGACGATGGCGTGCGGCTGTACGTGGACGACCGGCTGGTGATTAACGCCTGGCGGCCGATGCGCGGGACGCGCACCGGCTACGCCACGCTCCCGGCGGGGAACCACACCGTGCGCGTCGAGTACTTTGAGCGCACGCAGGCGGCGATGGCACGCGTGACCTGGCAACGGGTCGGCGCAGCACCCACACCGGCCCCCACACCCGGCCCCGTCGCGCCCGGCGACCAGGGCGCGGGCGGGCCGTGGGATGCAGCGTACTACGCCAACCGCGATCTTTCCGGCGCGCCGGCGCTCACACGCCAGGACGCGGCGCTCGACTTTAACTGGGGCTGGGGCTCGCCCGACCCGACTGTGCCCACCGACAACTTTT
This sequence comes from Anaerolineae bacterium, assembly GCA_035531135.1. Classification (GTDB taxonomy): domain Bacteria; phylum Chloroflexota; class Anaerolineae; order B4-G1; family B4-G1; genus DATKTN01. The sequence goes on from DATKTN010000256.1 coordinate 7,918, forward strand.
CCACCGTCTGGACGCGCGCGGTCGAGTTCGGCGGCGGGCGCTACACGTTCACCACGTATTCGGACGACGGCGTGCGGCTGTACGTGGACAACCGGCCCGTGATCGACAGTTGGCGGCCGATGCGCGGCTATCGCAGCGCGACAGTCAACCTGAGCGAGGGCACGCACACCGTGCGGCTGGAGTACTTTGAGCGCACCGGCGTCGCGTCGGTGCGTCTCACCTGGCAACGCCGGTAGCACAGACAGGTGGTGGAGGCGAGGCTGATGAAATGGAGGTGAACGATGGAGAGAAAAGGCAGGCGTTCTCGCTTCTCGCTGGCCGGGCTCGTCGCAGCGGCGTGGTTGCTGGCCGCGTGCGCCTCGCCGACATCCCCGTTGCCCACTGAGACGCTGGCTCCAACGCCTACCCGGTGGACACCGCCGGTATCCACGGCGTCGCCAGGTGACACACCGGCTCCGACCGCCACGCGACCCCCGGCCAGAACGCCCACGCCGGCGGCCGAGACGGTGCAAAGTGAGTCTGATCGGATACGCCGCATTCCAGCGCCCGATGGCTATTGGACGGCGATAGTCGATGAGACCGCCGGCAGCCTCGACTTACAAAGCGCAGATGGCGCGACCCTGCCCGTTTTCCCCGAGGGCAGCACCGTAGGCGCCGTCAACTGGTCGCCCGACGGGCAACACCTGCTCGTGGTGCGGACCAACTGGCTGCGGTCCGAATCCGGTGAGAAGCTCAATGTCAGCGGCGCCGCAGAGATCTGGCACCTTCGCGTAGAAGGAGATCGGGTCGGGGAACCACTCCTATCCTTCCGCCCTCCACCTGAGCTAGAAGAGCGAGCGCACGGCACCATCGTCCCTTCGCAGATCGTGCTGGACCAGTGGTCGCCGGACTGCCGCCACGTGCTCTTCTGGCTGGGCCCACTGAGCGCCTCCATCCTGGCCGACGGGCTGCCGCTGCGGGCGCTGGATGTCGAGACCGGCCAGGTCGCCCTCCTCGCCAACGCGGCCTTGCTCAATCCAAGATACCAAAGCTGGGCGACTGATGGCTCCGCGCTGGCCTTTACCGCCGGCGGATACCGGTCCGCCCAGGTGAACAAGTGGCTCAACCTGTTCGACGTGACCTCCGGCCAGGTCACGACGGTGGTCAGCATGACGGAGCAAGTCCCCGGCATCGTGGCCTGGTCGCCCCAGGGGGACCTGATCGCCTACGCTGCGGTGCCAGCGGCAGAAACCGGCCCAGGCATGGCCGACTGGATGGTCTTCGAGAACCCCGCCATCGCCGGGCGGCGGGTCTACCTGCTGAACCCGGCGACCGGCCAACACTGGCGACTGAACGACACCGACGTCTTCCAGGATGCCCCTACCTGGAGCGACGACGGCGCGATCCTGTACTACGTCGAGCGCGAGGAGGACACCATGGCGCTCATGGCCGCCGATCCGGCCACGGGCCAGGCATGGATGGTCGAGGGCTCGCGCCAGCCCGCTCCCGGGGCCGTGGGCTACTACGGCCAGTCGGACTGGGACGACCTGCTGGCCCACCGCCAACCTGAGACCGCCAGGGCGGCGGTGCCATCGCTGACGGAAACCTACGTCCACCCGACATACGGCTACACGTTGCGCTACCCGAGCAGTTGGCACGTGGGTAAGGGCTGGCAGGGCCTGCTCGGATGGCAGGAGATGCTTACCCTCACCTCCTACCCACCCGATGCCGCACCACCCGACCTGGGTGCTTTCAGCGGCCAGGCCCTCATCGCCATTCAGGTGGTGAAAGTACCGGCGGGCGACCTGGAGACGCTGCTGGACCAGGTGCTGGCCTCGCCCGGTCCCGGCCAGGGCCCAATCCCAGACGAGGAAGGTACATTGACAGCCTTCGATCGGCGGGAGCGAACCGTAGATGGCCGACCGGCGGCACGGCTGGAGACGATGGGAGAGTTTGGCACCGTCAACCACGTGATGGTGGTGCTGGACGGGACACAGGGTTTCATCCTGCGCGGGCAGGGCGATGGCCGCGTGTTCGATGCAGTGGCAGAAAGCCTGCGGCTGCCGTAAGCGGCGAGATTCACAGGGGGAAGGATTCCGTCCGCACGCCGGGTCTTTCATCTTGGCATCCTGACACTCATTGTGGTAAAATAACGCCGCGATGAACAGGCTGGCGATGGTGATGGCGGTTTGTGTGCTGCTCGCGGCCTGCGGGCGGGCGGCTCCCACCCCTTCGGTTGCCCCCAGGACAAGCCCGGAGGCCCTCATCACGACGGCCACCGCCGCACCCAGCGTCCAGCCCACCGCCACAGCAAGGCCCACATCTGCTCCTACGCTCACACCCCCACCCCCATCCACACCCATACCCACGTCACCGCCCGGTCCACTGCCGCGCGTCGTCGCCACGTTCGCGTTGGGCGAGGAGCCGAACGTGTGTGCGGGCAGCGCGCTGGCCATCGACCAGGAGACAGGCCACTTGTACACCGCAGGCATGCGCGCTGAACAACTGCCTGACGAAGCGCCAGGCGTGCCATGTCTCTCGGTCATCGACCCCACGACCGACCAGGTGCTGGAGACCAGCACCCTCCCGTTCGAGCCGCGCTTCCTGCGGTGGGATGGCGGGACGCTCTACGCCGTCGGACGGGATCGTGGCGCGCTGGTCGTGGCCGACGCCGGCACCGGGCAGGTCGTGGCGCAGGAATTCGTCGGCGAGGATCTGGACTACCAGGCCGAGACGCAGGTGGTGACGCGGGACGGATGGGTCTACGTCGGCCTGCCCGGCGACACGACGACGGGCAGGGCCGGCACGTTGTACCTCATCCCGCTGCGAGGGGGCACGGCGCAGATCATCCCCGACGCCCGCGCCTTCGATCTGGCCGCCGACGGCCGATTTGCCGTCATTGGGGGGCAGGAGACGACGACCGCGCGGGTCTACGCGGGTACCGGCGGTGACCTGCTGGCCGAGCGAGAGATCGGCCCCGGCGAGCCTGGCGCGAGCCTGGCCTTCGACGGGCGGGCCAACCGCATCTTTGTCCCCCGTCGCCAACCGGAGGCCGGAACCACTTCCGCTCGCTACCTGGTGGACGTCCTCGACGCGACGTCGCTGGAGCCGGTCAACCAGCTCGATGAGCAAGTGTGGCGGCTGACGGCCGACCCGCGCAGCGGGCGGGTCTACGGCACCGCCCCCGAAAGCCGGATCGTGGGCTTAAACGCAGCCAGCGGCCAGCCGTTGGGCACGATATTCAGCATTCCGCCAGGGGACCCAGCCGGCTTTACCGTGGTCAGCCCCTGGGAGAAACTGCACCTGGACCCGACCACCGGACGCATCTACGTCGTCTACATGGACTTTGACAGCGGCACCTGGGTCGCGAGCTTCGACGCGGCGACGGGTGCGGGTGTGGCCGACGTGCAGGTGCCCCCTGGCGCTCCATGGGCACAGGACACCTCGCGCGGGCGGATTTACTTCGCCAGCGGGGATTTTCTGCTCGCGCTGGACGCGATCACGCTGGAGCCCGTGTGGCGGATGGCGCTCTCCCGCGTGCCGGTCTCGGCTGCGATCGCGCCCGCCTTCGGCAGGCTCTTCGTCGGCGACGCGGGCGGTGACGTGCACGTGCGGGATCTCCAGACCCACGCCGAGGTAGGGCTGCTGCCGGGCGTAGGCGGCTACGTGGACGTGGACCCGACGAACGGCTGGCTCTACGCCGGAGACAAGTTCGCGGCCGGCGTGTCCGCCTACGACCTGGCGACGCTGGAGCGGCGCGGCCTCATCCCGCAGCCCGGCCGTCCCACCGCCAGCCCGGCCGACGCCCGGGTCTACGTCCTCGAGGAAGACATCTACAGTGGAGATGGTGCCACGCTGACCGTGATCCAAGGACGCACCGCCCGGCACGCTGGATGTAACGGCTGTACAGCGCCGACGAGTGTCGTCGTGGACCCGCGCAGCGGGCTCACCCACGTCACCACCTACGGCACGTGGGTGGGCAAGCCAGGCCCGACCAGCCACGCCACCGTCGATCCGCTCACGGGGTGGGCGTTCGTCGCCCGAACGACAGGCGGCTACCGCGTCGTCTACACGCTGGCCGCTTACGTCGACCTGACATTGGAACGAGCGCAGGCCTGGCGAGACGGCCTGTACGGAGAGCCGCTATACAACCCTGCCGCCGGCCACCTCTATCTGACCAACGGCTCACGGTTGCTCGTCCTCGAAGACGAGACGCTCGACATCCTCGGCTGGCTGTATCCAGGCGAGGAACGTCTGATCCCCGGGGGCGTGGACGCCCGCAGCGGCCGGGCCTACCTCCTGGCCGGCCACCAGGTGCTCGTGCTGGAAAGGGCCGGCGGCACATTCGAAACGCCGCCCTCCCAGCCGGTCGCTCGCTTGCCCGGCCCACCCGAGGGCATCGTCCCCCTGCCTGGTGGCACACTCTTCGTGCGCGCCTACGACCGTGAGGGCTACACCTCCCGCCTATATCGCTCGACCGACGCAGGCCAGACGTGGGAGGAGTTGTCCGGCGGGCTGCCGGGTGCACCCAACGACCTGGCTTTCGCCCCCGGTGGTACGCTCTACGCAGCGGTCGTGCCGGTCGCCTGGCAGGTGGAGACGGAGGAGGCATCCTGGGGAGAAGGGGTCTACCGCTCCGACGACGGGGGCAATACCTGGACACCTTTCAGCCGGGGATTGGCCCACCTGCGGGTCAGCCACATCCACGCGGACGAGGATGGCGAGGTGATCTTGCTCGCCACCGGCACGTGGCCGGAACAGCCAAACTGGCCGGTGTCCACCATCTGGCGATTGGGCGCGGACGGACGATGGAGCCAGGCCGAGGTCGCCGAGGCCGGTCCTTTCATCGGCCCCGATGGCGCCGTCCCCTACACCTACACCCAGGCCACCGGCACGGCCTGGCACGCACTGACAGGCGGCGGTGTGCGCTACCGCAGTTGGGGCAGCGACCTGCAGCGCTCCACCGGCGGTGGCCTGACCTGGGAGACGGTCAGCGCTGGCCCGGTCGATTACGGCGTGGCGGCGTTCACCGGGCTGGGCGAGCCGCCAGCCATCTACTGGCTCACCTGGGATGCACTGTACCGCTCGACCGACGGGGGTGCCAGTTGGGCCAGGCTTTCGCACCCGGCGCTGGCCGACAGTGGGCCCAGCGCTACCGCCGTGGGTGCGTGGGACGGGGAGGAGACACTGTTCGTCGGCACCGAGGCCGGTGAATTGCTCGTGCTCCGCGCGGCCGAGGCGGATTGGGTCACGGAGTAAGCGCATCGCTTGCCACGCGGATGTGTTATCATGGTATGACTGTCATTATACCCGATCGACCAGGAGGAACACCCAGTGAAACGAGCCGTAAGCATCAGCCTGGGGAGTTGTACACGCGATAAGAAAGTCACCTGCACGCTGCTGGGTGAGGAGGTCACCATCGAGCGCATCGGCACCGACGGTGACGAGGAGAAGGCCACCCAAATGTACAACGAGATGGATGGGGAGGTCGACGCCCTGGGCGTGGGAGGGATCGACCTGGGCCTGACTGTCGCCGATCGCTATTACCCGCTCTACGACGCTCAGAAACTGGTCGCCGGCGTCCGGCAGACGCCCGTCGTCGACGGGGGGGGGCTGAAGCTGACACTGGAGCGCGGCATCGCCCAGTTCATCGAGCGAGAGATCGGCGACGAGATCCAACCCAAACGCGTGCTCATCACGTCTGGGGTAGACCGCTACGGCAGCGCCGTCTCCTTCGACGAGGCGGGCTACGAGATCATCTTTGGTGACCTGGGGTTCGCGCTGGGCATCCCGATCCCGATCCGCTCGCTGCGCGGACTGCGCATGCTGGCCCGCATTCTCATGCCCATTGCTGGCCGGCTGCCGCTGGCGTTCGTCTATCCGACCGGCGAGAAACAGGAAGAGATCGTGCCCAAGTTCGCCAAGTGGTACAACTGGGCCACGGTCGTGAGCGGCGACTGCCTGTACATCAAGCGCCACATGCCCGACCGGCTCGACGGCAAGGTCATCGTCACCAACACGACGACGCCCGCCGACGTGGAGGCCTTTCGCCAGCGGGGGGCACGCTACCTGGTGACCTCGACCCCCCGGCTGGATGGCCGTTCGTTCGGCACCAACATGATGGAGGCCGCGCTGGTGGCGGTTGCCGGCAAGGGGCGACCGCTCACCACCGACGAACTCCAGGAGATGCTGGAGCGGCTCGATCTCAAGCCCACAATCCAACGACTGAGCGAGTAGTAGGAGGAAAGGATGGACAGTCAACCGTCGATCGTGGCCGTCGTCACCGCAGGTTGGAGTCCCCGCGAGGATGATCCGCTGGCTGAGTACACGCAGGGCAGGTCAAAGGCCCTCATCCCTATCGCCGGGAAACCGATGATCGCCTACGTGGTGGAGGCGCTGGCCGGCTCTCGCTACATCCAGCACGTCGTCATCGTCGCACTCGATCCCGCCGCCAAAGTGCAGTTCCCCGTGCCGGTCGAGTACGTGTCCGACGAGGGGGGACTGCTCGCCAACGCAGAGGCCGGCATCATGCACGCACAGGCCTGTTATCCCGACCTGGACGCGATACTCCTCAGCAGTTCGGACGTGCCCACGATCACACCCCCTATCGTGGACACCTTCATCGAAGAATGCTTTCGCACCGACCACGACCTGTACTATAGCATCGTCGAGCGCTCGGTGATGGAAAGGCGCTTCCCCGGGTCGCACCGCAGTTACGTCCATCTGCGCGAGGGGGACTTTGCCGGCGGTGACCTCGTACTCATCCGTCCCAGCCTGGCCCTCAGCCACCGGGGGCTGTGGCAAAACCTGGCCGGGGCACGCAAGAACCCGCTACGGCAGGCCAGCATGTTCGGTCTGTGGCCCTTCTTCAAACTCGCCATCCGCCGCCTGTCCCTGGCCGACGCCGAACGACGCGCCGGCAAAGTGCTCAACTTGCGTGGGCGAGCCATCCCCTTCCCCCATGCCGAGGTGGGCATGGACGTGGACAAGCCATTCCAGTTGGATATCGCTCGTGCGGAACTGGAAGCCCACACGACCCAGGCCATGTAAGGGCAGGCGTTTTGCAGCGGCTCATTACGCTTGACCAGCAAGCATCGGCGCGCCTCGCCATCCCCGGTGGGGCGCGCTTCCTGCGCCTGTTAGCGCTCGTCGTTGCTCACAGCGGCGACAGCCCGCTCTGGCTGCTCGGCGCGGCCGTGGCGCTTCTCTGGGGAAACGCGGCCTGGCGGGATTTCGGAGTGCGCGTGCTGGTCGGGACGCTGGTCGCCGGTGCAGCGATCACCGTCCTCAAGTGGCTTTTCCGTCGCCAGCGTCCACCGGGAGAAGGACGAGGCTTCTACACGCGGCTTGACCGCCACGCCTTCCCTTCTGGTCACGCCGGACGTTCCGCCTGCCTGATCGTGCTGCTGGCCCCCCTTCTCCCTCTATGGGCACTCGTGCTGTTCGCGACGTGGGCCGGACTGGTCGGGCTGGCCCGGGTCACGCTGCGGGTTCATTTTGCGTCAGACATCGTCGGTGGATGGGCGGTGGGATCCCTTGTCGGCCTGCTGTTATGGATAGCATTCTAGATAGCATCTTGAAGCGCCCAAGCCAATTTGCCAGACAGTGCCAAATCGGTGTTGTATGGGACGTGGCTCTTGAAGCAGCAGGCTGCCACCCACGAGGCTTGTGCCACGTGTCCGCCCCATATTTTGGGGGGTCCTACCCCGCTCACCGAAGCATTAGGGGCAAACGTGCACCTCGCCGCCGGGCCGTACACTCTCCATAAGTATCCTTAAAACACGGGACCTTTTAAGCTCGCTGCTCATAAAACCAGTTGCCAGGGTCCCGGTCATTTGGTACAATGGGGCCGGTTCTTCGACAAGCGAGAAATAGCTGTCCACTGCGAGGGAGGGCTCTCCACAATCAGCCGCTTCGGCTGGCGACACAAAAAGGGCCATTGGTCCCACAGAGTGCACAATGCATCCTTTCGACCCCGCGTCGTCTCTCGCCGCCAATCAGTCCTTGTTCACACATCACATGAAATCTGTTCACGTCTGGTCGGCCGCCCTTGGCGAACTTCAACTTCAGATGACCCAGGCCACCTTCGATACCTGGCTGCGCGATTCCAGGTTGCTGAAAGAGGAGGATGGCACCTTTGTCATTGGCGTCAAGAACGGGTATGCCAAGGATTGGCTGGAGCATCGGTTGCTCGCCACGATCAAGCGCACGCTTGCCCGGCTGACCGGGCGGACCGTCGCTGTCAAGTTCGTCGTGTGGAGCGAGCAGGCCCAGCAGCAAGACGAGGTTCCCCTGCTCAATTCACCCACGCAGGCCACAGAGCGGACGCCCCTTGCCTCACCCGCGAACCTGAACCCGCACTACACCTTCGACAGCTTCGTGGTGGGGCCAGGCAATCGGTTGGCCCACGCGGCCTCTATGGCCGTAGCCGAAAGCCCCGCCAATGCGTACAACCCCCTTTTCGTCTATGGTGGTGTGGGTCTGGGCAAGACGCACCTCCTGCACGCCATCGGGCACATCTGCCAGGCGCAGGGGCAGCGCGTCCTCTACATCTCATCCGAAACGTTCACCAACGACCTTATTGAGGCCATTCGCTCCCACACCACCGATACCTTCCGCGAAAAGTATCGCACCGCCGACATCCTCCTCGTGGACGACATCCAGTTCATCGCAGGCAAGGAAAGCACCCAGGAGGAGTTTTTCCACACCTTCAACGCGCTCCACGGCACGGGCAAGCAAATCGTCATCTCGTCAGACCGGACACCGAAGGCGATGAGCACGCTGGAGGAGCGACTGTGTTCGCGCTTCGAGTGGGGGTTGATCGCCGACATTCAGCCGCCCGATCTGGAGACGCGCATCGCCATCCTGCGCTCCAAGTCCGCCACCTGCGGCGCGGGGGTGCCCGATGAGATCCTCGTCCTCATCGCCAGCCGAATACAGAGCAACATCCGTGAACTCGAGGGCGCGCTCAACCGCGTGGTGGCGCTGTCCAGACTCACGAACCAACCGCCTACACCGGAGGTTGCCGAGACAGCGCTGAGCAATCTGCTTCCCCAGCACAGCAAGTTGACCACAGAGCAGATCATCGAGACGGTGGCCCACCACTTTGGCGTCGAGGTCACCGCGCTCCAGGGTCGCAGTCGCAGTCGGGCCGTCGCGCGTCCGCGCCAGATCGCGATGTACCTCATACGCGAAGAGACCGGGGCATCGCTGCCCCAGATCGGAGCCTCGCTCGGGGGGCGAGATCACACCACGGTCCTGTACGGCTGGGAACGCATCACCGACCTGATCGAGGAAGATGCGAACCTCCGGCGCGAGGTCATCACCCTGCGGCAGCAGCTCTACGGTAACGGCAAGTGATCTGTGCCTCCGGCTTCCACAGCCCCTGAGCCAATATCCACACCGCCCACCCCTGGTTCTTGGACCCTCGTATCCCCCAAATATGGGGGGATGCCACACCCGAAATCGATTCCCCGCACCTCGCACCTGTGGATAACTCGTCGTTTTCTGTGGATAACACGGGCAATTTGGGGATAACCCGTGCCTACAGAAGACATCGTCGACTCCACAAAGCAAGAAGCGGGCGGCTGTTTCTCCGCCCGCTTCCCCGAACACACGCGGGTCTCCCGCGTTATCCACAACCTGGGTGGATTACGTGCCCCGCCTGCCCCCCTGTAATTGCAGTCCCGCCAGGCCCACCCCCCCACATCTGGGACAATTCCACTCCCAGGTGCGTGTATTCCCCACTTTCCAGTGCCCTACTACTACTACTACAATAACCAATACTATAAAAAGGTAAATGTCTACCAGTTGTCTCCATCAACCAAAAGCTAGGACGAGACAGTCGGGGGCGATTGGTTTTGCCATGTCTCCTGTACCCAAAGCAAGACAATGGTGGAGAGCAGAAACAGCGCTGCATAGATGGCAAATACGAGCAAATAGCCCAGGCCCGGTGTCTGGGCAACTCGAACGGTAAAGTAATCGGCTATAGGCCCTCCAATGTAGGATCCCACCGCCCCCGCGCCTGCTCCAGCCAGGTTGGAGATACCTAAATAGCGTCCGGCCTCCTCTTGGGGCACGACATCTGTCCCAAGTGCCCAGTTGGTTGTGAAGAACATTCCTGTGGCAGCGCCGATGATGCAACCGCCGACGTAGATCGTGGTCATATTGGGCGCCAGGACGAGCACCAGTGTGCCCAGTGCTGCTCCAAGACCACTGAATGCCACCAGGCGCTTGCGTCCAATCCGATCGGCGAGCCATCCACTTGGTAGTGCACACAGCAGGATCAGGATGCCCACTACCATCATCAACTGGGAGGCTGGCCCTGCGGCGGCCTCCCCCTTCAGGCCCAGCCGGGCCTGGAGGAAGTAAACCGCGAAGCCAGACAGGTTCGTGGCTCCTACGAGGAAGGCCAGTCGGTTGGTCACCCACCATGTAAAGGAGGGATGCCGACGGGCCTCCTTGCCCCCGATGCTGATCCGAACGCTGAACCACACACCGACGACGACGGCAGTGGACATGGCCAGCAGGCCCATGCCCCCCATCACGATCAAGAGCGTGGGCACCAAAGTTACGGTGCCCAGGAGTTTGCTTGCTTGCTTGACAATCTCTCCCAGGCCGAGAATGAGGACCATGAAGACGAGCGTCATTGCCACGAGGCGGCCGAGCGATTTCCAGTCGAGTTCGCCGGGAGAGGCACGCAGTGGTTCCTCGTGGACAAACATAGTGATCGCCATGCTCAAGAACAGGATACCGACTGCCACCAGGATGCCGCCCCACATCTGCCCTGCTGCGACCAGCTTGCCGACGGTGAAGGCGACGATGATGACGGGCAAAAGCTCCATGATGGACTTTACGCCTGAGAACCGGCCGCGGCGGTCTTCCGGTACCAGGTCAGGAATCAGCCCTTGCTGGGCGCCATGGGCAATGTTGGAGGCAATCTGCGAGAGCACGACTGCCCCAAACAGGAGCCAGTAGCCAGGGGAGGCTCCAATCGCGATCATGCACGCCATGTTTAGCAATGTACCCACGAGGATGAACGGTCGCCGCCGGCCCCACCGCAGGGTGCTGCGGTCCGAGAGCATGCCCATCAGGGCCTGGACCAACAGGGCTACCATTAGGGTGTACAGACGCAGGCTGCCGAAGGCAGCGCCTTGCTGCTCTGGGCCAACGAACTTTTGTACCAGCAGGGGGATGATGAGCCCGTTGCTCTGCGAGATCGTCGTCAGACCCAGCCAGTAGATGTTGACGGTGACATAGTCGTACCAGCGCAGTGTTCTCTTCACTGTTTGCCCTCCTGCACCGATTGTTCCTGCTGCTGCTCGATGAGTCCCTGGATTTCCCGATCCAAGTTCTGACCAGCGGCGAGGATGTCGAGGAGCTGGTCTTCGATCTCCTGGTCACCCTCGGGCCGTGCCTCCCACGCACCCTGGAGCGCCTCATTCATCCGCGTCAGGCTACGGGCCATGGCAGCGAAGACATCCTCGGCAGTCATCTCGCGAGAGGCCAATTTGACCCGCGGGCCGCTGTAGAAACCCAACGCCTCCATCTCTCGCTCCATCTCCTCTGCGGATTCCGGGTCGTCCTCCAGGCCCTCCTTATGGTCCACGCCGGGCGCAAGCTCGAAGCGCGCGTCGTCGGCGAGCGTGCGGTGCAAGTCCTTCAGTTCGATGTCCAGCGCGAGCCCCTCTCCCTGGAGCATGAGCCGCAGTTTCTTGACTGGCACGAAAAAGTCGGGCTCGATCTCCAGAATCTCGACTATTCGAGTGATGATACGATTGTCCATTTTTTGATCCTGATATGGTAGACAGTGGACACGTGCATAGGCAGATAATGATCTCGTGGGACTGAGTGGCCTCGTCAATCTGTTCCTTGTCACCTTGAGTCCTACAACGTGTAGCTCCCGCCCGGCTTGAGCACGACCGGTTCGGCGGACGTCTCTGCCCGCACCCGCTCGGCCCATGCGTGGGGGTCCTGCGCGATGACGTCAAATGTGTTGTAGTGAATGGGGATGACGGCCCGGGGCCCGATCAGCTTGACGGCCCGCAGCGCGTCGTCCGGCCCCATCGTGAAATTGTCTCCGATGGGAAGGACTGCCAGGTCAATTCCCTCCTCACCGATGAGGCGCATGCTGTAAAAGATCCCAGTATCTCCTGCCAGATAGATCCTCTTGTTCTCAGCACTCAGAAGCAGCCCGCATGGATTGCCACCGTAGGAGCCATCAGGCAGGGCAGAGCCGTGATGGGCGATGGTCAACTTCAGGTACCCGAATGGGTGATGAAACCCACCGCCGATGTGCTGGGGGTGGACACGGGACACGCCTTGGGCCTGGAGCCAGTTGCAGATTTCAAAGTTGGCGATCACCAGGGCAGCGGTGCGTTTAGCGATCGCTACCGTGTCGCCAATGTGATCGCCGTGGCCATGCGTGACCATGATGTAGTCTGCCTCGGCTGCATCGGCCTGGATAGGGGCGAAGGAGTTGCCGCTTAGGAATGGGTCCACCAGCATTCGTGCGTCCCCAATGTCCAGGGCGAAGGCAGCGTGTCCATACCAGGTGAGTTTGATGGTCATGGGGTTTCCTCCTAGTCACTTTTTGAGCATCATCCCGGGCATTCTGGCCTATAGGATGGCCAAGTCAAGATCAGCCGTAATAGTGGTGCGCTGACATGAATCGTACAACCTATGGTGTGAACAAGTATAGCCTACAGGCAGAAAGATGTCAATTTGCGCAGGACTCGGATGCAATGTGACATTGATCATGTCCGGGATAGGCGATTTTGGGGGTTGACAAGTGCCATGTAAATGTGGTATAGTAACGTTTGGTGGAAACGTTCGTTTCGCTGCCCGATCGGAATCGGGGGCACACTGCCCGACCCGTGGACGTCAAGCACTGTGTTCCCAAGCTAATGAGTGAAAGATGAAGTTATTTCAGAAGAGCGAGCTGGTAGAAAACGAAGAAGAGGTCAGTGGTGAAGAACACCTGCTGACCAAGGCGTCTGAGCAAGGCTTTGTCACGTACGAGGACATCTTGGCCGCGTTTCCCCAGGCCGAAGAGAACCTGGAGGCACTGGAGGAGATTCTGGCCACGTTGATGGAAGCCGGCATCGAGATCGGTATGCCGGGAGAGGACAAGGAAGGGGAGCGCGAGGTGCCGAATCAGGCTGTTACCTCAGCCGATCAGAAAGCGTACTTCGACACCGTCAGAATAGACGACACGATCGGTCTGTATCTCAAGGAGATCGGACGGGTGCCGCTGCTCACGGCTGAAGAGGAAGTGATGCTGGCGAAGCGCATGGAGGCCGGCAAAATTGCCCAGGAGACGTTGGACAAGGATGGACTGAACCCTGAAGAGCGGGTCGAACTGAGGGAAGTGATGTTGGACGGTCTGTCTGCCCGTGAGCATCTCATTCGTGCCAACTCCCGGCTGGTGATCAGCGTGGCCAAAAAGTACATCGGCCGGGGTGTGCCCTTCCTCGACTTGATCCAGGAGGGCAACATTGGGCTGATCCGCGCGGCCAACAAGTTCAACTACCGGCTGGGGCACAAGTTCTCGACCTACGCGACCTGGTGGATCCGGCAGGCAGTCACGCGTGCGATCGCCGACCAGAGCCGCACGATCCGCGTGCCGGTCCACATGGGGGACCAGATCAACAAACTGCTGAGAACCGCCCACCGGCTGACGCAGGCGCTGGGGCGCGAACCCATGTCTGAGGAACTGGCTACCGCGCTGGAGATTCCCACGCGCAAGGCGGAGGAAATGCTGAGAGTAGCACGCCGACCTCTCTCGCTGGAGATGCCCACCGACGACGAAGGGGATAGCGAGCTGGGCGACTTTATCGAAGACGAAGACAGCGCCGCGCCGGACGAGGAGGTGACCTCATCGATGCTGCGGGAGCTGCTCCAGTACATTCTGCAGGATCTCCCGCCGCGTGAGGTGCGCATCCTGCAACTGCGGTATGGGTTGGTCGATGGCGAGACGTATACGCTGGAGGAGGTGGGCAAGAAGCTGGGGGTGACCCGGGAACGGGTGCGTCAGATCGAAGCCCAGGCGCTCAGCCGGCTCCGTCATCCCACTCACGCCCGCAGGTTGCGCGATTTTCTGAAAAAGTAGTGGCTTGCCGACCGCAGGCCGAAGGCTGGCGGCTATTCTCATCAGACTACAGAGCGAGGACCCGGGTACGTGCCTGGGGCCTCGCTCTGTGTGAGGCCAGGTTTTTCTATGTTTGCGGCCTCTTCCCTTGTGTGTTAGAATATCAAGGCGTGCTGGGAATGTGCCAGCGCGTCGATGTCCTATGCCATTGCTCCCTGTTCTTACGATCATCCTGCCACTGCTGGGTGCAGGTGTGACGCTTGCATTATCCCGCCTGTCGCGTGCCCGCTCCTATGCCCATTACATCGCCCTGATAGCGGTTGGCTTCACCGTTGTGTTACTCCTGACGTTCGGATGGATGGAATCGGTGGTGGTTATTCCGTCCCTGTGGCAGCCTTCCCTGCTGTTCGGTGCGGCGCTGGCGCTGCAGATCGATGCCACTGTGCAGCCCTTGGCTTTGGCACTGGCGCTGGTGACCTGCAGCACGATCCTCGTAGAACTGGGGCGCTTGGGCGATCCTCACCCTCGGCTTGTGGCCATGCTGCAGGCGTTGCTTGCCGCCGGTCTTGTAGCCTTGTGGTCGGCCAATCTTCTCACCACGCTCATCAGTTGGGCCATCTATGACTTGTTACAGGCCGTGGGGCACATGGCAGCCGGGGGCTCGGCGCGGACGGCTGTTCGCTGCCTGATCTTTGGTGGCCTGGCGACGTTGTTCCTCTGGAGTGGGGCGTTGTTGTCCGGCGAAGGCGTGGGCAGCGAATTGTGGTCGTTGACTACTCTCGGCGGTGCGCAGGTGACGTTGTGGGCAGCGGCCGGCATTCTGCGGCTGTGGGCGTACCCGTTTCATCTCGCCGCACCGGATGATCTTGGTGCAGCCCCGTCGCTTGCTGTCCCGCTCTGGCTGGGTCCGATCGTGGGATGGGGGCTGTGGCTCCGGCTTGCGCTGGCGAACGGTGGCTCTATTCCCGGTGGTACGTGGATGCCGGTCCTGGCAGCGGTCAATCTGGCCGTAGGTGGCTTTTTGGCCTGGTGTTGCGAGTCCCCGCGCCGCATTTTGTCGTGGATTGGGATGGGGGCGAGCGGGGCGTTGCTGTGGGCCGCTGGACTGGCAGGGGAAAGTGCCGCGGGTGTCATTGCCGCTGGCAGCGTGGCCTGGGTGCTGGGTGTAGGAGCGATATCCCTCGGCGATGGTCTGCGCCGCGATGCGCCATGGTGGAGCATCCCCTCGCTGGTCGGTGCGTTGGCACTGCTGGGGGCTCCTCTCACGTTGGGGTTTGTGGCACAGGCGCATCTGATTGGCGGGCTCACGAGAGGGGGGCGCTGGGGGTGGGTTGGCGCATTTTCCCTCGGGAATCTGTTCCTGATCCCTTCACTCGTGCGTTGGCTGCTGACAGCGTCCTCTCCGCGCTTGCCCGATCATCGCTGGCGGTCGGTGGTGCGTGGTGCCGGGCTGGGACTGCCGGCGCTGCTGCTGGTTGTGTCTGGCCTACACCCGCCACTTTTCATCGACGGTGTCCCAGTTCCTCGATTGGGCCAGTTGTTTGCGATGCCGGATCTAATGGGGTGGGTGCTGTGGGTGGTCTCACTTGCTGGTGGGGGCGTGCTCGCCTGGCGAGAGGAGGTCCTGCGCCCCAAGATAGGGCTGTTGCTCAGCGCGATTCACGATTTGTTGTCTCTGGAATGGCTCTACAGCGCGGTGGTAGGGGCGTTGGACCGGGGATTCAGCGTGCTCCGAGCGGCTGACGAAGTGGTGGGAGGCGGAGGGGCGCTACTGTGGTCATGGTTGTTGCTTCTCCTTCTACTGCTAGTATGGGGTAATATGTGATGCCGACACTGGTAGACATCCTGGCGCGCGTTTCATTCCTGGCCGCTATGCCGGCCACGGCGGGCATATTTGTGACCGCCGGCCTCTTGGTCGTCAGTCGAGACTGGCGGCTGAACGTGACCGCGCTGACCGTGCAGTACTTTTTTGTGGTGCTGCTGTTGACCCGGCTGATTCGACTGGAAGTGGCCGCTGTCAAGGGGTTGACCGGGTGGATGATATGTATGGTATTCTACCTGACCGAGCGGCGAGCGAGTGAGATGGAGCAGTCCTCTGCCGCTGAGGGTTCAGCGCCGCGACAACGTTGGATGATCTCTGCCCGAGCGTCGTTTTGTCTGCTGGCTGGGCTGTTGGTCTCGGTGGCGGCATACGTTGCTGCGCTGCGTATCCCCCTGCCGGAGGTGCCAACCGACATCACGTTG
>DATKTN010000257.1:0-28495 GCA_035531135.1 Anaerolineae bacterium
CCGCACTGTCGCCCAGCCAGCGCACGGCCATCCGCTGGACCAGGTTGACCTCGTAGCCGCCCGGCGTGCCCTCCACGTCGACGTAGGCAAAGGGGAACCGGTCGGGCGCCAGCGCGACGACCAGCCGCCCGCGCGATTCGATGGCCGCGATCGTGTCGGGCACGTTCGCGACGAGTGGCGCCTCCGCCAGCGAAGGGACCTCCTCCCCCGGCCAGCGCTCGACGGGGGGCGGGTACTCTGTCCCCAGCCAGCGGGCGTACAGGTCCGCGTACGTGCCGTCCGCGACCATCTCCTGGAAGGTCAGGTTGACCAGGTCGGCGAAGAAGGGATCGTCCTGCGGGAAAGCGAGCGCGACCGGGGCCGACGTGTACTGCCCGACGATGGCCGACCCGGGGAGCAGGCGCTGCCCCCAGAACAACCGGTGGCGCAGGTCGGCCACGGCGTCGACCTCGCCCCGGCCCAGCGCATCCACCGCCGCGTCAAAGCGGTCGTAGGTCTGGAGCGTGAGCGTGAACGGCACCGCCGCGCGCAATGTGTCCTCGACCCCCGACCACACGACGACGCCCACCGGCCGCCCTGCCAGGCCCGCCAGGCCACCGATCGCGGCCGCGTCGGCGGCGCGCACCAGCAACGCGTGGCCCTCGACAAAGTACGGCAGGCTGAAGTCAGCCCCCGCCTCCCAGTCCTGCGTGTGCGTGAGCGCCGTGATGACGATGTCGACGTCGCCCGCCTGCAGGTGCTCGACGGCGGTGTCGGAGCGCACCTGGCGGAACTGGACCGCCTGACCATCCCCCAGCCAGCGGCGGGCGAACTCGCGCCCCATGTCCACGCCCAGGCCGGCCACCTCCCCCTCCTCGGCGACGTAGCCAAAGGGCTGCAGGTCGTAGCGCACGCCGACGAGGAGGTACCCCCGGGCACGGATGCGCGCGCCGGTCGTCGTACCCTCCGGAAGCGGGGTCAGCGTGGGGAGAGCGGAGAGCGCAGTGGGCGCAGACGTGGGCGTGATCTCTGGGCTCTCCCCGGTGGTGCAGGAGACCAACAGGCAGACGACCAGTAACAACACAAGAGTCATTGGGGGGAAGCGGCCGACTCTTTTTATCCTAACCTCAGCAGTCTGCATCATTGAGGTAGTACCAACGGAGAGACCCTCGGATAGGCGTGAACACCCGCCATACATAGCGAGTAACAACGGTGGTGACATTAGAAGGTTCGCCGTCGGATACGAACAGCCGATTGTGACCACGTTGCCGAAGAGAATCCACAATTGGCCGGTCCACGCTCTCATCAGCCAGGAAGTTCACGCCACTGCCTCAGCAATCGGATAGATTACATCCGCTCGCAGGGCTTTAGCCGCAAACGCTAGGGCTGCCTGAACTGCCTCCCGTGTCAGCCGAGGATGGGCATCCAGAATTTGCTCCACCGTCTCGCCAGCAGCAAGTTTCTCCAGAACAAGTTCCACAGTGATGCGTGTGCCAGCGATCACAGGTTTACCCATCATAATCGAAGGGTCTGATGTAATGAGTACTCTTTCCATTTTCTGTACCTCTTAGCAAATGGGTGTCCCCATTTCGATTATAGCACGTTTCTTTACTCAGGCAACGCCTCGTAGAGGCGGTACTCGTGGATGTAGGCTTCGACCGGTGGCGGAACCAGGTAACGGATGGGGAGCCCCTCCCGCACGCGCCGCCGCAGGTCGGAGGCCGCGATGTCCAGCGCCGGCGCGTCGAGCCAGACCAGCCGCTCGCGCAGGCCGGGCAGGACCTGTTCCAGAGATGCCAGGTCTGGCTCGTGTCCAGGGCGCGGCATCACCGCCAGGCGGGCCAGCCGCACGATGCCGGCCGGATCGCGCCAGGTGAGGAACTGGGCCAGGCTGTCCCCGCCGACCAGGAAGAACAGCTCTGCCTCCGGGTACTCCCGCTGCAGCAGGGTCAGCATCTCGACCGTGTAGTGGGGACCGGGGCGATCCAGGTCGACGCGGGAAAGCACGCAGGCGGGATTGTCGGCGATGGCCGCCTCCACCATCGCCGCGCGGTGGTGGGACGGGGTGATCGGGCAGCCGGGCTTGTGGGGCGGCTGCCCGGCCACGACGAAGAGGACGCGGTCGAGCCCAAGCTGCACACGCGCCGTCTCCGCCAGGACGAGGTGCCCGTAGTGGGGCGGGTCGAAGGTGCCCCCGATGACACCCAGTCTTGAGAATGGAGAACGGAGATTGGAGATTGGAGAATGGGGTTTGGGATTTGTCACTCTTCCCACACCAGCTCCCTTTCGCCGATGTGGACGGTATCGCCTGGTTGGACGCCGGCCTCCTCCAGCGCCGCCACGACCCCGCTGCGCTCGAGCGTTCGCTGGAAGCGGCGCACGGCCTCGTCCAGGTTCCACACGGTCATCGCCGCCAGACGCTCTATGCGCGCACCACGCACCCGCCACCCGTCGTCTTCCCGCTCGACGACAAACGCTTCCTCCTCTTCATCGGGCCGGAAGACGGGCAACTCGCGGGCTGGGAGTTCCTCGGGCAGTTCGGCCAACATGTGCGCTGCACGATGGAGCAGCTCTTGCGTGCCCTCCCGCGCCAGCGCGGAGATCGCCATGGCCGGATAGCCCTGCGCCTTGAGCGCCGCCTGGAACTCGGGCCAGCGCTCCCGCACGGTGGGCTCGTCTATCTTGTTCAGTACCACGAGCTGGGGCTTCTCCGCCAGGCCGTGGCCGAACGCGGCCAGTTCGCAGTTGATGGCGGCGAAATCGGCCAATGGATCGGCGGAGAGGCCGTCGAGGAGGTGGATCACCACGCGGGTGCGCTGGATGTGGCGCAGGAACTCGTGCCCCAGCCCCCTGCCCTCCGACGCCCCCTCGATCAGGCCGGGGATGTCGGCCAGGACGAACTCGGTCTGGGGGTCGAGCACGACGACGCCGAGGTTGGGCTGGAGCGTGGTGAAAGGATAGGGTGCAATCTTGGGGCGGGCAGCGGTCACCGCTGCAAGCAGCGTCGACTTGCCCGCGTTGGGCACGCCCACCACGCCCACGTCGGCCAGCAACCTGAGTTCCAGCCGCAGCCAGCGCTCCCGGCCGGACTCGCCGTGCTCGGCGATGCGGGGGGCCTGGTTGGTCGACGTGGCAAAGCGAGCGTTCCCCCGCCCCCCGCGCCCGCCCTGCGCGACGACCAGCTCCTGGCCTGTCTCGATCAAATCGCCGAGCAAATCGGCGGTGCCGGCGTCGTACACGACGGTGCCGGGCGGCACGGCGACGCGCAGGTCGGCGCCGGCCGCGCCGTGCTGGTTCTTGCCCCGCCCGTGTTCGCCGCGGGGGGCCTTGAAGTGGCGCTTCTTGCTGAAGCGATAGAGCGTGTTGAGATGGGTGTCGACGTAGAAGAGGACGTCGCCACCCCTGCCGCCGTCGCCACCCGCCGGCCCGCCGTAGGGGACGTACTTTTCGCGCCGGAACGCGACGACCCCGTCGCCCCCATCACCCGCCTTGACGTAGATCCTGGCCTCGTCGTAGAACATCGTGGGGAAAGGATACCGCAAATGAGGGGGGATGTCAAGAGGTTTACGGCTGGCTGGCCAACCCGCCAGCGATCTCCCCGCCATCGATCACGAAACACTGCCCGGTGATAAAGCTCGCCTCGTCGGAGGCGAGGAAGGCGAACAGGGCCGCCACGTCCTCCGGCCGGCCCAACCGGTTCAGGGGCAGCTTGCTCGCAAAGGCCTGGCGCATCTCCGGCGTGTACTCCGCCTCCTGCATCGGCGTCAGGATAAAGCCCGGGCACACGGCGTTGACGCGCACCTGGGGGGCCAGCTCCAGCGCCATCGAGCGCGTCAGCCCGATGACGCCGGCCTTCGAGGCGTTATAGTCGGCGTAGTGGTGATAGCCCATCAGGCCGTTGGTCGAGCCCATGTTCAGGATGACGCCGCCTGCTCCCGCCAACATCCGCCGCGCGGCCTGCTGTGCGACGAAAAACACGCCGTTGAGGTTGACGTCGATCACCCGGCGCCACTCCTGGGGGGAGATGTCGGTGAAGCGGTGTCGCAGGCTGATCCCGGCGTTGTTGATCAGAACGTCCAGTCCTCCCGCCAGGTTGTCCAGTTCCTCAAACGCCCGGGCCACGTCGTCGGGGTCCGAGACGTCAGCGCGGATAGCGCCACTCAACGCCGGCAGCCGGCGCCCGACGCGACGGAGCGCCGCGTCGTCGCGGTCCAGCACGACGACGCACGCGCCCTCCTCCAGAAAACGGGCCGCCGTCGCTGCACCGATGCCGCCCGCGCCACCGGTGACGAGCACCCGTCTGCCCCCCAAACCACGCATGATCCCCTCCTAACCCGCCAGCCCACCGCCATCCACAACCAGCGCGGTGCCGGTGACGAACGACGCGTCGTCACTGACGAGATAGAGCACCGCCTGCGCGACGTCCTCTGGCCGGCCGATGCGCTGCAGTGGCCGGTCCGCCGCCTCCGCCAGAAAGACCTCGTCCGACTGGCCAAGCTGCCGCGCCTCGTTCCGCAGCATGGGCGTGTCGGTGTCGCCGGGGCAGATGCAGTTGACGCGGATGTTCTGCGCACCGTGGTCGAGCGCCATGGCTCGGGTCATGTTCACCACCGCCCCCTTGGAGGCACAGTACGAGACCGCGTTGCGCCCACCGACCAGCCCCCAGCCCGACGATGTGTTGACGATCGCCCCACCGCCGGCCTGGGCCATGACGGGGATGGCGCACTTGCTGAGCAGAAAGATCGACTTGACGTTGACCGCCATCACCCGATCCCACTCTTCCTCGGTCGTACCGATCACCGTCGCCCGCCGGATGATGCCCGCGTTGTTGAAGAGGATGTCAAGGCCGCCGAATTCGTCCACGGTCCGCTGGACGGCCCGCCGGCAGTCCTCGGCCTGCGTCACGTCGCAGCACACAAAAACCGCCCGCCCGCCTTCGTCCTGGATCGCCTGGGCGACGGCCTGTCCGCCAGCCTCGTCCACGTCCACGACCGCCACCGCCGCGCCCTCGCGGGCGAACAGCAGGGCCGTCGCCCGCCCGATGCCCGAAGCCGCCCCGGTGATGAGCGCCCGTTTGCCGGTCAATCTACCCATGATGTCCCCTACTCCCAGTTTTAGCAGGTCACCTTGTACACGATCTGCTCACGGTACCCGGTGATCACCCAGATGTAGCCACTGAGCATCTCGTCTAGTTCCCGATCGCCGGTGTCCACCCAAAGCGGCCGCCCGCCGAGCGCATGGATCTTGCCAGGGGTGCTGACGACGACGATGCGGCCTTTCGGGCAATCGTCGTCCGCCAACACCTTTTTGATCACCCGCGGGCTGATCTGCTGATTCCCCCTGCCAAAGATGCAGCCCTGGCCACCGATGGGGGCGACGATGATCTTGGCGCGGCGCCCCTCAACAAGCTTCAGGAGCTGTGACTCATTCACGTCAGCGGCGACCATCTCTCCGCCGAGGACCGCGTCCACGCCGATCAGCGTCTTGTCCAGTCCCAACCTGGACGTGATCGCCCTGGTCGTGGTCCCAGGCCCGATGACGTATAGACAGTCATCCTCCATTTTAGCGACGACGTCGTACGCTATGGCACGCATGGACGCCGCCTCTCCGGGGCTACTGGGAGTCTTCAGACCCTGGATCAACCTCCGTTGAAATGGGACCTTGAGGTACCCATACAGCTTGGCCGAGACGACGCCCCGTCGAAAGGCGTCTTCGTCGATATCCATGACCTCGGCCTCCCGCAGGCTGGACACCCTCCCCTGCAGAACCAACACAGCGAGATCCCCCGCGGTGATCGGATTTGTCGCAAAGACAGCGGAATGGATCTTGACGCCCGCGGGGATGCCCAGCGCGGGGATCCCGTCTCCAACGGCGTTGTAGATGTCCCGGGCAGTGCCATCTCCGCCAGCAAAAAGCAGCAGATCGACGTTCAAGCGCCGCATCTCCCTGGCGGCGCTCCGGGTATCCTCCGGGGTCGTCTCGCCCGGCGTGATCGAGCCGATGACCGTGGGCTCAAAACCGCACGCCCGGGCGGCGTCCTCTCCCATCTCGCCGGGGTAGGTGATGATCTCAAGATCGTCTATCGGCTTGATCCTTTCCAAAGCCTGGATCGCCCGGTTCAACGATTGGGGGACAGCGCCCAGCTCCAGCGCCCTCTTCTGCACCTCCGCGCCGTCGCTCCCTTTGAGCCCCACTCGCCCGCCTATCCCAGCGACAGGGTTGACGATCAGCCCCAGTCCGCCCATCAATACACTTCTCCCACGATAGCTTTGTCATGGTTCACCCAAAAGATCGTGCTGCAAGTCCTCGACCGAACCATAGCGGGCTCGGCCTTCCCGTACAGCCTGTAACGTAGCCGCCGCGTTGCGGGCGATCTCAGTCCGCCGGGTTCAAAGCAAGCCGACTGTCGTGTCGCGTGTTGCGTATTGCGTACGATTTGCGAGAAGACCTGACAGGTTTAGCTATGCACGGCCAATTGCTGCTGATTCGCACCGAACGCGGGTCTGTGATCTCTGGCCTTCGCGCCAAAACCTGTCAGGTCTGGTTCTCTAGTCTCGCTCCCCGCCCACCTTCCTCCGATACGCCCGCCACGTCATCGCCCACCGCGATGGATCGTCCAGGGGCGCGTGATCGACGGCGTGGATGGTGCTGTTGTGCGGGGCCGTCTTGACCAGCTCGGGGTTCGTCCGGGCCTCCTCGGCCACGTGCGCCATGATGGCCACGTACTCGTCGAGCTCGTCCTTCGAAAACGACTCGGTGGGCTCCAGCGTGCAGGGTTCCGGCACAATGAACGGGTGGTGGCTGGTCCAATAGTGGACGCCAAAGTCGGCCGCCCGAATCCCCAGCTCCTCCGAATGAACACCGGTCTCGTTCGCCAATTCCTCCCAGCTATAGCGGACCTGTTCGATCCGGCGCTTGCCCCTGGCGTATGGCGCGCTGACTCCCGGGATCTCTAACATCTCCTTGAGCAGGTAGTTGTTGTTGAGCACAGCGATCTCGGCGACCTCCCGCAAGCCCTCCGCGCCGAGGCTCATGACCCAGGCATACGCCCTGAGGATGACGGGCGCATATCCATAAAACGGCCTGATCTTGCCGATACTGTCGGGCCGGTCATAGTTCAGGTGATACTTTTCCCCGTCGAACTCGACGACGGGGACCGGCAAGAACCGGGCGAGTTCATGGGTCACACCGGACGCGCCCGCCCCTGGCCCGCCACATCCGTGCGGCGACGAGAAGGTCTTGTGCAGGTTAAAGTGGCACAGGTCGAAGCCGGCATCCCTGGCCCGGGTGATCCCCAGGAGGCCGTTGGCGTTCGCCTGGTCGTAGGAGCACAGCCCGCCCACCTCGTGGACGACCTGCACAAACTCCTCGATCCTGGGATTAAAGATCCCCGTGTCCTCCGGGTTGGTGATCAACAGCCCGGCGGTGCGCTCCGAAACGGCCGCACGCAACGCCTCCAGATCGGGATAGCCGTCCTCATCCGGATATAGCGTGATGACCTTGAAACCAGCGGTCCGGGCACACGCCGCATTCGAGGGATGCGAGAAGATGGTCGTGATGACCTCATCCCGCTGACTGGCCTCCCCACGAGCCTCGTGGTAGGCTCGAATGATCGAGACGTTCGTATAGATCGCTTCGGATCCGGCACCGGGTTGGAGCGAAAACTGGTCCATCCCCGAAATTTCTTTGAGGATCTGCTCGAACCGGTACATCACCTCCAGGATGCCCTGGACGGTCCCCTCGTCCTGCAACGGGTGCAGATCCGCCATCTCAGGCAGGGCGGCCAACTGGTCGTTGATCTTTGGACTGTACTTCATCGTGCAGGTTCCCTGGCCGATCTCGATGTTCAGATCTGCCCCCAGGTTCTCCTGTGATAGCCTGACGTAATGCCTCAGCACCTGGGGCTGGGCCAGCTCGGGCAACTCGGGGGGCTGCTTCCTGCGCATATTCTCGGGCAGCGTCGCCAGGACATCACCGACCTCGGCTCTTATTTCCTCTTCCACATCGGGTACCAGGAGGCCCCGCTGTCCTTCCCGGCTCAACTCAAAGATGATCGGCTCATCCCACCTGGCCTGGTGAAATCGTCTCAGCCTGGGTTTTTCGCGTGTCAATGTCTGACCAGACGCCAACAATTCGGCGCTTCCACCGGTTGTGTCTTGACCGCCCATCACTCAACGACCTCCTTCAGCGCACGCACAAGCGCGTCGATGTCATCCTTGGTGTGAACCTCGGTCACGCAGTACAGGGCGCTGTCGCCCAGCTCGGGGAACTCGGCCGCCAGGTCTTTACCACCAAAGATGCCGCGTGCCAGGAGCGCCTGGTTGATCTCGGCAACGGTCTTGCCCGTGCCATCAAAACTGACGACGAATTCCTTGAAATGGGCCGCTTGAAACACAGGAGCCTCGACGCCTGCGATCCGGGCGATCTCTGACATCGCATAACGCGACCGCGCCATGATGCCTTCCCCGATCTCGACCATGCCCTGTGGTCCCATGAGCGCCAGATAGACGCCGGCCGTGATGCCCCACAGGGCGGCAGCCGTGCCCACCCACTCCTTGCCCTCCTCCCTGACCGCAAAGGAGGTTCTGCCATAGGCCACGTCGCCGAATCCGTATTCGCCTGGGACAGACGTCGGGGCGATGCCAAACAGCCGGGAGGGATACTCCATCACGTACTTTTTCTCGTCGCGGGTCGCGATGTAGCCGGCGTGGCCACCGCCAAACTGCATGTGCATGCCGAGCGGCTGTATGTCGCCGCAGACGATGTCCGCACCATATTCAACCGGCGGCTTCAGGATGCCCAACGAGATCGGGTCGGCTCCGACGACGCAGAGCGCACCGTGATCGTGGGCGATCCCGGAAATTTCATCTCCGTGAGCCTCGATGAAACCGAGATAGGACGGATTCTCAAAGTAGACGGCGGCCGTCGCCGAGGAAATCCCCGCCTCGAGGGCGTCGAGGTCCATCTGCCCCGTCTCAGGGTCAAAGCTCACAAGCTTGATCTCGATCTCGGGCCTGCCATAGTCCCTGATCTTGGACAGCATATCAGCGCCGATGGTCCCGGACACCAACACCTCGCGACGGCCCGTGATCCGCGACGCCATGCGGATCGACGTGGCGGCGGCCTGAAACCCGTCGTACGTCGGGACGTTGACCACGTCCATGTTCAGCAGCTCGCCCATCATGCTGGCGTACTCAAACAGCGCCTGGAACCGGCCGTGATCGTCATACGGTTCCCCCGCGTAGGCGGTCAGGAACTCGCCGCGCCGGTTCACCTCGTCACATATGGCCGGAACGTAGTGTTGCCAGCACCCGGCTCCCAAGAAGCTCAGATACTCCCGACAGGTCTTGTTCTTGCCCAGGATGCCCTCCACGTGCCTCCTCAAGGCGTATTCAGACAGGAGGGGTTGGGGCAAATTCATGCGTCTCGTGACCCGAAGGTTCTCCGGCACATCCGCGAAGAAATCGTCCGTGCTCTCGGCCCCGACCTCTTCCAGCATCTGCTGCTTCACCGTGGGCACGGAATTGGGGATGTAGGGATAGACAGGTGGTCGATCATCGTTCATGCCATGTTCCTCCGTTGATCTTGGTCACTCGTACCGCAGCGCGTCAATCGGGTTGAGGAGCGACGCCCGCCGGGCCGGGTAGATGCCGAAGAAGAGTCCCACCGCCGCCGAGAAAGTCGTCGCCAGGAGCACCGCCTGAGGCGAGAGGATGGCGCGGAAATCCTCGATCAGCGCGGAGATGATCTCCGCCCCCAGCGCGCCCAACCCAATACCGATAACACCCCCGACCAGCGAGAGCGTCATGGCCTCGAGCAGAAACTGCCACAGGATGTCCCGTCGCTTCGCCCCCACCGCCTTGCGCAATCCGATCTCCCGCGTGCGCTCCGTCACCGAGACGAGCATGATGTTCATGATCCCGATGCCGCCCACGAGCAGGCTGATGCCCGCGATGGCGCCCAGGAAGGTCGTCAGCACGCCGGTGATCTGGCCAAAGACGGCGACGATATCCGCCTGGCTGACGACGGAGAAATCGTCCTCGTCGCTGAAATCAATGTCGTGCCGCTCGCGCAGGATGGCCGAGATCTGCTCCGCGGCCGCGTCCATGCGATCCTCGCTCACCGCCTCGACCATGATGATGGACACGAGACGCTCGCCCGAACGACCGCGGGATGGGAAGAGGCGGGTCTGAGCCGTGGTCAGCGGCACCATGACGCTGTTGTCGACGTCGCCGAACTCGGAGCCCCCCTTTTCCTCGAGCACACCGATGACCCGGAAGGGAACGCCGTTGATCTTGACCGTCTGCTCCAGCGGATACGGGTTGTCGGGAAAGAGGTCCTCGACGACGGTCTGGCCCAGGACGGCAACCCGCGCCCGGCTGTTCATGTCCTCCGGGTCGATGAAACTCCCCACCTCCGGGAACCAGTTACGCACCTGGGCAAACTCGGGCACGACACCCTGCACCTGGGCGACCGTGTCGCGCCGGCTCGTGGCAACCACGGCCGTGTTCAACACCTGCGGAGACACCGCCGCCACGTCCGGGGCGCGGATGGGATCGCCCAGGGCCTCCGCGTCGCCGTTGGTCAACTCCGCCGTGCTCGCAAGAGCGCCGGGCGGCCCTCCGCTGGTCTCCTCCTCTGAGCCAGGGAAGACAAAGAGCAGGTTGGTGCCGATGCCCTGAAACTGTTCCTCGATGTAGACCGACACGCCCTCGCCCGCCGACATCAGCGTGATGACCGCACCAACGCCGATGATGATGCCCAGCATCGTCAAGGCAGCCCGCAACTTGTTGGCCGCCAGGGCACGGAAGGCCAGGCGTAGACTTTCCATCACGCTCATGCCCCCTCACCTCCCGCCACAGCCACCAGGTGCTCCTCCACCATCTCTTCGCGCGTGATGAGCCCGTCGTACAGGTGCACGATCCGCCCGGTGTGCCGGGCGATGGTCGGATCGTGGGTCACCAGGACGACCGTGATCCCCTGCTCCTGGTTCAACCCCTGCAGTACCGCCATCACCTCCGCCCCCGACTTGCTGTCCAGATTCCCCGTCGGTTCGTCGGCCAGAATGATGGCCGGGTCGTTGACCAGCGCCCGCGCGATCGCCACCCGTTGCTGCTGGCCACCGGAAAGCTCGGTGGGCGCGTGCTGCATGCGGTCCGCCAGCCCCACGGCCTCCAGCGCCCGCCGCGCCCGCTCCTGCCGCTCCGCCCGCCCCACCCCGGCGTAGATCAGCGGCAGCATCACGTTCTCCAGGGCGCTCGTGCGCGCCAGCAGGTTGAACGTCTGGAACACGAAGCCAATCTTACGGTTGCGAATCTCTGCCAGTTGGTCGTCGTGGAGATGGCTGACGTCCTTTCCCTCCAGCAGGTACGTGCCCGAGGTCGGCTGATCGAGACAGCCCAGCATGTTCATCAGCGTGGATTTGCCGGAGCCGGAAGGCCCCATGATGGCCAACATCTCCCCCGCCTTCACCTTCAATGAAGCGCCGCACAGGGCACGTACCTCCACCTGGCCCATCTGATATATCTTGCAGATGTCCTGCAATTCAATCGCCGGTGTCATTTGTGCCTCCTTGCCCCCGCCGCGCCCCAAAGTCAAAACCGTTCGACTCTGGAAGCCGGACGACCTGGTCCCCTGCGGAGAGGCCCTCCAGCACCTGGGCAAACCCCTCGTATCGCACTCCAAGCTGCACGTCCACTCGCTCGACCCCATCGCTCATCTGCCGATGCACGTACGTCTGGCCAGTGTTGCGATCCACACGCACCACCCAGGTGGGGATCATCAACACGTCGGCGAGTTCCTCCACGACGATGGTCGCGTTGGCGGTCATGTCGGCGCGTACGAGCACATCGGTGGGAGCCAGAGCGATGATCACGCCATAGTTCACCACACCTCCATCAACCGTCGCTGCCGGGGCGATACGCTCGACGGTGCCAGCGAGTTCAGCGCCGGGGAGCGCGTCCAGCGTCACCTGGGCCTCCAACCTCTCATCCAGCCGAGCCACGTCCAGCTCGTCCACGCTGACGCGAACGCGGAACCGGGAGGCATCGATCAACGAGACCACCGGCAGGCCGGCCGCAACCCGCTCGCCGGCCGCGACACCCACCGCCGCGACGACGCCATCGAAGGGAGCGCGGAGCATGGCCTGCTCGAGTGAGAGCTCTGTGCCCGCCAGCGCGGCCCGGGTCTGCGCGACCCGTGCCTCGGCAGCCTCGATCTGTTCGGCGCTCGTACCGGCCAACAGCAGGTCAAGCTGGGCCTGCGCCGCGTCCCGCCGTGCAACGGCAGCAGCGACGTTGGCCCGAGCGGCGCGAACCTGTTCAGCGTCCGCACCCGCCAGTACGTCAGCGAGTTGGGCCTGCGCCGCCGCCAGCGCCTGGTCCGCGGCGTAGAGATCGTAGCGGGCCCGCTCCTTCCTCTCCTTGTCCTTCTTGTCGATCCGGTCATACGCGATCTGGGCCGCCTTCTGCTGCAAGCGCGCCGAGGCCAAATCGGCATCAGCGGCCGCGATCTGGGCCTCACTGGCGCCGCCCTGGAGTTGATCCAGATTGGCGGCGGCGGCGCTCACCTGCGCCTCGGCAGCGCGCAGGTTGGCCTCAGCAGCCTCGATCTCGCCCGGCTGCGCGCCCGCCCGGAGCTGGGCCAGTTGTGCTTCGACCGACGCCAGCGCCGCCCGAGACTGCTGCACCTGCAGCGCCAACTGATCGGTATCCAATCGCGCCACCACGTCACCGGCCGCGACCGCATCTCCTACTTCGACGGGCACCTCGGCCACCAGGCCAGGCACCTCGAACGCCAGGTCCACGCGCGCCCGTGGCTCGACGCCGCCGCTGGCCGAAACAGCCACGAGCATCGTGCCCCGTTCCACGACGGTGGAGCGGATCGCATCCCCAGCCCGCGCCGCCGGCCGCGATCGCAAAAAGATCGCGATCGCAACAGTTACGACGACAACCGCACCCAAAACCACGTAGGCTATCGTGCGCTTCATCTTTTTGTCCATTCTCACTACCCCTATCATCCACCGAAATCGAATGGCGTGGACTCGACCCAGACGACCTGATCCCCCTCAGAAAGCCCGCTGAGTACCTGGGCGCGCCCCTCATAGCGCACACCCAGTTCCACCTCCACCCGTTCGAAATCATCCCCTGCTGGCCGGTGCACGTAGGTCTGGCCTGTCGTGCCGTCCACGCGCACCAACCAGGTGGGGATCGTCAACACGTCGCTGAGCTCATCCACGCGGATGGTCACGTTGGCCGTCATGTCAGCGCGGATGGGGGCCTCGGTGGGAGCCAGCCCGATGGTGACATCATAGTACACCACACCACCCTCAGGTGTGGCGACCGGCGCGATCCGTTCGACCGTACCGGCGAGCACGACATCTGGGAGCGCGTCCAACGTCACCTCGGCCGCCAGCCCCTCAGCCAGTAACCCGACGTCGATCTCGTCCAGGCTGGCGATGACCCGGAACCTGGAGGTATCGAGCACGGTGATGGGTGGCAACCCGGTCGACGCGATCTCGCCAGCCGTGACGTTGACGTCGGCGACGACGCCGTCGAAGGGCGCACGCAGCGTGGCCCGCTCCAGCGCCAACTGCACCTCATCGAGCGCCGCCTGCGCCTGGGCGACCTGTGCCTCAGCGTCGACGATCTGCTCGTCCGTCGCACCCGCCACCAGCAGGTCGAGCTGCGCCTGCGCTGCGTCGCGTTGCGCGGCGGCGGCCAGCACGTTCGACCGGCTGGCGCGAAGCTCGTCGGCGTCCGCCCCGGCCAGCAATTCATCGAGGCGGGCCTGGGCTGCCGCCAATGCCTTGTCGGTGGCCTCGAGGTTGTAGCGCGCCTGTTCCTCGGGCGCACCCAATGCAGGACAGATCTTTTCCTTCTCGCCAGTCGGCAGGGTGAATTTGAAACACTGTAACACCAGGTCGTACGTATCCGCGGCCGCCTTCTGCTGCGAGATCGCCGCGGCCAAATCGGCCTGGGCGGCAGCGATCTGTGCGTCGCCGGCGCCGATCGCGACTTGATCGAAGTTAGCCGCAGCGGCCGTCACCTGGGCTTCGGCAGCGCGCACGTTCCCCTCCGCTGCCGCGACTTCCTCAGGCTGCGGCCCGGCGCGAAGCTGAGCCAGTTGCGCCTCGGCCAGCGCCAACGCCGCCTGCGCCTGTTGCACCTGCAGCTCCAAACGCGCTGTATCCAGCCGTGCTAACACCTCGCCTGCTTGGACCACATCTCCTACGTCAACCGCCACCTCGGCGACCCGGCCGGGGGCCTCGAAGTCGAGGCTCACGCGAACCTGCGGCTCGATGGTGCCGCTGGCCGAGACGACCACGAGCATCGTGCCCCGTTCGACGACGGCGGAGCGGGTCCCGTTCTCCGGCTGTGCCGCCGCCCGCGACCGCCAGATGATCGCGCCGACGATCGCCGCGACAACGACGACGCCGAGTGTGACATAGAGCGCAGTACGTTTCATCGTTCACTCTCCATTTGTGACCAGAGTTCAAAATTGACCAGGGTCATATTATAGGCCGTTCGGGAAAAATGTCAAGGGGGTCAAGGAAGAGGCAAAAGACTCTGGCCGGGAGACCAGGCACATATCAGCAAGCTGGCAGCTTGATCGGTGGGAAAACTGGATTTACCAGTCTACCGGCCACCGTGCTCAGCGTCAGATGATCGTCCCATCGGGGATGACGGCGTTCTTGGGAATGACGACGACACCATCCCGGATGATATAGTTCTCCGTCTCCAGCATCTCTTCGTCGGGCGGATGTGGCCGGATCGTGACCCCTTCCCCAATACGTGCGTTCTTGTCAATGATGACCCCCTCGACAACGCAACCGCGGCCGATGCCCACGTCGGGCCGGCCAAGCCGACGGTTCTCCGCCTTCCGCTCAGGCGTCTCATAAAAGTCGGCTCCCATCATCACCGTCCGCGTGACTCGTGCATCCGGCCCGATGACGCTGCGCAGCCCAATCACCGACTCACGGAGGTCTGAATCCTGAAGCAGACACCCCTCGGCCAGCACCGTCCGCTCCAGATCACAGCCATCGGCACGGGAGGGCGGCAAAAAGCGCGGGCGGGTGTAAATGGGGCGTCGATGATCGTAAAAGTCGAAGGGAGGGTCCGGGAGCGTGAGCGCCAGATTGGCCTCGTAGAAGGCACGGACGGTGCCAATGTCCTCCCAGTAGCCATCGAAGGGGAACGCGTACACGCGGAGGCGCTCGATGGCAGCCGGGATGATCTGCCGGCCAAAATCCTCGGCCTCCGATCCTTCCAGCAATTCCCGCAGCACATCCAGGCGGAAGACGTAGACGCCCATCGAGGCCATGTAGGGCCGGTCGCTGTCGGCCAGGCTCTCCAGCCCATCCAACTCACTGGCGTGGGGCTTTTCGTGGAACGCCGTGATGCGCCCATCCTCGTCGGTCTTGAGGATACCAAAGCGCGGGGCATCGGCTCGGATCACCGGCTGCACGGCGATCGTCACGTCGGCCCGCTTCTCACGGTGCAACGCCACGAAATCCGCATAGTCCATCCGATAGAGATGATCACCCGAGAGGATCAAGATATCCTCGACGCGGGAGTGAACGAAGCGCGGGAGTTGCTTGCGCACCGCGTCGGCCGTCCCCTGGTACCAATCCATGCCGCTGGGCGTCTCCTCGGCCGCCAGGATGTAGACGAACCCGCCGGAGAAGAGGTCAAACTTGTAGGTCTGGTAGATGTGGCGGTGCAGCGAGGCCGAGAGGAACTGGGTCATGACATAGATCTTTTCGACGCCAGAGTTGAGGCAGTTGCTGATGGGGACGTCAATCAGGCGATACCTGCCGCCGATGGGGACGGCTGGCTTGGCCCGCAGTTTGGTCAACGGGTAAAGGCGTGCACCTCGGCCTCCCCCCAGGATCACGGCCAACACATCTCGCAGGGACATCACACTCACCTCATGGTCAGGGTGACACAATCTTACACCAACACGCCGTTTTGCGCCAGACGCGTGTTGATCTATAATCAACATCCACGCAACCAGAATGGAAAGGGGAATCCCTATGAGACGCTTTGTCCGCGAGATCGCCTTTCGGCTGACACGGCGCGACGCACTGCGGTTCATCGAAGACCACGAGGAGGATCTGCTGCGCATCTTTCGCGAGGAGATGGAGAAACTCGACGAGCGGATTCCGGAGGAGCAGTTATTCATCGACATCCGGATGGTGCCGCTGGGCGAGGAACTGCTGCGGGCCGTGCTGGCGACGGTGAAGCGCTTCCTGCAAGAGTACTGAAGCTACCGTCCCAACGCGGCGTGCACGGCGGCTCCTGCGTCTATGAACCCACACCCGTAGACGTTGTTCGGCACGCTGGTCACGCCGCCGCAGGCGCAGACGGAGCCGTCGAGTAACCCGGCGAACGGCCCCGCCGGGACCCTGTCCTCGACCGGGCAGAGGCTCTCCACCGGCCTGGGAACCGCCGTCTGGCAGATCAGTTCCTCGGTCGCGTCAACGTCGCCGACGAGCGTCGGGTCGGCCGACCACAGGAGCGCGACCAATCCCGCCACGTGCGGCCCGGCCATCGAGGTTCCACCCGCATAGCCGTAGCCACCGCCGGGCACGCTGGAACGCACGGTCGCGCCCGGTGCCACGACGTCCGGCTTGATCAGGCCATCCACCGGGCCCCGGCTGCTGAACCCAACGACCTGGCCATCGCCGCCCGTCGCGCCGACGGAGAAGGCAGCGTCATAGTTAGCCGGGGGCGTGGTTGCCGTGCCACAGGCCGGGCCGTCGTTGCCAGCACTGACGACCATCATGATCCCCGCCGCCCGCAGCGCATCGACCGCGGGCTCCAGCGTGCCGGGGAGGCAGCCCTCAAAGTCGGGACAGCCCCAGGAGTTGCTGACCACGTGGGGGGCCATGCCCACGTCCCCGTCGGTGAACGGATCGCCCCCGTGCGGATACGGGGCGAGGAAGAACTCTATGCACTCAGCGTAGGCCCCCGGGTTCCCGAAGCCGCGCCGCATGTTGCGACAACCGATCCACTGCGCGCCTGGCGCGACGCCCGTGCGGTTGCCCCCACCGTCGTCCCCCAACACGGTGCCCATCGTATGCGTGCCATGGGAGTCGTCGTCGAAGGGCTCGGCGACATCGTCCCAGGCGTCGTGCCAGTTGTAGTCGTGGTCGGCGTCCTGGCCATCCCAGCCACGGTAGTGAGGCTGAAGCGCCGGGTGGGTCCAGTCGTATCCCGTATCCTGCCCGGCGACGACGATCCCCTCGCCCGTCACGCCCAGCGCCCAGGCGTCGTCGGCGTGGATGGCCGCCAGGTTCGGCTGTACCCTATCAGTCGGCGCGTCGTCCCCACCGTAGGGCAGCGGAAGGCGGCGGGGGTATTCCCGCACGTTGGGATTGAGGAGCACCTGCGCCACCCCCGGCCGGCCCTCAAAGCGGCGCACGAGCCAGCGATGCCCGTCGACACGGATCATGTTCATGACATAGTAAGGGCGATAGGGCACACCCAGTGCATCCAGTTCAGCACGTAGTGGAGCCTGCGCGCGCTCAGCGGTCTCGACCAGCGCCTCGTAGACGTATCGCAACCGTGACTCCCGGTCAGAGATCGCGCGAGCAGCACCCAGGTCAGCCTGGTCCTCCAGGATGATGAGGAAGCCATCGTTGGCAAAGCCAGGCTGTCCAGCGAAGACGTACAGCCCTCCCCAGCAAACCCACAGCACCACCATCGCTACCGCGGCCGAGGCCAGCCGGACCGAGGGAGGCACACTGACGCGGCGCTGGAGCGCCAGCAGCGCGCGCCGCCCGCCCCACAGCGCCATGCCCAGTACTGCCGTGCTCACGAAGACAATGGCATAGCTGAGAACGTGCTGCGGCTCGGGGAAGCCCTGGGCGAGGACGTCGCGGGGATCGATGAACAAGAGCGGCGCGACGCGATAGCAAAAGATCACCGGCAGCAGGGGGTACACGCCGCTCCTGCGGGCGCGCAGCTCGGCGAGCAGAAAGGCCAGCGGCAGCAGGGAGATGCCGTCAGCGAGCGCACCCCAGTCGGCCGTCGGAAGAACGCCACCCAGGGCGGCCATCGCATAGAGCAGGATGGTCGTCAGCGCTGCCATCCGAGGCCGGGCGAAAACAGAGTTCAGCAGGCAGAAAACCACCCCCCAGAAGATCAACGTCTGGGGGATCGCCCAGGCCAGCGTCTGGAAGACCAGGCTGAGACTGGTGAGGCTGTCGCCGAGCGCGCCCGTCACAGGCCAGGGGACAGTCACCAGCGCCGCCACGGCCAGCGCGAGCAAGAACGCAGGCGGATCGAAGCGGTTCAGCCCTAACCACTCCCACAGAGAGCGTGGGGACGTTGCTGCCAGGCGTGGAGACTTGGCGCCTGCGGCGTGAGAGTTCGTCGAGACCAGTCGAGACGCGCCCAGCCGAGCCGCCAGCCAGGCGGCGAGCAGCGCGTAGGGGAGCAGGACGGCCAATCGCAGCGCAGCGACCCAGGCGCCCTCACCGTGAAGCGGGGGCGTGGCCCCCCCAGGAGACAGGACTCGCACTGCCGCGTCGAGCAGGAGATAGCCAGCGACGATCACGCCGCCTGCGGCGGCAGCGGCGGCCGTCCCCCAGCCGGCCCGGCGGCGGGCGAACAACCACACGCCGACGAAGGGCAACAGCAGCAGCACAGCGGTGATGGCGATGGTGACCACGGAGATCACGCCGGGCGCAGCCGTCCTGCCCAGCGCACCTCGAGTCAAAAGCATCACCCCGGCTGGCACCACCCCTAGCCATACAAGCATGGAGAGGACGACAGCCGGCTGGCCACAGCCAGCGCGGTCCACTTTGCGTCTTTCGTCCAAGGAGTTCCTCCTGGTTTGTGGCTCGATACTTGATACTGGATGCTGGATACTGGATGTCTAGCCAGCACCCGGCACGCCGATTATAGGCCAGGGCACAGGTCTGCACAAGTTCTAGCTCCAATGCTTTTCAGATTTGGTGTTTTCCACGAGACGTGCTATCATCTTTCAGGAAGCTCGCCGAGAGGAGAATCAAGACGGAGGTCATCATGCGCATCTTTATCACCGGCTGCAAGGGACAACTTGGCAGCCTGCTCTATGCGGCGCTGGCTGAGCATACACTGGCAGGCTGTGACCTGCCAGAATTGGACATCACTGACCGGGAGGCGATCGGCACGGCCATCGCTGACTTTGCACCCGATGTCGTGATCCACGCTGCCGCCTGGACGGACGTGAACGGCTGCGCCCTCGACCCGGAGACAGCCTACCGCGTCAACGCATTAGGCACGCAAAACGTTGTCCTGGCAAGCGCGGCCTGTGACGCAGCGATGGTCTATGTCAGCACCAACGAGGTCTTTGCTGGCACCGGCACAGAACCCTACCGGGAGTGGGACCCGCCCTGTCCCACCAACCCTTACGGCCGGTCGAAGGCAGCCGGGGAGTGGACCGTGCGTCATCTCCTCACCCGGTTCTACATCGCCCGCACCGCCTGGCTCTACGCCCCGGGCGGGCGCAACTTTCCCCACCGCATCATCCAGTTGGCCGACGAGCGGGGCGCGCTGCGCGTGGTGACGGATGAGGTGAGCAACCCCACGTACGCGCCGGACCTGGCGGGCGCACTCGCCGCGCTCATCCGCACCGGCGCCTACGGGGTCTACCACCTGACCAACGCCGGGTACTGCTCTCGCCATGAGTTTGCCTGCGAGGTCTTGCGCATCAGCAAACGAGGATACGTGCCGGTCGAACCGATCACGCTGGGGGAGTGGCAGCGACCGTCCACTCCCCCACAGTTCGCGCCCCTGGCGAACACCGCTGCTGCTGCATTGGGTATCGAGTTGCGGCCCTGGCAGGAAGCCCTGGAAGAGTTCCTCTTGCCAGTATAATGGCGGCCATCGACCGTATCGCGATGAGCCAATACAGTGGAATTCCTGATGCGCTTCTTCAGCCCAACCAGTCACGGCCAACAAGCAGCACGCACCGATCGTTCAGCATCCAGTGTCCAGCGCCCGGCGACCGGCGACGAGCCGCTGGTCTCCGTCATCATCCCCAACTGGAACGGGGCACACCACCTCACCCACTGCCTGGCGAGCTTGCGACGCCAGATATTCCGCGAATTCGAGGTCATCGTCGCCGACAACGGCTCCACCGACGGCTCGCTCGAACTGCTGGCTCGCGAGTACCCCGAGGTGCGGGTGCTGGCCCTGGGAGAGAACCTCGGCTTCGCGGGCGCGTGCAACGCCGGTATGCGAGTGGCACGGGGGACGTTCGTCGTACTCCTGAACAACGACGCCGAGGCGGATTCCCGCTGGCTTTCGGAAGTGGTCGCCGCCTTCCAGCGCCACCCAGAGGCGGGACTCGTCGCCTCCAAGATGCTCCTGTTTGACCGGCGCGACACCCTCCACACGGCAGGCGATTTCTACCGCGTGGACGGCATCCCCGGCAACCGGGGGGTGTGGCAGAAAGACGAAGGGCAGTACGATCGTGAAGAAACCGTCTTCAGCGCCTGCGGGGGCAGCGCCGCCTACCGGAAGGCCATGTTGGAGCAAGTGGGCTTGTTGGACGAGGGCTTTTTCTTCTCCTGTGAGGACGTGGACCTGGCCTGGCGGGCGCAGTTGGCCGGATGGCAGTGCATCTACGTCCCCCGAGCTGTCGTCTACCACAAGCTGAGTGCCACCGGGGGAGGCGTGACCGCAAGTTTCTACGACGGGCGCAACTTCTTCTATCTCCTGGTCAAGGACTATCCCGGTGACCTGTGGCGAGTCCACTGGCGGGCCATCCTGCGGGCGCAGGTGCGACTGGCCTGGGAGGCACTGCGGGCCTGGCGGGGGGCCGCGGCGCGAGCACGCCTGCGGGGCATGCTGGCCGGGCTCCTGGGTGTTCCCAAGATGCTCCACAAGCGGCGGATAGTGCAGCGTAGTAGAACCGTTGACCGATCGTACCTCGAAAGCATCCTGACCGGGGTTGACGAAAGCCAGTGAAGCGGGTATGATACAGACAGGCGCCGGAGTTCGCCTTGCCCAGTGGTCGGTGATAGCGCCTCCGCGCTCCAGGTGGCTGATCAGCTCAGCGACACATCTGCCGACAAACCCAACAGACTGAGGTGTAACCATGGATGAGAACAGCCCCCTACTGACGGTCATCGTCCCCGCCTACAACGAGGAACACCGCTTGCCGACGACGCTGCCACAGATAATGGCCTTTGCCGAGGCACAGGACTATCCAGTGGAGGTGCTGGTGGTGGACAACGCCAGCACTGATCACACCTCCGATGTCGTGCGCGAGATAGCCGCCGAGCGCCCCTTCATCTCGCTGCTCTATCAGCCCATCCCAGGCAAGGGAGCAGCCGTCCGCAAGGGCATGTTGGAAGGCCGGGGAGAGTATCTGTTCATCTGTGACACGGACCTGGCGATGCCCATCGAGGAAGCGGCCAAGTTCCTCCCTCCCACCCTCTCCGACTATGACGTCGCCATCGCCTCCCGTGAGGTCCCTGGCGCGGTGCGCTACAACGAGCCCTGGTACCGCCATCTGATGGGCCGGGTCTTTAACTTGCTGGTACGCCTGTTGGCGGTGCCTGGTATTCAGGACACCCAATGCGGGTTCAAGTGTTTGTGTCGAGAAGCCGCCCGAGACATCTTCACCGTCCAGAAGATTGACGGCTGGGCCTTCGACGTGGAGATTCTTCACATCGCCCGGCGGCGGGGTTACCGCATCGTCGAGGTGCCCATCCACTGGTACTATGGCGAGGGCAGCCGCGTGAGCCCGATACGAGACTCGATCAACATGTTGATCGAGGTGCTTCGCATCAGGCGTAACGGACGTGCCGGTCTCTATGATAGGTAGCTCCAGGTTTCAGGTCTCAGGTTTCAGGTTATTGTCCGGACCACACAAGCTGAGACCTGAAACATGAAACGTGAAACCCACATGGTGCCTGACCTTCAAGAGGAACTTGACCTATACGCCGCCGGGCATACCCGCGTGGCTGGCCTGGATGAGGTAGGGCGCGGCGCATGGGCCGGGCCGGTCTGCGCAGCCGCAGTCGTGCTTCCGCTCAACCGCCCCGACCTGCCGGATCTGTTAACTGGCGTGCGCGATTCCAAGCAACTGAGCCCGGCACGACGAGAGGCCCTTCTCCCAGTCATCCTGGACGTGGCGGAGGCGGTGGGAGTGGGTTGGGCGACACCCACCGAGGTGGACGAACGGGGGGTTGTCCCGGCCACACAGCAGGCGATGGCCCGCGCGGTGGCGGAGCTAGACGGCCGGGTGGACGCGCTGCTGGTGGACTACCTGCGGCTGCCGGACCTGGATCTGCCACAGCGGGCGCTGCCCAAGGCGGATGCTCGCTGCCTGAGCGTCGCCGCAGCCAGCATCGTCGCCAAGGTAACCCGCGACCAGTTGATGGTCACGCTGGACAGGGACCTTCCTGGCTACGGATTCGCCCACCACAAGGGGTATGGCACGCGCCAGCACCGGGAGGCACTGGCCCGACTGGGGCCCTCGCCCATCCACCGGATGAGCTGGCGGCCAATACAGGAGATACTGGGAGTGTGACGTGCGCATGGCTCTCGTCCACGACTGGCTCAACCAAATCGGCGGTGCGGAGGACGTCCTGGAGACGCTCGTGGGGATGTTCCCGGCAGCTCCTATCTACACGTCGATGTACTGGCGGGAGGGAATGCCCCCGGCCTACCGCTCCTGGGACATCCGCACCACCTGGATGGACCGGTTGCCGGGTATCTATCGCCACCATCAACCCTACCTGCCGCTCTACCCCCTGGCCTTCGCCCGGCTTGAGCTCGGTGGGTACGACGTCGTGCTGAGCAACAAGTCCGGCTTCTGCCACGGGGTACAGACCGGTGGGGCCGTCCACATCTGCTACTGCCTGGCACCTACACGGTACGTCTGGGACTTTGGGGGGTACGCCGCCCGCGAGGCACTGTCGCCTGCACTCAAAACCACGCTGGGCCCCCTCATCGGGCTGCTGCGCCGCTGGGACTACGGGGCCGCTCAGCGGGTGGATCACTTTGTCGCCATCTCCCACGAGGTCCAGGCCCGCATCCGCCGCTACTACGGTCGTGACTCGATCGTCGTCCATCCGCCGGTGGACACCGCGCGCTTCCAGCCTGCCCCCGCCCACGGAGACTACTACCTCATCGTCTCCCGGCTCATCCCCTACCGCCGCGTCGACCTGGCCGTGCAGGCTTTCAAGCAACTGGGATTGCCGCTGGTCATTGCTGGAGACGGGCGGGACCGGCTCCGGCTGGAGACTCAGGCCGGTCCCAACGTCACCTTCCTGGGCCGCGTGCCCGACGAGGATCTCCCTGACCTGTTCGCCCGCTGCCGGGCCTACGTTCTGCCGGGGGTGGAGGACTTTGGCATCGCGCCGCTCCAGGCCCAGGCGGCCGGCCGGCCGGTCATCGCCCGCCGGGCAGGTGGCGCGCTCGACTCCGTCGTCGAGGGAGAGACCGGTGTCTTCTTCGAGAAACCCACCCCCGAGGCGCTGGCCGCAGCCGTGCGCGCCTTCGATCCTGACGCAGTCGACCCTCGCGCCTGCGTCCAGAACGCCGCTCGCTTCGACGCGAGTGTGTTCAGGCAAAGACTGATGCGGCTTGTGGAAGAGAAGGTGTAGGGACATGCCGGAGGACAGATGGAACTAGGAACCTACTGGAGAATACTGATCCGCCGCTGGTGGCTCGTCATCGCGCCGGTGGTCGCCGTCATCCTCTACGTCGCCATGACCTACGTGCCTCCCGGACCGGTTTACCAGGTCGTGATGCGCTTCGCGGCGGGGACCAGGCCGGCCGGCCTCAGCGAGGACTATGACCGCTACTACCCGTGGCTCACCTCCGAGTACGTCGCCAACGGCCTGGCCGACGTGGCCGAGACCGGGGCCTTTGCCCAGGCGGTTGGCTCGCGCCTGGCCGACGCAGGGTACGAAATCCCACCAGCGGCAATTCAGCCCGCTATCGTCACGGACAACAGCCAATCTATCCTCGTCGTCTACCTTACTTGGCCCGACGCAGAGCAAATCGTCGCCGTAGCCGACGCCATCGCCGCCGAATTGACCACGAATGGCGTGGCCTACTTCCCCCAGTTGGAGGGCATCGAGCCGGCTGTCCGTCGACTGGACGCGCCCGCGCCCGTCCTGCTTCCCCCCGGACTGCGCGCCCAGTTGATGGGGCCGGTGCTCAGAATCGGGCTGGCGCTGGTCGTAGGCGTCGCGCTGGCGCTCCTGTGGCACTACCTGGATCCCACCATCCACACGAGTGAAGAGGTAGAAGCACTGGGGTTGGTCGTGTTGGCGGAGATACCCCGCCGCCCAATGGCCGGTGACTCTCCCGAGTGACTCGTTGTTCATTGTCTCATTGACTCGTTGTTAATTGCTATGGATTGTGGTACAATATCGCCCGCTTCCCCGAGGAGATGGTAGACTATGGAACTTGCAGACTACATTCGCATCCTGCGCAAACGCTGGTGGATCATCGCCGTCGCCGTCGTACTGACCGCCGGCAGCGCGTTTATCTTCAGCAGACTTCAGACGCCAGTCTACGAGTCCAGTGCCCAGATCCTCGTCAAGGTCCGCCCCGACCTGGGCCTCACTCAATCAGCAAAATGGTTACTTCGCTCTTACGTGGCCCGCATGTACACCCGCGACTGGGCAGAGCGGGTGATCGAGCTCGGTCAACTTCCAATGACTCCAGAAAAACTGATGGGCAACGTCACTGTCGCTTCCGACGAATCGAGGTTTGTGATACAGATTGATGTCGAGGACTATGACGGCGATGTAGCCAACGACATAGCCCGCACCTGGTCCGATCTTTTCATCCAGTGGCGTAACAGCGAGAACACAACACAGCGCAAGGAGGATCGCGTCGAGGCCGAGTTGCTGGATCAGCCTACCTACGTCCAGTCGTGGCCCAAGACCAAGATTGTCACCGCTGCGGGAGGCATCTTTGGACTGGTGATCGCCGGCGTGGTCATTTTCTTCCTGGAATGGCTCGAGGCGGGCGTCATCCGCACCCCCCAAGACCTGGAGCGCCAACTGAACCTGACCGTCATGGGTGCTATCCCCTCCAGCGACTGACGTTTCATCGACTCAACAGGCAAATAAAGGGCAAGTTATGGCTGAACAACCTGATCTGATCACTCTGACCGATCCCCGTAGCCCGGCAGCCGAGGCCTACCGCACGCTGCGCACCAACCTGACCTTCGCTGAGCTAGACAACCCGATCGAGACACTGGTTGTCACCTCGGCTGCGCCCGGCGAGGGCAAATCCACCGTTCTCGCCAACCTGGCGGTTGCGATGGCGCAGGGGGAACGACGCACGATCCTGGTAGACGGTGACCTGCGCCGCCCTGGCCTGCACGAGATCTTTGGCGTCGCGAATGACCGGGGCTTGACGACTATGATCGTCGAGGAAGCAGCGCTGGGCGATCCACCGTTGGTAGACGTCGGCGTGGACAACCTGTGGCTGGTGCCCAGCGGCCCGCTGCCTCCCAACCCGGCCGACATCCTTGGCTCGCGCAAGATGGAGGCAGCCATCGCGGCACTCAAAGGCCGGGCTGACGTCGTCCTCTTCGACGCACCGCCCATCGTCGCCGTGACCGATGCGGTCGTGCTGGGCACCAAGGTGGACGGCGTGTTGCTGGTCATGTGCGCCGGGCGCACGCGGCGGGAGCACGCCCAACGGGCCAGGGAATTGCTGGAGAGAGTGCACGTCCGCATCGTAGGGGCCGTGTTGAACGACGCCCCACTCGGCATCACACTCGGAGGTTACTAGAATCGCGATGAAAGGCCTGATCCTCAGCGGGGGCAAAGGCACCCGTCTCTACCCACTGACCTACACCAGCGCCAAGCAACTCATCCCCGTCGCCAATAAGCCGGTCCTCTTCCGCGTCATCGAGGCCATCCGTGACGCGCAGATCCACGACATCGGGATCGTCGTGGGCGACACTGCCGAAGAGATCAAGACTGCCGTCGGCAGAGGAGATCGATGGGACGTCGAGATCACCTACATCCACCAGGAGCAGCCGCTGGGTCTGGCGCACGCCGTCAAGGTGAGCCGCGAATTTCTGGGGGACGACCGGTTCGTGATGTTTCTGGGTGACAACGTCATTCAGGGAGGCATCTCGGCGCTCATCGAGCAATTCGCGGAAAGTGAATGGAACAGCCAGATCGTCCTCACGCGGGTATCACATCCAGAACAATATGGCGTGGCCGAACTGGACGAGGATGGACGCATCGTGCGGTTGGTCGAGAAGCCAAAGGAGCCCATATCCGACCTGGCGTTGGTCGGCATCTACATGTTCGACCACCACATCCACAAGGCGGTGGACAACATCGCTCCCTCCTGGCGGGGCGAGCTGGAGATCACCGACGCGATCCAGTGGTTGGTGGAGCACGACTACCGGGTCTACCCCTACGTCCACCGGGGCTGGTGGATTGACACGGGCCGTCCTGGTGACATGCTGGATGCCAACGGCCTGGTGCTGGAGGAGCTGACGCCCAAGATCGAGGGGTACGTGGATCGGGACTCGGAGGTGGACAGCCGCGTCACCATCCAGATGGGAGCCGAGATCGTCAACAGCGTTATCCGGGGCCCGACGATTATCGGCGAGGGCACCCGCATCGTCAACTCGTACGTCGGCCCGTTCACCTCGATCTACCACGACGTGGTGGTTGAGAATAGCGAGATCGAGCGAGCGATCGTCCTGGAGCACAGCCTGATCCGTGACATTCCGGCCCGTATCCAGGACAGCCTCATCGGCCGACACGTCAATCTGGTACGATCTCCGATCAAGCCCAAAGCGTACAAACTGATGCTGGGCGATCACAGCCAGGTCGGCATATTCTAGAACGCAGCAGAGTGCGGCCGCGGTTTCCCCAATAACTGTGCCGCCCTCGCGATACGGCGCATCACTCGCTGGACAAGTCAGGCCAAACGGGCTATAATCACGTCCACTGTTTACCACGTGCTGAGAGAGTCTGAATGCGCTGTCCCGAGTGCAAAGCTGAAATCCCCGATACCCTGCTCCTGTGCCCGCAGTGCGGCGCGATGGTCGAGGAGACACGCCCCATGCGTGCATCCGCCGAAGCGACGCCCCTACCAGAGTCAGAAGCGCCCACGCGCTGGCAGCGCGTGCGCCCGATCCTCTTCTGGGCGATAGGCTTCCTCTGCGTGCTGGCCTTGAGCCTGGGAGGAGCGGCCTACGGAGGCCTCTACAAGGGAGAACGCGACCGGGAGCAGAAACGCCAGGCACTGGCTGAACAACACTACCGCACCGGGCTGGAACGACTCGACGCTGGTGAGTACGAACTCGCTGTTGCCGAGTTCGAGTACGTGCTCGAACTCGAGCCTGACCACCCTTTCGCCCAACAGGGCATCGCAGAGGCACGGGCGCGCACCGTCGACCACCCCACCCCCACCTCGGAGACCTACGAAATCGTCGTGGACGATCTGTACCAGAAAGCGGCAGCCCAGTATGATGCTGAGCAATGGGAAGAGGCAACCGCCGTGCTCACGCAACTGCGCGTATTGGACCCGGCCTACGAGGCAGAAACCGTCGAGGAGATGCTTTTCACCAGCCTCTACAACGCGGGGATGGCGTTGCTGGAGGAGGATCGTTTCGAAGAAGGGGTGTTTTACCTGGATCAGGCCGTGGCGCTGCGCCCACTGGACGAGGAAGCGCTGGCCCAGCGCAGCCTGGCTGTCCAGTACATGACGGCGTTGGGCTACTGGGGCGTGGATTGGGATCGTTGCATCGAGCGCTTTGAGCAACTCTACGCCGTTGCCCCCAATTATAAGGACGTCTTCTCACGGCTCACCAGTGCGCACGTGACATACGCCGACGCCTGGTACGACCAGGGGGAGATGTGCCCGGCCGAGGTGCAGTACGCTCAGGCAGCGCAATTGATAAACGACGCCAAGGTCGAGCAGAAGCGGGCCGAGGCGGCCCAGATCTGCATGGTGGCGACGCCGACCCCCATCGCGCCGATCACCGGTACGCTGCCCATCACGCTGACCGAACCGCCGCCGGGATTCACCACAGGCCGGTTGGCGTACCCTGCCTATAACGTGCAGACCGGCCTCTACGACGTGTACGCACTCTTCGCCGATGGACGCCTGCTACGGATGGCTGGGGGAGGGGATCAGCCCTGCTGGCTGTGGGGTAGCGGGGCCCTGGGGTATCGCAACCTTCTCTCGCCGGGCATA
Source organism: Anaerolineae bacterium (assembly GCA_035531135.1). Classification (GTDB taxonomy): domain Bacteria; phylum Chloroflexota; class Anaerolineae; order B4-G1; family B4-G1; genus DATKTN01. The sequence continues at coordinate 28,173 of DATKTN010000257.1, forward strand.
TCGCTTCTGGTGCCAGGGCAAGCCGTGCCCCGGCAAGTGGCCGTGGGCACCGGGCTGGCCTGGCCTACTTTTTCGCCCGACGGTAGCCGCGTGGCCTACGCCGCGCAAGATGCTGCCGGCACGTGGCAGATCACGATCGCACCGACGGATGGCTCGGCCGAGCCGAGAAACCACGCGGCCGGGCAGGGACCGGTGTGGGGGCCCACGGGGCTACTGGCATGGACCGGCTGCGAGTCCGGCGGGACCTGCGGTATCTTTGCCGACAACCCCAACGACGACCAACCGCCCACCCGTCTCACCGCCAGTATCAACGACATCGCGCT
>DATKTN010000258.1:0-10703 GCA_035531135.1 Anaerolineae bacterium
GCTCCTGATTGGCCATCAGGCCGCGTGGGCGGCGGACGCCTGCCCTGAGGCGATGACCGACAAGGCGTTTACCTTCTGGGACCACGTTTACGCCGACAACACGCCCGCCCGCATAGAGATCGGAGACAGCGCCGACAGGGACTCATGCACGAGGCTTGAGATACAACTGCCGACATCATGGGCATACGGATCTGCTGAGTTCATCCTGCGCTTCGGGCCTGAGTTCGCGGCAGACGATACCGTGTGGGTGTTCATCCACACGGACGCCGACAGCGTGAACGCCGAGGGCAAAGGGATGGTGCTTGAGTAGATGCCTAAGCTGAACACACCATCGACCATGAGAGCGGCGGTGCTCCTGATGGCCCTGCTGGCGGCCTCGGCTGGCGCGCAGTCCGTCGGAAGGTGGAGCCCGCCCGCCCGCCAGCGCAACATACTGAGGTACTCATCGGACACCACGGAGTTGCGCGAGAAGGACATCCTGTGGACCATGCACAGCGACCGCAACGGGGGAGAGCTTGTAGTCAAGTTCGCCAAGGACTCGTTCCCGAACTCGATGGCGAACTTCATCGCCAATACTGACTCGTTCAAGGCGTTCGGGGTTGCGTATGCGGTTGCCGACGCAGTCGTGGACACGTCTACTGGTCGTACCGTCATAACGTGGGGGGCAACGGGGTTCACCGGCTCCGGGATAGACGGAACAGTTGAAAACGCCCTCGTCGCCGACTACGTCGGGGCGCCCCTGGCCAACGAGCCGCGGTTTCTGTACGACGAGTTTTACGGCGGCGGGTTCGTGGTCCCAGACATCGTGTTCGTCGACTCGACATATTCCGCCACCCCGGCGATAGATGAAAACACCGACGTGTTCAGCATCCCGAACTCGTTCCCGCACCTGGGATCGCTGCCGCCCGGACTGTCTATCAACTCGTCTACTGGGGAGATCAGCGGGACGGCCACCGAAATAGGCGACTACCTGTTCTGGGTAAAGGCCGGGTGCGCCGAGGGGTGCGGCGGGGTCAAGTGCGTGCAGCGGTGCCACATAGTTGTTACGGCCACGGTTCCGTATGTGATCGGCGAATACCTGGTGGCAGACGGGACAACGGCATATCCTGGGCAGGTTGGGGGGACGCTGCCGATCATGTCGAGGCCGCGGTTCAAGGCCCATGTAAACGCCGACAACACGGACCAGATGTGGGTGACGTTCGGTACCAGCCACGAGTCGGTGCCAGACCTTTACGGGAGCGATGACGGCGGCGAGACGTGGGACAACACCGGTTCATGGGCCACCACAGCCAACCAGAGCAACGACTACCACCTAGGGATATCCGGGTCCAGGGACACAGTGTACGCGATCACGCCCAGCGACTACGGCGCGGCCATGAGTGTTTCGGTGGACGGGACGATTGTCTACGACGAGGAAATGGCCGACATCGACCCCACCTTCGCCTGGGGCGGGCATCAGCGCGGGGTTACGCTGCTTGACGCCAATTACAGGTGGTGGTCGTTCACCCGCTCCACCGAAAGCGCCGGGTATCCGTACCTGAACGACTGCCTGCGCTACCACTACACCGACGACCTCGGGGATAACTGGGAGAGCGGAGATATCATCTCCGGCGGCAACCCGTCGTGCGACCTTAGGTGTGCAGCAGTAAGCGTCGAGGGCGCCCCGGCGGTTCTTGTGTTCAACAGGGACGCTCCACAACAATCCAACATGAGGTTCTTCTACTACTACTGGAACGGGACCAGCTTCTATCTCCCGGGCGACTCCAGGCCGGGGCCGCTTTACGCGATAGCGCAAGGAGAGGAGCGGGTGTTTTCGTGGAACGTAACCGGCGACGGCGCAGACGACAAGATGCACCTGGTGTTCCCGAGATACAACGACATACTCCACGTCTGGAAGTCATTTGACGACGGCGCCACGGTTGACTGGAACGAGGAGTACGTGCTGTCGGACCACGAGTACGCCGGCCGGGTGTTCGACTTTGAGGTACAGACGACGCAGCACGGAGAGGACCTGATCATCTACTGGGTGGAGGACAACAGCGACCCGTATGACGACGGCATCTGGAGCAACGTGAAGGCGCGGGTTTGGTACGGTGACGCGCAGGAACTCGGGGACGAGCTGGACCTGGGCGTGCTCCCGACAAACATCTCCGGCGTCAACGGCCCGCAGAGCATACCGGCTGCGGCCACGGAGATCCCGATATTCTACACCGACCGGGACAATCTCAGCGTCTATTGCACGATCATGGCGATAAGGGCGGGCACCTAGTTGAGCAAGCTGAACGCATCGCAGATCCGACGCATCCACGACCTACAGGCCGAGGTGCAGGTCTACGGTACACCCGAGATGGGGTACACGGACTCCGGGCTGTGGAAGTTCCTCAAGCACGTCAAAACCAAGGACAGCCACGACCACGACAACCCGGTGAAGCGGCTGATGGCCGACAGCGCCGTGTACATGATCGTGGTGTTCCTCTACATGCTTGCGTGCCCGGTACTCGCCATACCGAAGTCGCGGCAGATCAGGATGTCCTGGATGTCCTGCGCGTTCGCCATCTGGCACACCATGTCCGGCAAGTACCGGCACACGGTCTATCAGACGAAGAAGGAAGAGGACGCCTTCGCGCAGACGACGCAGGGGGCGAAGAACCCGGCCGACGGCAGGATGGACTTCATCATCCAGCACCTGCCGGGATGGCTGTCCGACCCGAACGTCGTCAGCGGCAGGGGCAACCAGGTCGGCGTGCTGACGTTCAGCCAGACGGACATATCGTCGGAGGGCGTGCGCATCCCGTGGAAGGGCAGCAAGATCAATGCCATCCCCCAGGGCGCGCACCAGATCAGGCAGTACACCCCGTCGCTGATCGTCTCTGACGAGTCGGCGTTCCAGGAGGAGTACGGCCCGTCGATGGTCGCGGCCAAGCCGGCGGTTACCGGGGGCGGCAGGATCATCAGTGTCAGCTCAGTGGACGCGGGGTCCGCGTTCAATCAGATGGTGCTTGAGAGCCCGTCTGGTGAGCCCGAGTGGGGCGAGATCCACCCGGATGTCCAGAGAGGGCTGGATCTTTTGGGTATCGAGTGGCCGAAGGGGCTGCGGTCGCGGCGGACGCCTTCGGGTACTTGGGTGCTGGAGGTGCACTACAGCGCGGACCCCGCGAAGGACCCCGAGCGCGACGGCGCTGCGTGGATCGCCGACGCGGTCAAGGGCTACGTCGGCGGCTTTGAGTCCACCGGCTGGAAGACCGAGATGGAGATAGACTACAACGCTGGCGGCGGGGAGCCGGTGTTCCCGTTCCTGACGCCCGACAGCCCGATATTCGTTCCAGAGATCCCGGTGGACGAGGCGCTGTCGCGCTTCAGGTTCTATGCCGGGTTCGACTACGGGTCGGTCAACCCGTCGCACTTCGGCGTGTGGGGCGTAGAGCCCAGCGGCACGGCGTACAAGGTGTGGGAGCTGCATGAGCCCTGTGTGAACCTGGGGGATTTCGTTGCGCGTATGAAGAGGTGCCCCTACTGGGGGCGCCTCGAGTACAAGGTCTGTGACTGGTCGATGATGAACAAGACACAGCGCAACCGCGATGGCGATCTTGTCACGATTCACGAGCAGTTTGAAGAGCACGGAGTCCACTTCGTACGGGGCAAGCGCGGCGCGGACATACCGCACATCCTGCGGCTGAAGTCCGAGTACTGGTCGGACCCGACCTCGCCCAAGGCCTACATCACCGCCGCCTGCCCCCACACTCGTCAGGAGTACGCCAACCTGCGCTGGGCGGAGCACGCCTCGCAGGCCGTCGAACTCCGCAGCAACAAGAAGGAGAAGGTCCGCGACAAGGACAACCACTCCTTCGACGCCGACGCGATGCTGTTCGACACGGAGCCTTCCGGGCATGTCGAGAAGGAGCGCAAAATCGACTGGAACTCAAGGCCGCTCACGATGGACTCGATGTTCAAGGAGATGGAGGCGCGCGACCTGGCGTCACAGATAAGGACCGGTGGGATCAGTGTCATGTAGATCGGCAGCCGTGGTTGATGTTGACCTGCTGCATGCCGTCGGGTACAGCCCGCTGACGGCCAGCTGTATATTCGAGTTTGAGAGCTACGAGCCCGACCGCGTCTTCATCGACTTTGTCGAGGCCCTGAGGGACGCCATAGAGGAGAAGGAAGATGGCTGACAGCGAGAGGCTGAAGACACTCAGCGGTCCGGTGCAGGACGGCGTCAAGGAGCTGATGCGCCAGATCGACAGGGGGCTCAAGCGCCAGGAGGAGGAGCTGCCGGCTTGGTCTAAAAACGAGTGCTTCGACAAGGCCCAGCACTGGTCGGTCAGGGGCGCCGCCGCTGGAGACAGAAAATACGGGTACGGTACTGGCGACGAAACCACCACGAACCTTGTCGGCGCCTACATCCAGAACCACCGCGCAGCCGTGGCCTTCAACAACCCGCGCGCGAAGTTCAGGCCCAAAAACCAAGACGGGTATAACGAGATCCCGGTGCCGGTGCTCGGCGAGGACGGTAAACCCGCCGTAGACGAGGCGGGCCAGATTATCGTGCGCCCGGTGGTCAAGCACAAGGTGCGCGAGGCCATCATCAACAACATGCTGGAGCACCCGGAGTTCGGGCTTCAGGCAACGTCCGGCCGCGTAGTAAAGGCATCGGACCTAGCGTTCGGCGCGGTAAAGATCGGCTACCTGCCGGAGTTTGAGAAGAACCCCGAGCCCGACGGCGCCCAGCCGATCCCCATAGGCGAGGACGGCAAGCTGGACTTCAGCCAGTATGCCACGTCCCCTGCCGACGGGCTGCCGATGGAGTCCGAGGACGGCAGGCTTATCGACAGGTCGTCTATCCCGCTGTGGGAGGACTGGTTTGTCAAGTCGGTGAACTACAGGGACATCATCCTCGACCCGGACGGCACCAACGACTTCTCCACCCACCGCTGGGTGTGCGAGATGGAGGTCAGGACGCTTGAGGCCGTCAAGGCCGACAAGATGTTGGAGAACACCGACGACCTCAAGGGCGACTGGATCGGCGACTACGAGGACGACGAATACCGCAAGCGCTGGGAGGACTCCGCCTTCGCTACGGAGGACGGGACCGACGAGGAGCGCTGGCGCAAGGTCAGGCTGTTCCACTTCTGGGACCTTGTCAACAAGAAGTGGATCGTTCTGGCCGACGGCCACGGCAAGTATCTGCGAGACGGGCCGCTGCCCCGCGGGGTGGACGGACACCCGTATATGTTCCTGTGCCCGAACGAGGTGTTGGGAGAGCCGTACCCGCGGCCGAAGGTGTCGGATCTCGCCCCGCTGAACGAAGAGTACGACATACTGTGCCAGATGGAGCTGCGCGCCGCCAAGCGCAACACGCGCAAGTGGGGGCTCAAGAAGGGGGCGCTCGACCCCAAGAACCTTGTCAAGTTCAACTCCGACGAGGACCTACAGGTTGTCGAGTTCGACTCCAAGCCGGGCGTGGACCCACAGGGCAACGTCTGGCCGCTCATGGCCCCCTCGCAGTCTTACGACGTGGCCAAGGCCATTCAGCGGGCGGAGCGCAACTTCAACCAGGTGTCCGGTCTGTCAACCGCGGCGCGTGGCGAGGCGTCCGGCGGAACCGCGACGGAGACGAACGCACAAGAGGCGCACTCCGGGTCCCGCGTCAAGTTTGAGCTGGCCCAGATGCGCGAGTTCTGGCGCGGCGTGCTGCGCAAGCTGGACAACAGCCTAGAGGCGAACATGACCGTAACCCGCGCCGTACAGGTGGAGGGCTCTGACGGCCAGGTGTTCGCCGGCGTGGCCGACTGGGACATGATCAAGGGCGACTTCGACGCCGACGTGGACGTCAGGGACATCGCCCCGCCAGACGACAGGGCAGAGGGCGCGCAGATCATTCAGTTGGCCAGCCTGTTCGGGCAGTTCCCGTTCTTGGCCGCCGACGAGGCCCTGGTCAGGATGTGGTGCGAGAAGTTCGACATCATGGACGAGCGCGGCATCAAGGCCCTGGTCAACGCGGCGCAGATGCAGTTGCAGATGCTGGCGATGCAGGCCATGCCGCCGCAGCCGTCGCCTGAGGCCGGACCGCCCACGAACGAGGCCGACGCGGTTTCACAGAGCGCCGCCGGAGCGCAGGTGCCCAGGATGAGGGGGGCGACGTAATGCCGATCTATAGCCTACAGTGCCCCGAGTGCTCCGTGGTCAGCGAGCACATCATGGGCATGGGCGACAACTGGGCGCAGGTGAAGTGCACCGACTGCGGCCTCCCCCTCAACAGGGGGCAGCACCGGGCGTGGTCGTGCGACCTGCCGACCATCCAAGGCGACACCGTCGCCGGGGGGTGCAACTACTTCTATCACGACAAGGCGCTGGGGATGGACATCAGGGGCAAGGAGCACCGCGACAGGTTGATGAAGGAGCGCGGGCTGGTAGAATATTCGCCCGACCCGGAGATGAAGAAGCACCGGGACGAGGCACGATACATCAGGGAGCAGTCCCACAAGGGCGACCCCGATGCGGCGGCTGCTATACGGAAAGAGCACAAGACCGCCGAGAGGAAGCGCGCTATGCGGACGGCCGAGGCCAGCAGGGCCAAGATCAGCCAGCAAGACCTGGCTGTCGCCCGCAAGCAAGCAGGATTTGATTAGGGAGGAAGAACCTCATGAGTGAAGAGCACACTGTTGCAGGCGACGCGGCAACCGAGATCGGACCCGGCGTCAGCGAAGTGCAAGCCATCCACGACGAGGCATTGTCCATTTGGGAGCGAGATGCTGGCGGCGTAGTGGACGAACCGGAGGGCGGCGAGGGCAACCAAGACGTTGAGCCCGACCCGGACACGGACAACGACCACGAGCTGGTGGCTGAAACTGCCGAGTCAGACGAGGGCGCCGAGGACGATCAGGAAGCCGAGGGCGATCCTGACGACAAGGCGGCCGGTATGCGGATGGCGGACTACACACGCAAGACGCAGGCGCTCGCGGAGGAGCGCAAGAAGATCGAAGCGGACAGGGAACAGCTAAGGTCGGTTCTCGCGGAACTGGAGGCGCGCAAGACGCAGCCCCAGCAAGCCGCAGAACAGCCCGCTGCAAACCCCGAGCCGCAGCGACCTGGCCCAGACGCCACCGAGAGTGATTGGGTCGCCTACTGGGAGAAGCGCCAGGAGTGGACGGCGGAGACGAAGATCCAGCAGGCCGTGGCCGCTGGTGCGTTCCGCGATCCGCGCATTGACGCGCTCGCCCAGCAACAGGCGGCGGTCGAGCGATCTCAGGCCATCATGGCCAGGCTGACCCAGCAGGAGGGCTTCGACGAGCATGTGTCCGAGAGCATGTTCAAGGCGACCCAGGAGAGTGACTTCTGGGCTGCCGCAGTACAGACGGAGCAGGGCGCGTTAGAGCTGTTCCGACAAGTCAAGAAACAACAGGCCGCCGAGAAGGTGGCCAACGATGCCGAAGCGAGCATACGCCGGTCGGCAGGTGCGTCGAAGGGCAAGGTATCTCCGCCAGCAGGCAGGGCTCGTGCGAAACCCATCCAGAAGGATGCGCGCGAGATGTCTCTGGAGGACCTACAGGCCGAGGCGCGCAGGCTGTCTGGTTTCGCGTAGGCGATAAAGAGGTGAGCACACTATGGCAGCGACCAATCGCTCCATTGATTATGATGCTCTTCTGACCACTACGTCTGAGCTGTACTACAAGAAGGGTATTGTTCAGGACAACGTCTTCGAGAACAACATTGTTCTCAAGAAGTTGAAGGCGAAGGGTACGAAGACGCAGGGTGGCGAAGTCATCCGTGCGGGCATCATGACCGGGGCCAATGATGGCGCCCAGTCCTATTCCCGATACGAGCCGGTGTCTGTCGCCCCCCAGGACGGCATGACCATCGCTCATTACCCGTGGGCGCAGTACAGCGCTCCGGTTTCCATTGACGGACTCTCTGAGTTCCAGAACAGCGGCGCGGCCGAGATCCAGGACCTGCTCCTGGAGAAGACCACGCAGGCGGCCATGAGCCTTCAAGAGAAGGTCAACGAGCACCTGATGGACGTGGCCAACATCACTGTTTCCACCGGCGCCACCGGCAACGACGGCAAGAACCTCATCAGCCTTCCGCTGATTTGTCAGGTGGACCCGACGGCCCCTGGCCTGTTGGGCGGCGTCCAGCAGTCCACTCAGCCCAAATGGCGCAACATCAACAAGACGAACGCCGTTGACACCTGGGCGGGCATCATCGCCGACATGCGGTACGTCTTCAACAGTTGCTCTCGCGGCGGCGGGGGCGCTCCGAACCTCATCATCGCGGACCAGCACTCGTTTGAGCAGTACGAGGCGGGGCTTGATTCCAAGAGCCGGTACACCGACATGGGCAGTGCCACGGCCGGTTTCGAGAAGATCTACTTCAAGACCGCCGAGATGTACTGGGACAGCTACGTGCCCGACATGGCCGCCGGAACCAACGGCGTTCCCGGCACGGCGCTGACCAACGGGTCGATGTTCTTCCTCAACACGAAGTTCCTTGATCTGGTCTGTGGTAAGGGCAAGGACTTCAAGCCGACGCCCTTCCGTACCCCTGTGGATCAGGACGCCCGCGTGCAGTTGATTCTGTTCTACGGCAACCTGATCACCAACAACCGACGGAAGCAAGGGCTGATCAACAGCATCCTCGCCTCCATCGCCTCTTAAGGAGGTTACCAAATGAGTCAGCAGCAAGTTGGGCTGGGGTCTGGGTACCTCTATGCCGACACCGAGAAGCGGAAGTACCTGGCCAACGGCACCGTCACCAAGGGCGACGTTGTGGGCTTTGTGCTCTCCGGCACTGACGGGTACACCGTCGACCAGTGCACCACCACCACCATCCCGCCCATCGGCGTAGCGGCCGAGACGGGGACGGACGTGTGGATCGACGTGATTGTCAGCGGCCACTGTAACTTCGTTACCAACAACGGTACCGATGTTGTGGCTGGAGACATGCTCGTCGGGGGCGCCGGCGTTGCCATCCCGCAAACCCTGAACGAGGCGCAGGTCGACGGTGGTAACGTCGGCTGGCTTGGCCAGATCTTCGGGCAGTCGCTTGAGGCAGAGACTAGCACTACGTGCACTAACTGCATCATCTACAAGCGCGTCTAGGGAGTAACCGATGCCGGTTTCTGTCACAACAGCGGTCAAGGAGGCTCTGAAGATCGACATGCCGAGGCAGATTGGCCCCGGCCGTCGGTGGGAGGAGGCCCTGATTGACGCACTCACCACAACCGTCGCCCGCGAGGTCGCCGAGTATTGTGAGCTAGTCTACACTACTCAGGAGATTTCCGCGGTAGACGATACGGCCGAGTACGCGCTGGGCAGCAACTGCATCGAGATATACCAGGTGGAGTGGGCGTCTGACGGATCGACCTACGACACCATCCTCAAAGCCGTCACGATGGAAGACCTCGACAATGTATCGAGGTTGTGGAGGGACGACACCGGGACGTGGCCGGCGCGGTACACCGTAACGTCCACGCCCGGCGTCCCCGCCATCGCTGGCATCAATGGTGGGTCGACATACTCGACCATCATAGTACACCCGAAAGTGTCTACTGCCGGCAGCGCCACGCTGCGGGTCAGGTTTCTGTCGGCAGTAGGCGTGTTCGACCAGCACACGGTCGACGGCGTGGTGGTGCCTTATATGAAGGCGCTTCTGTATGCGTCGTCGGGCGACCAGAAAATGGCCAAGGACGCCCCCAGATACTACGCAAAGTACCTAGAGGCCAGGGAGAACCTGAAGCAGGCGGTGTCCCATGAGTATGCCGAGAGCCTGGGGAGGATAGGATGACAGGCACAGAGGCCAAGTCGATCATTCTCCAGATGCTGGGCGAGAACCCGGCGGCGCCGGCGTACTTCAACGATTTCCAGATAGAGTACTGGATGCGGTCGGCCCTAAACGAGGCGGCCGAGCGCACGCGGTATTTGCAGCACACGTTCAGGCTGAGCTGGCTGGCCGGCGGAACGCTGGCGCTTGGCGACGAGACGATACAGGTCGAGCGGCTGGAGACGGACGACGACGGCAGGATGAGGCCGATCACCACCGAGGATCTGTGGAGAACCAACAGGAATTGGCGGGCGCACACCGGCACGCCGAGGTTCTACTACATGGACACGCAGAGGACGACCGGCGTGGGCTCTGGGGCGCAGACAGTTAAGCTCTATCCCGGCAACTCGTCCACCATATGGTATAGGGTATACTACTCGTCTTACCCGACCAACCCGGCGGCCTATATGTTGGAGCAGATAGAGCTTCCGACCTGGTGCCACAACATCGTTATCTACGGGACTCTCGCGCGGGCCTACGCGGCGGACGCGGGCACCACTCGCAACGAGGCGGCGGCGGCGTTCTACGGGATGCTGTACGACCAGTTGGTGGAGCGGCTGCGCGTGCGGGCCAACCGGAGGCTGCCGAAGGACTGGTCGATGGGCGACCCGTCGGCCAGGCGTCTGTCCATCGGGGACATCTTCCCCGCGAACATACCGGAGCCGTGATGAGATTTAGCGCAGACGGCATTGGCGGCAAGAACACGTCGGTTGATCCTAACAAGATCCCCGACACCGATCTTCAGGCGTCCACCGGCACGACGCCACAGACCGCCGTCTGGTCGCCCGAGCGCGAGGACACGCTGGTCTACAGCCCGGCGTCCGCCATCAGGGGCATGGCCGTTGCCGGCGACCCGTCGTCTCCGTCGGACACCCCCGAGGTGG
>DATKTN010000259.1:0-8121 GCA_035531135.1 Anaerolineae bacterium
GCGATCTGGGCCGGCGTGAGGACGGGATCGGGGTCCACCAGCGATCCGACCGGGCGGGTCTCGGGGACGGGAGATTTGTCGCTGAGGGCGACGACGACGCCATAGAGCCGCCGGGTCCCGAAGGGTACGATGACCAGGCACCCTGCCGCTAGCTGGCCCCGCATTTCGTCCGGCAGGTGATACGTGAAGGCGTGCGCAACTGCGCCGGGGGCGGATGCCTTGGCGGGAGAAAAGACGACTATCTCGGCAAAGAGATCGGGTTCCATCGAGATTTCGCTGCGATCCATCAACGGCTGGCGGCTGACGGCTGTTACACCTCCTCGCCGAAGCGGGGGCTGTAGCGCAGAAACACCAGGTAGCCGACGACGAGCACGATCAGTGCGGTGGCGGCAGTGCGCAGCATAAAGTCCAGGCCCGTCGGCGCGCCCCTGTAGAGCAGGTCGCGGTATGAGGCGATGATCGAGGCCATCGGGTTCAGGCGACGCAGCCACAGTTGGGCGTTGAACGTGATGCCGAGCACTTGGGCCTCCAGTGGCACCTGCGTGATGGGGTAAAAGATGGGGGTGACAAAGAACCAGGCCATCATCAGCACTTCTATGATGATCTGTGTGTCACGATAGAAGACGTCGAGCGTGGCGAGGATCAGGCATATGCCCATGCTGAAGGCCAACTGTACCAGGATCGGGATGGGCAGCAGTAACACCCACGCGGTGAGAGGCGCGCCGGAGGCGAGCGCCAGCACAAAGAAGACGGGCAAAGCGATGACAAAGTTGACCAGGTTCGACAGGACGATCGAGATGGGCAAGATCTCGCGCGGGAAGTAGACCTTCTTGATCAGGTGACCGTTGCTCACGATGCTGGTCGTGGCCCCACCCACGGAGGCGGAGAAAAAGTTCCAGGGCAACAGCGCGCAGAGGACAAAGATGTGAAAGTGGGGCAAGTTGGAACGGTCGGCCAGAAAGCCAAAAACCATCGTGTAAACCAGCATCATCAGCAGCGGATTGGCCCACGACCAGGCGATGCCCAGGACCGAGTTGCGATAACGTACCTTCAGGTCTCTGATGACCAGGTTGCGGATCAGCTCGCGGTAGTCCCACAGTTCCTTTAGCCGTCTCATACGGGGTTAGCTCTCCTGTCACGCGCTTTGGACTCGAGTACGGTACGATAGATGTTCAGCAGATGCCGCCCGGCACGATCCCAGGAGAAGTGATGGGCGGCCCTCGCCCGCAGTTTCCGTCCCAATTCAGTGCATCGCTGTGGTTCCTTCAGGAGGCCAGCGATGGCGTCTGCGAGGGCGGCTGAATCGCCGCCCCGCCCGGCGTAAACCCCCAGCGTGCCCATGTACTCCCGGCTGACCGGGGTGTCGAAAGCAACGGTGGGCAGCGCCATCGCCATATAGTTCAGGATCTTGCCGCAGCCCTCGGTATCCGACAGTTTAGGAGCCACGGCGATGTCGCCCAGTGCCAGGCAAGCCGGAGCCTCCTCGTAGGGCACCTTGCCGGTGAAGATGACCCGGTCGGCCACTCCCAGGTCGGATGCCATGCGTTGGTAGGCAGAGACGCCGGGGAAGCCCATAACCAGGAAACGCGCGTCCACCCCACGCTGCTTGAGAGTGCTCGCTGCCTGCACGAGCAGCGGCGTGCCCTGGTAGTCGGCCAGGAGCCCCAGGTAGACGACGACGGGACAACCGGGCGGGATGCCCAGGGCTGCCCGGCGGGCTGCGACTTCCTCGGGCGTGAGCACGCCGGGTTGGAAGAAATCGAGGTTGACGCAATCCGGCAGCGGGTAGACGCGGCGGGCACTGCAGTTAAAGTCGCGTTCCAGCAGGTGGGCGCCCAGTTGGCTGCTGGTGATGATGACGTCGGAAAGGTGAGCGATGCGAAGCTCCAACAGCCGCGCCCAGTGGTACCACGATCCTTCAGGCTTGAGAAAATGATGGTCCACCATCTCGCCGGTCAGGCTGCCCTGGAAGTCGAACAAGAGCGGTGCGCGCTGAAGGCGGCTCAGGAAATAGCCGATGAAGGCCCCCTCGTGCATATGGCCGTGGATGATGTCGAAGCGGCGGCGTAGGATGGTCTTCAATCCCGTCCAGCCCAGGAAAGCGTCAAACGCGATCTTGTGCAGCGAGGAGCCGACCTCGTAGTCGGCCCGCCAGGGTGTGGGCCGGGTACGCACAATTTCCAGGTCGGGCAGGTCCCGTCCGAGGTAATAGGTGACGATGGTTACCTGATGGCCCAGTTTCTGGAGTGCCCGCGCCTCTTCCAGGATGCGTATGTGGCCTCCATAGTCGGAGAAGAAGGACGTGGGAGCGACCATCAAAACGCGATATGTCTCAGTCAATGTGCCCAGCCTGGCAGGAGACGTTGCGATGGGGATTACTTCTTTCTGGAGCGGTCTGCCCTGTCCTTCAGCCGCGACGCCGTGTAACCGCCAAACAACGTCTGTCTAAGCCGCTCGCCGGCGCCGGGTATGTGCTCCACGCCGGTGGCGCGTCCTTCGACCCACATACCTCGCTTCTGCTCCCCGATCCAGCGCGCCCGTCCCTCGGCGGCTGTGACAAAGGTCTCCTCCAACGTCTCCGCGTCATCCTGGGTCAGCAGATCGCGCAGGCGCACCAGCTCAGTCAAGACGACGTCGAGCCGGCGTAGGAGGTGCTCACGGTTGAGAAAGACGGCAAAGTGATGTTCATCGGCTCTGTCGGCGGCCGCGGTGGCAGCAGCGAAACGATAGCCAGCAAATTTGCGCATCTCCTGCCACCCGGGCGTATCCACGGTGGCTCGCAGCAGCGCGATAGCCAACAGGTCAGACAGCCCCTCGACGCCAGCCTGTAATCCGTCGTGCTCGGTGACGTCGATGAAGAATGGATAGGCCGCGAGCGCTGTGATCAGACCAGTGAAGGTGTCGATCACTGTGCTGGACGTCCCGGGTGGCGTGGTGAGGCAATAGAGTGCCCCCCGCAGCAGGTCGGCGCTGGCTTCCTCCAGCCCCTCCAGGGATCGTGAGCCGACGACGGCCGGGTTGGGAATAACGTGCCCGCCGGCGAAGAAGACGTTCTTCGGCAAGAAATCCTCGGCCCAGCGTATCACCGGGGCCTTGAGGCGAGCTGTGTCGGTGACAAAGCAACCGGGTTGCAGGTGCGGTGCCATTTCGGCGAACACATCGCGGATGATGGAGAGCGGCTCGGCGACGATGACCAGGTCGGCGCCCCGGCACGTCCGGCTCGGCTTGCGCTCCACCCGATCAAAGGCACCCTTGCTGCGCGCCAGGTTGGCCGTCCCAACGTCGGCGTCACAGCCGATGATGTGGGGTGGCTTGTCCTGCGCCTTCAATCTCAGTGCGATGGAGACGCTGATACAGTCAGCACCGATAATCGCGACTTGCTTGAAATCCATCTTGACGGTTTCCTCCGTTAGCGCTGTGCCTGCAATGTACAACGGCGCTAGTGCAGATTGTCGGCCGCCTGGAGCGCGGCCAGCAATTGATCTTCCTCGACGGAGAGGGGCGAACAACCCGTTGACTGATCCTGGTGTCGCCGGATGAGGGCGACGGTGAGAGGCGAACAGCCAGCCTCCTCGGCCCAGCGCGCCCCTGCCTGCGGATGCCGGGCGTGGACGACGAAGGGGCGATGCCAGCCCTTCGGCAGGCTCAGGGCGTAGCCCTTCGGCAGGCTCAGGGCGCAGCCCTGCGGCGCTCCCTGACTCAGCCCAGCCAACAGGCGCGGTGCGGAGCGCTCCAGCAGCACAATGACCGCCCGCTGCCACGCAGGTATCCGGGCGGCGGCTTTTCCCGCATCGTGTAGCAGGGCGGCCGCCAAAAGTTGAGGGTTCTTGTGGCCCGCCTGGCGGAGCGTGTGGTACACTGCCAGGGCGTGGCGCTGGTCCTGAACCGCCTGGCGGCGGAAAAGCCCCCGTGCTTTAGGCGGCAGGATGCGCATCGCCTGTTCCACTTCCTCCTCAGGGACCTCAGCGGCCAGTGCTCGCAGGAACTGTCCCACCCGATAGCGGACTGTCCTCACCATCGAGTGCCTCAGTACACCAGCAGTGCGCGGATCATGAAATCCATCACCGGGCTGATGAACGCGCTGAGCACACCAAGTCTCGATAGGAGGTACAGGACCAGCATCAATCCCGCCCCCCCAAAGTGCTCCAACCGCTCCAACGCACTGGCCCACCTTGTTGGCAACAACCAGGCCAGAACACGCGAGCCATCGAGCGGCGGGATGGGAATCAGGTTGAACAGCATCAGGCTCAGGTTGATCAGGACGAAATCGACCAGGATGCCTCGCAGGCTGACGATAGCGGTGCTGCTTCCGTAGAGGCCCAACCAGCCCACCCGAAATGGAATCGCAGCCAGCATGGCCAGAACCAGGTTAGAAAATGGGCCGGCTGCGCTCACCAGCGCCCAACTGGCGCGCCTGCTCCCGCGCAGGCGATAGGGGCTCACGGGCACTGGCTTCCCCCATCCAAAGCCGAAAAACAGCAGGGACAGTGTCCCGATTGGGTCCAGGTGGGCCAATGGGTTGATGGTCAGCCGGCCGCGGAGGGCAGCCGTGTCATCCCCCAGTTGGTAAGCTGCCCAGGCGTGGGCCCATTCGTGGATTGGCATGCTTGTCAGAACCAGGATCGCCAGCGTGATGAGGCGATCCGGATTGAGTAGATTCATCAGGTCCAACGTTTACACCTCTCATGATCGCTGTCAGGCAGCAGTCCGTAATTATAACATGTTTGTTGGAAAGGAGCGAACAGCCGGACGCGGAGTAGCTCCTGCGACCTGGTTGCTCCACTTCCCCAACGGTGCTATAATCGCCGTGGTGTATGCAGGGTCCACTGTTGTCGAGATCTGACGTTCGATTGGGAGTGTGCGATGAAACTGAGCCAGGAACAAGTCCAACACATCGCCGATCTGGCCAGGCTGGCGCTCAGCGACGAGGAGAAGGCACTCTATCAGGAGCAGCTTTCGGCCATCCTGGAGTACTTTGAGCGATTGCAGGAACTGGATACCGCGGCTATTCCGCCCACGGCGACTGTACTACCGCTGCGCAACGTGATGCGCGCCGATGAGCCCAGGCCTCCCTTCTCCCGCGATGACATCCTGGCCAACGCCCCTGCCGCTGAGGATGGGTGCTTCAAGGTACCGGCAGTGCTGTAGGTGAAGCGCGTGCTTCCCTAGCGGAGGCGTCAGGCCGGTTTCTGCCAGTCTACCGGAGGCCGTGTGAAACTCTATCAATTGACCATCCACGAGGCCCGTGCCCGCCTGGTCGCCGGCGAGATTTCGGCGGTCGAACTGACCGAGGCGGTGCAGGCGCGCATCATGGCGGTGGACAACGACGTCAAGGCGTACCTGACGCTAACGCCGGAGGAGGCGCTGGCGCAGGCCCGCGTCGCCGATGAGCGCCGCGCCACTGGCGAGGATACCCCCCTGCTGGGTATCCCGCTGGCCATCAAGGATCTGCTCTGCACGGCGGGTGTCCCCACCACCTGCGGCTCCCGCATCCTGGAGAACTTTAGCCCGCCCTACGATGCCACTGTCATCGCGCGCCTGAAGGCTGCTGGCGCGGTGCTTTTGGGCAAGACCAACATGGACGAGTTCGCGATGGGCTCCTCCACCGAAAACTCGGCCTTCTTCACCACCCGCAACCCCTGGGACCTGGACCGCGTGCCCGGGGGATCCAGCGGTGGCAGTGCTGCCGCCGTCGCTGCTGACGAGTGCGTGGGCGCGCTGGGCACCGACACCGGCGGCAGTGTCCGCCAGCCGGCGAGCCTGTGTGGCGTCGTCGGCCTCAAGCCAACCTACGGGCGGGTCAGCCGCTACGGGCTGGTGGCATTCGCCTCCTCGCTGGACCAGGTCGGCGTGCTGGCGAAGGACGTGGCCGACGCGGCCATCCTGCTGCAGGTCATTGCTGGCCACGACGCTCACGACTCGACCTCGTTGGACGTGCCGGTGCCGGAGTACTCTGCTGCCCTGAGCGGCGACGTGCAGGGAGTGCGGGTCGGCGTGCCGCGGGAGTACTTTATTGAAGGGATGCAGCCGGAGGTGGAGGCAGCAGTGCGGGCGGCGGTGGATCGCCTGGCCGATCTGGGCGCCCAGGTGATGGAGGTGGGCCTGCCCCACACCGAGTACGCTGTGCCGGTCTACTATCTGATCGCGCCGGCCGAGGCCAGCGCTAACCTGGCCCGCTACGACGGCGTGCGTTACGCGCTGCGGGTGGACGACGGTGGGCTGGGCGCGATGTACAAAGTGACCCGTGGGCAAGGGTTTGGCCCCGAGGTCAAGCGGCGCATCATGCTGGGCACCTACGCCCTCTCTGCCGGTTACTATGATGCCTATTACCTCAAAGCGCAAAAGGTGCGCACGTTGGTCCGGGCCGACTTTGATGCCGCTTTCGAGCAGGTGGATGTCATCGTCGCTCCCACCTGCCCCACCACGGCCTTCCGCATCGGTGAAAAGACCGATGACCCGTTGCAGATGTACCTCTCCGACGTCTTTACCCTCTCGATGAACCTGGCGGGCATATGTGGGCTGAGTCTCCCCTGCGGATTCGACACTGGCAACCTGCCCATCGGCCTGCAGGTGATGGGACCGGCCCTCGGCGAGCAGCAGGTCCTGCGCGTGGCCCACGCCTACGAGCAGGCGACCGACTGGCACACCCGGAGGCCGCCGCTATGAACCGGGAGGCCGCCGCTATGAACCGGGAGGCCGCCGCTGTGAACCGGGAGGCGGACGTCCGGGCCTGGCTGGAATACGCCGAGGCGGATCGCCGCTCCGCACGGAACGCGATGGCCGCAGCCGACTATCGAGACGTCGCGTTTCACTGTCAGCAGGCGGCGGAGAAAGCTCTGAAAGCACTGATCGTGCACCATACCCAGGATCGTCCTCCCTACGTGCACAACTTGCGTGAACTGTTGAGCCGGCTTTCAGCGTTCGCTCTGCCTTCATTCGTTGTTGAGGCCGTGTTGACACTCAACCCCCACTATCGGGCCACTCGTTATCCGGGCGTGGCCGATGACCTGGATTTCTACGTGGCCGAGAATGCGGCGCGATTGCTGGAGCAGATGGAACAGATATGGAAGTGGGTTCTCGATCAGCTCCCGTAGCCGATCAGATAGAGAGATTCATCGCCCTGCTTAGCCGGGACTTGAACGTCGAGCGGGTCATCCTATTTGGCTCGCATGCCTATGGCCGGCCCCACGAGTGGAGTGATATTGACTTGGCTGTTATTTCGGCGTCCTTTGCTGGCCTGGGACGGGTGGCACGGCTGGAGTGGCTGGAGCGAGTGGCTTGGGAGGCGCAGGCCCACGCTGTGGAACCAGTGGGCTTTACCCCGCAGGAATACGCGGAGGCCAGTGACCTGAGCCTGCTGGGCGAGGTGCGGGAAAGGGGTGTCCTCGTCTACGACGTTGTCCAGCCGGAGCGCACCCCGGCCATGGCACTGCGGGAGCAGCGAGCCGAGTACAGGCATGAGTAAGATTCCTGACGGCCTCCAGCCGTCGCCGGAAGTCGAGTAACCAGCATCAAGTATCCAGTATCAAGCATCTAGCATCCAGAGGCCATCATGCCCACTCTACAAGACAAAATCATCAACCGCACCGCTCGCGTCGCGATCATCGGACTGGGCTACGTCGGCTTGCCACTGGCGACGGCGTTTGCCAGGGCCGGTTTTCGCACCACCGGTGTCGAGGTCGATCAGTGCAAGGTGGATTGTATCGCTTCCGGCCGGAGCTATATCCCCGATGTCCCCGACGACGACCTGGCTCCCCACGTGCAGTCGGGCCGCCTCACGGCCACGCCAGATTACGACGTGCTGCACGAGGTGGACGCCATGTTTATCTGTGTCCCCACCCCCTACGACGCCCAGCGTGCTCCTGATCTGTCCTACATCCGGGCCGCGAGCGAGGGCATCCGGCCACGCCTCAAGCGCGGCCAATTGACCGTTCTACAGAGTACGACCTATCCGGGCACGACGGAGGAGATCGTCCAACCGATCCTGGAGCGGAGCGGTCTCAAGGCCGGCGTGGATTTCTACCTGGCTTTCTCTCCCGAGCGCATCGACCCGGGCAACAAGCACTGGTCGGCCTACAACACGCCCAAGGTCGTCGGTGGCATCACGCCGGAGTGCACCCA
>DATKTN010000260.1:0-7120 GCA_035531135.1 Anaerolineae bacterium
TTCTGGATGGGCGGCTCGCCCTGTTCGGGCAAGAGCTCGATCGCCGAGTTGCTATCCGAAAGAACCAAACTGCAATACTATCCGTGCAACAACGCTTTCGCCGAACACGGCAAGCGGGTTACCGCCGTCAAACAGCCGGCATTTCACCGGGTGCTCCACATGACGTGGGATGAAATCTGGATGAGGCCGGTGGAGGTTCAGCTCAGGAAAGAAATCGCGATCTACCGCGAAGAGTTCAACATGATCGTCCAGGACCTGTTAGCGTTGCCCAAGTCACCCCCCATCCTGGCCGAGGGGGCCGCGCTGCTCCCAGGTTGCGTCCGTGACGTGCTTCTTAACCCGCACCAGGCGATCTGGATCGTCCCTACCGAACTATTCCAGCGAAAACATTACCCCAATCGCGGGCCGTGGGTACAGGACATCTTGCGCCAATGCGAGAATCCAGAGCAGGCGTTTCGGAACTGGATGGACCGGGACGTCGCGTTTGCCCGGAGGATCGCCAGGAGCGCGACCGGATTGGGGCTGAAACTGCTCGAGGTAGATGGGAAGCGCACCATCGCCGAAAACGCGCGCATCGTCGCGCAGCATTTCCAATTTGCCTGAGATGGGCTGCATCCTCCCGTCAACAAATGCGCGGCAGTTGCTCCCCCACGAGCATATCCAGAACGCGCCGAGCGCCCAGCGGGGTGCGCAGCACGACGCGGCCGGCGTGCTCCGCCGTCACCCGCCCGATGACCGCCGCCTCCCGCCCATACTCGTGGGCGCGCATCGCGTCCAGGACCACGTCGGCCATTTCGGGGGCCACGAACGCTACCAGCTTTCCCTCGTTGGCCACGTACAGCGGATCGAGGCCCAACAGCTCGCAGGCGGCGCGCACCGCGTCCCGCACCGGGACGGCGCACTCCTCGATCTCGATGCCCACGTCAGACTTGCCCGCCACCTCGTTCAGCGTCGTCGCCAGCCCACCCCGCGTGGGATCGCGCAGGCAATGGGCCGCCCCCACACTCGAACCATCCTCCGGCGACGAAAGCGCATCCAGCACAGCCGCCACCAGCCCATTTAGCGGCGCGCAGTCGCTCACCAGCGGCGAATCGAAGCGCAGCCCCTCCCGCTGGCTCATGATCGTCATGCCGTGGTCGCCGACGGTGCCGCTGAGAATCACCACGTCACCCGGACGGACTCGACCGCCGCCCAACTCGACGCCCGCGGGCACCACGCCGACCCCGGCGGTGTTGATGAACAACCTGTCGGCCTTGCCGCGATCCACCACCTTCGTGTCCCCGGTCACGACCTGCACGCTGGCAGCCCGGGCCGTCGCCGCCATCGAAGCGACGACCCGCTCCAGGTCGGCCAGCGGCAGCCCTTCTTCCAGGATGAACCCGGCGCTGAGGTACAGCGGCGTGGCCCCGCCCATCGCCAGATCGTTGACCGTGCCACACACGGCCAGCTTGCCGATGTCACCGCCGGGGAAAAAGATCGGGCTGACGACGTAGGAGTCGGTCGTAAAGGCCAGTTTCAGGTTCGAGGTTTCAGGTCTCTGGTTGGGTGAACCTGAAACCTGAAACCTGAAACCTGAGACCGCGACCACTGCCGTATCGTCGAGCTCGGCCAGAATGGGGTTGTCGAAATACCGCAGGAACAGCCGCTCCACCAATTCGTGGCTCATCTGGCCACCGGAGCCATGGGCGAGCAGGATTTTGTCAGACATCAACCTCACCGTACCGATACCAGGCGGCGCATGCGCCCTCGGCGGAGACCATGCAGGGGCCGATGGGCTGGGCCGGGGTGCAGGCGCGGCGAAACAGCGGGCAGTCGGGGGGCTCCACGACGCCCCGCAGCACGTCACCACAGCGACAGCCTGCGTGTTCGCGGGCCGGGCCGGGGTCGACGGGGAAGGCGCGTGCGGCGTCGAACCGGGCGTATTCGGGACGCAACGCCAATCCGCTGGCCGGCACGCGGCCCAGCCCCCGCCATTCCGCCTCCCCCACCTCGAACACGCGGCGCATGATCCCCAGGGCCGTGCGATTCCCCTCCGGACGGACGCCACGGGAGTAGGCGTTGACCACCCCCGGCTGGCCGGACTCGGCCATCTCGACCATCGCGGCCACGGCCCGCAGGATGTCCAGCGGCTCGAACCCGGCCACGGCGCAGGGGACGCCATAGTCCCGTGGGAGGAACTCCCAGGCCCGGCTGCCGATGACGGTGGTCACGTGACCCGGGCCGATGATGCCGGCCAGCCGTACCTCCCCCGCGTCGAGGATCGCGCGGGTGGCCGGCGGGGTCAACTTGTGCAACGAGAGAACGTAGAAATTGTCGAGGCCCCCCGCCTCCGCTTCCAGGATCGACGCCGCCACGCCGGGCGCGGTGGTCTCGAAGCCGACGCCGAGAAAGACGACGGCCCGCTCGGGACAGCCGTGGGCGATCTGCAGCGCGTCCAGCGGGGAGTAGACGACCCGCACGTCGGCCCCTTCGGCCCTGGCTGTCTGCAGGGAGCCGTGGCTGCCCGGCACCCTGAGCATGTCGCCGAAGGTGGCCATGACCACGCGGGGCTCGCTGGCCAGCGCGATGGCGCGATCGATGTCGGCGTTCGCGGTGACGCAGACCGGGCAGCCGGGGCCGGAACGCAGCTCCACCGTGGGCGGGAGCATCTGCCGCAGGCCGTGGCGGAAGATGGCGTGCGTGTGCCCGCCGCAGAACTCCATGAAACGCACGGGCCGCTTGGAGCGCGTCCGAATGCTCGCCAGCAGTTTTCGCGCCAATTGCGGGTCGCGAAACTCGTCGATGTACTTCATGCGATTTTCCAACCGAGGTTCGTAACGCGCACTTGGGTGCGCCATCAACGCGCTAAAGCGCGCACTACGAACCTGAACCTGAACTGCGTCTTGTTCGCGCACCTGCTGCAAGCGCAGAAACCCATCAACGCGCTGAAGCGCGCACTATGAACCTGAACTGCACTCGTCGGCCTGAAACTCGGCCAGTTCCTCCAGCAACTGCAGCGTCTCCTGCGCCTCTTCCTCATCTATCACGCCGATGGCAAAGCCGGTGTGCAACAGCACGTAATCGCCCACCCGCGCCTCTGGCGTGAGCGCCAGGCTGATGGAACGCTCCACCCCACCGATCTCGGCCCGGGCGGTGGTCCCCTCGATAGACTTGATCAACGTCGGTATAGCTAGACACATACTATTCTGAATCTCCTGCGTTCATTCCATGTTCAACTGCAAAGTGCGCGATCACCGCCTGCCCCAACGAGACGCCGCCGTCGTTGCACGGCACGCGCCGGTGCATGATAACCCGCAAGCCCATCTCCTGCAACCTCGGGACGACCAGCGCCAGCAGCAGCCGGTTCTGGAAGCAGCCGCCGCTCAGCGCCACCGTCCGCAGCCCCGTCTCCTGCGCGATGCACTCGCACGTCGTCCGCATCATCTCCGCGACGGTGACGTGGAAGCGGTAGGCCATCTCTCCGACGCTCGCCCCACCCCGCCGGGCGGCGAGCAGTGCCTCGAATAACGCTCGCAGCCGGATCACGGAGACACTCGCAGATCCAACCCTGTCGCCTCCGCCTGCGATTTCGTCAATATCGAACGGGTAAGCCAGATCAGAGATTTTAGATTTGCGATTTGAGATTTGAGATTTGGGATTTGCGATTTGCGCCGCCATCTCCAACTCTATGGCCGCCTGCGCCTCGTAGGTGGCCCGCTCCCGGATCCCCAGCAGCGCGGAGACGGCGTCGAACAGCCGGCCGCCGGCCGAAGTTTGCGGGCAGTTGATCCCCCGGTCGATCTGCCGCTGGATGATGCGCAGTTCCTCCTCATCCACGCTGGCCTCAAAGGGTGGATAGCGGACATCCGAGGGCCACCGACCGGTGAGGGCATAGAGGTAGCCGATGGCCAGGCGGTAGGGATTACGAATGGCCGCCTCTCCGCCGGGCATGGGCATATACTCCAACCGGGCCACACGCCGGAAGCCATGGTAGTCCGCCACCAGGAACTCGCCGCCCCAGATGTTCCCGTCCGTGCCATAGCCGGTGCCATCCCAGGCCACGCCGATGACCGGCCCGTCGTCGGGCGACCAACTGTTGTCGGCCAGGCAACTGGCGATGTGGGCGTGGTGATGTTGAACGGCGAATGGAGATTGGAGATTGGAGATTGGGGATTGGGGATTGGGGATTTGGCTTCTGGCATATTTCGTCGCCAGGTACTCGGGGTGCATGTCGCAGGCGATGATCTCTGGCTCGATGCGGAACAACTGCTTGTACAGCTCGATGGTCGTCTCGAAATGCTCCAGCGTCTCCAGGTTCTCCATGTCGCCGATATGCTGGCTGAGGAAGGCGTACTCGTCCCGGGTGACGCAGAAGGTGTTCTTGAGCTCCGCCCCACAGGCCAGGATCGGCCGGACCTTGAAGGGCAGTTTCACAGGGAAAGGAGCATAGCCCCGCGAACGGCGGATGGGTTGGGGCAGAGAAACGCAGGGTACGAACCAGACCGAGTCGTCGTAGCGAGCGTAGATGTCGCGGTCGTGGAGCAGGAAGTGATCGGCCAGGTGGGCCAGGCGGCGCAGCGCCTCGTCGTTGTCGCGCGCGATGGGCTCCTCCGACAGGTTGCCGCTGGTCATCACCAGCGGCCGGCCCACGTCCCGCAGCAGCACGTGGTGCAGCGGCGTGTAGGGAAGCATGACCCCCAGGTAGTTGTTGCGGGGTGCCACCAACTGCGAGACGCCCGATTCAGGATTCCACGGGAGCAGCACGATGGGGCACTGGGGCGAGATCAGCAGCCGCTCCTCCTCGTCCGAAACCCAGCAGTGTCGCCTGACATCCTCCAGGGTAGCCATCATCACGGCCAGCGGCTTGGCCGGACGGTCCTTGCGCTCCCGCAGCGTGCGCACGGCCGCCTCGTCCGTGGCGTCGCAGGCCAGGTGGAAGCCGCCCAGGCCCTTGATGGCGAGGATGTCGCCGGCCTGTAACAGGCGAGCAGCCAGGGCGATGACATCTTGGGTTTCAGGTTTCAGGGTTTCAGGTTTCAGGTTAGGATCCGAGACCTGGAACCCGGGACTTTTAACCAGCCACACGTGGGGACCACATACCGGGCACGCATTGGGCTGGGCGTGGAACCGCCGGTCGAGCGGGTCGTCGTACTCCGCCTGGCACTGCGGGCACATGCAAAAGTCCCGCATCGTCGTCAGGGGACGGTCGTAGGGGACGTCGGCGATGATGGTGAAGCGCGGGCCACAGTTGGTGCAGTTGGTGAACGGGTAACGATAGCGGCGATCCGCCGGATCCAGCAACTCGCGCAGGCAATCGGGGCAGGTGGCGATGTCGGGGGAGATGAGTTGGTAGAACCGGCTTCGTCGGTCCCCCGCCTCGGCCACGCTGTGGCGGATCTCGAAGGTCGTATAGCCGGCCAGCGGGGCATCGGCAACCTCGACGCTCTCAATGCGTGCCAGCGGCGGAGCCTTCTCCTCCAGGTCGCGCACGAACGCCACCAGCGCGGCCGCCGGGCCTTCGACCTCGATCTCCACCCCGCCGGAATGGTTGAGCACCCAGCCGGCCAGGCCATGTTCGTGCGCCAGGCGGTAGACGAAGGGCCGGAAACCGACCCCCTGGACGACGCCGCGCACGCTGATCGCCCGGCGCATCAGTTCGACCGCTACCCTGAACACGACGACTCCCCCGCCGCTAGCTCCGCCAGCACCGCCTCCACGGCGCGCGGAATGGCCGCCGCCACCGCAGGCGTGCACGTCTCGCCAAAGGTCAGCACGTCCTCGACCTCGACGGCGATGATGACGATGTCCTCATCGTCGGGCAAGACCATGCCCACGCCTCGCCCCAGCGCCAGCGCGCCGGGCAGCGAGAGATCGTGCGTCGACCCCGAATGCAGCGAACCCCGCAGGTCGTTGGGATGCAGACGAACGATGTCACCCGGCCTGCCATCGCGGGTCTGGATGGCATCCACCAGGATGAGCCGTTCGCAGCCAGCGATGATGTCCAACAACCGCAGCCCGCCGACGCTCGCTTCCGCGAAAGCCACGTCATCCCGCCGGCAGCGCGCCGCCGCCTCCCGCACGACGGTTATGCCCACCCCGTCATCCGTCAGGATCGGGTTGCCCAAACCAAGTACCAGCGTCTTCATACGGCCATAGTATACCGAAAAAAGGTAGATTGGTAAATAAAGAACGGGCTGGAGAAGCCAACCTCGGTCTCCAGCCCCGTTCTCTCGATGCGACGTGCAACGCGGGCTTCGCAGGCCCCCGCTGCCACTGATGTAGCGGTTGTCTACTCGCGATTACCGTAGAGCCACCAGTATATGAAACCGACGAAGAACGCGCCACCGACGATGTTCCCCAACGTCACCGGGATCAGGTTGTTGACAAAGAACTGGCCCCAGCTCACCTGCGCACCGTAAAAGATGCCCAGCGGGATGAAGAACATGTTCGCGATGCTGTGCTCGAACCCCAGCGCCACGAACGCCATGATCGGCCACCAGATGCCCCAGATCTTGCCCGCGATGTCGTCCGACGCCACCGCCAGCCACACCGCCAGGCACACCAGCCAGTTGCATCCCACGCCCTTGAAGAACAGCGGCACGAACCCCTGGCTCACCTTCCCCGACGCGATCGCCTGCACCGCCGACAGATACGGCTCACTGGCGCACAGGTTCGTCAGGTAGGCCAGGAAGAACGCCACGAAGAGCGACCCCACCAGGTTGCCGACGTAGGCCAGCACCCAGTTGCGCAGCAGCCCGCCCCACGTCGCCTTGCCCGACATGACGGCGGGGATGGTGCAGGCGGTGTTGCCGGTGAAGAGCTCCGCGCCTGCGATGACGACCAGCATCAGGCCGACGGGGAAGACGCCGCCGAACATGAACTTGCCAAATCCACCGCCGAGCGTCTCTGTATTGATGCCTTTACCAACGATGATGGCCAGCAGGCCTCCGAAGGCGATGAACGCGCCGGCCAGAAAGCCCAGGACGAGCAGCTTGTCCCAGGGCAGATTGGCCTTGGCGCAACCCACGCCCTCAATCGCGCAGGCCGTATCCTTAGGTGACTTGAAAGCCATAGGTACCTCCTCCTTAAGACTGTATTGAATGAGCTAAGGCTGTTACCGACAGCAGACGATTGGATAGAG
>DATKTN010000261.1:0-51470 GCA_035531135.1 Anaerolineae bacterium
AACGTGTAACGCAGGCTCGCAGCCGCCGTATAGCCCAACCGCACGAGCCGTGGGTCCCCCTGCCAGCCGGCATCGCGCAGCCCCTCCAGGTAGCCCTCGAAGACGATCTCCTCGAGTGTTTGTGCCTCGTCCGGTTCGACCTCGAAAAAGAGGACACTGGCCAGGACCAGGGGGACCAGATCTTCGCCAATCGCGCCCTGTCCGGCATACGCCCAATCGACGGCCACCGTCCGATCGTCGCCACCGGCCGTTCGCCGCGCGAACAGGTTGCGGCGGAACACATCGAGGTGACACAGCGTCTGGGGCAGGCGGTCGAGGGCGTCGAGATAGCAATCGCGCTCCGTCCAGAGACGGAAGAACCTGTCGCTGGCATCGTCCGGGAACCAACGACAGACCAGCGGGTGCTCGAGCGAATTGCGGAGCGGCCCTATGGCAGGGGCGGAATGAGCGACGAATTGCCGCAACCAGCCCGAGCTCAACCACGGCCAGTCCGGTAGCGGTCGCCCCGCCAGGTACGCCCCGTTGAACTGGCCAAGGTGGCGGGCGACGACGCCATAGTGCTCCAAAGGCCAGCGCGGGCCAATGTCGTCGGCGATGTCTTCCAGCCAGATCCAACACGTCCCGTCCGGGCGTTCGACGGTGCCAAAACTGCGCGGCGCCGCCAGCCCACCGGGCAGGTCATCGAGCCACCCGGATTGATAAGCATCCACCTCGCGCTTGTAATAGTTCCAGGCCGACAGATCATCACCATAGACTTGCGGGTGCAACACCTTCAAGATGAGCGACCACGATACCGCTTGCCCCTGGTCGCGCGCCCGGCCCGCGAAACGATGGACAGCCGTCCCTGCGCCGACGCCGCCGGGCAGTTGTTCACAGTCCCAACTGGCGAGCTCGACGGTGTCGCTGTTCAAAACGCTTTGCACAATCGGCGTCAACGTCACCGGATCGATCGCTGCCAATTCCGGTGCCTGTGCTTTGGGTGCTGTTTCACTGAGCACCGATCCACCTGAGCTTTCACGTAGTAGCCACGTTGAACGTGACCGCTGAGGAAGCCCGACGCCGGGTGAATCGCCAGGTCGTGACCGAGTTGGGCACCGGCTTGATTGCGCGCGACCCCGAGTTGGTCCTCGTGGGCGAACAAATCGCCTGGCGCGTACCTATCATGCTTTCGTTGCCGGGCCTGGGCGACCTGGGCCAGGTGGGCACAGTGGACATAGACGCTCGCTCGGGAGACCTTTTGCTCGGCCCCGATGCCCAGGAAAGGATCGTCCAACATGCCCGCAGGCTCTACGCCGGTGCGACACTACAAGCAAAGTAGCCCAGGATGACGATGTATGCCGCCGGCCATTCGCCCTACTCCAGCCCTCCCCAATTCTTCAGGTAGCCCGCCCAGGCTGACTTGCTCTATTGCAGATGAGCGGACACCCCTGATCTCCCGACATCCAAGCTGGCGCAGCCGCTTGGCGACTTCGCGGTATCGCATCAGGCGGTCACCAGCATCTCGATGGTCTGAGGGCGATCGGCCAAGGCCGGACGCAGAACGGGCGGGGTCTCCATTCCCAACTCCTGCCAGGCATCCTTGAGCGCGTCAAGGGCCTCCTGGACATTATGGAGGATCTCATCCGGCGTGCGCCCCTCAGTGACCAGGCCGGGCACATCGGGGCTGGTGACGGTGTAGATGCCACCAGGGTTTGGCTCCAGGTAGAGGCGGATGGAATAGAGTCTCAACGGGCACTCTTCCGAAGGGTCACGCCCTGTACTCTTGCAGGATCATCTCCTCCAGCGAGCGCTTGGGCACGTGGTGCACGCCCTCGGCGTCGCGGTAGTACTTGGTGTCGCCCTCCGGGCCGACGTCCTCGAGCACCACCGTCTCCTTCGGCTTGCCCAGCGCCAGGATGAGCAGAATCTCGTACTGCTCCGGGATGTCGAGCGTCTGCCGCAGCCCGTTGCGGTCGATCGAACCGATCATGCAGCCGCCCAGGCCCCGCTCCGTCGCGCCGAGCATGATCGACTGGGCCGCGATGCCGTGGTCGCAGCCAGAGTCCTTGCGGATCTCTGTGTCACCCAGGATGACGACGTACGCCGCCGGCCGCTCGCCCTCCTCCGGCCCACCCCAATCCTTCAGGTAGCCCGCCCAGCGCGTGTGGGGAAAGATGCGCGCGTTGACCTCTGGATCGACGCTGAGGACATACTTGAGCGGCTGCAGGTTGGACCCGGAGGCCGAAAGCCGGGCCAGGTACACGAGCGCGCGCAGCGTCTCGAGCGCTACCGGGACGTCCTGATAGAAACGACGGTAACTGCGGTTCTTGCGGACGAGATCTTCGAGCATGATACCCTCCTTAAGAAGTCTATTTGGCCGCCAGTATATCACTTCTGCGTCCACAGGGCAAACAGACGAGTCACCTTCCCGAAAGCTTGCACGAGCAACCTGACAGACATTCCGGCGCTTCCCGGCACCACCTCCGGCATTGCTGATCCTTGCGCCAGCTTTCGGGAAGGTTTCTGCCAATTGTATTTTGCCCCAATCCATGGTACTATGGAATCAGTGCAGCGTCGTGGCAGCCATCCAGAGAATATCCGGTGGTGAATGAGATGAAAGGGTTTATACGTTGGGTAAGCGCGCTGTTGGTCATTTCCGGCCTGTGCCTGTGCCTGGCAGATAGCGCCGGGGCGGCCGGGCCGCCGATCATCACGCAGACCGAGGCGCAGGTCACAGTGCTGGGCGACGGCACGCTGGACGTCAAGTATCGCCTCACCTTCCAGGAGACCGAGCCCCGGAGCGGGATCACCACGATGGGCTCCTTCGACCCCGGCCACGAGATGCTCGATTACCACATCGAGCACCAGGGCCAGGAATCGCCCATCCGCCTGAACAGCAAGGGCAGCGGCCTCTATGGCGTGGACTTTGGGTTCAACACCCAACCCGGGGTGGACTATACCGTGCACGTCCACTACCAGGTGCGGTACGGGCTGGACGAGACGGCGGTGGACGGCGAGCCCTACTGGGTGCTGGAGTGGTCGCCCATCGAGTGGACCCTGGAGATCGGCGAGCAGATCGTCACCCTCATCCTGCCCATCGAGCTGCCGGCCGGCGTCACCCAGCCGGAACAGGTGACCGACGAGATCGTGGACGAGGCGGGCATCCTGGTGGACGACGCGGCGGTCTCGTCGTTCGATCGCTGGGTGTACTACCCGACCCCCGACGAGGTCTCGGGCCAGAACTGGCTGTCCATCTACGTGTCCAAGACCGACCTGCCGCCCCAATACCACTTCCGGCCCAAGGTCTACATCCCGGCCCGGTATTTCAGCGGTCCGGTGGCCGAGCCCACCGAGACCGGATTCGTCGCTCCGATCGAACCGGAACCGACGCCGGAGACGCCCAGCCCTCCCCTGGCGGGTACGAGCGTGTGGACCTCGCTGTGCTGTTTCGGCGGAGGTGGGCTGGGGCTGGCCGGGTTGATCGTCTTTCTCGTGCTCCGGCGAGCCGCGCCCAAGGCCGCGCCCGAGGAGTACGAGGCTCCCGAGATCGAGCTGGAGACCTTTGAACAGCCGGGGCTGGTGCCCGACCTGGACGCCATCGAGGCGGCGATGTACATCGGGGACACGACGCGGGTGCTCACGCTCGTGATCATGGCGCTGGTGCAGCGGGGGGTGCTGACGGTGCTCAACCGCAAGCCGCTGCAGCTCGAGGTGACCAATCCCGGCCTGGAGATGGCCGATTACGAAAAAGCGCTGGTGGACGGCATCGCCGACGACGGGACCCTGCCCCCGACGACGGTCGATCGCGTGCTAAAGACGCTGTCCGCGCGCCTGCAGACCAAGATGTGGAACGCCGACGCCGAGGCCACGCGGCAGACGTACCGGCGCCGGGCCGACGACGCCTGGGAAGAGTACCGCCGTATGGACCCAACCCGCGCCTGGGGCTGGGACCACCCGCGCTTTCCCTGGATCATCCTCTCGCGCGGATACCCGGTCTACCAGCCCGCGCCGGTCGCCGTCGCGAAAGGTCGCCCAGCGCCCGCGCCCGCGACGCCGGCCGGTCCCTCGGTGATGGAGGGGCTGCGGGAGTTGCCCCTGGTGGGCGCGGCCGACCAGGCGGCTGGCCTGCTGGAGGGGGTGGCCTCGGACCTGGCCGGCAAGGCCGAGAACGTGGCCACCTCGGCCACGAACATCCTGGACAACCTGATGGGGCGGGAGGACGCCGGGTACGACGCCTGTCACTCGGCCTGCCACTCGGCGTGCCATTCGGCCTGCGTCCACGACGCCTGCCACAGCGCCTGCGTCCACTCGAACTGCCACAGCGCCTGCCACAGCGCCTGCGTCTGCCACAGCGCCTGTCACTCGGCCTGTCACAGCGCGTGCGTGAGCAGCTTCTGATCACGCATCACACATTAGGTTTCAAGTTTCAGGTTTCACGTTTCACGTTTCACGCATCACGCATCACGCATTACGCATCACGCATTCTGTTTCACGTTTCACGCATCACGTTTCACGTTTCACGCATCACGTTTCACGTTTCACGTTTCACGATAGAATCACAATGTCCAGTTACGTAAGCGACCAGCTTCAGCAGTTTGCCTCCTCCTTCGTGGAGAGCACCCGCGATTACGTGTTCGTGCGGCCCGAGGACAACCTGCTCATCCTGCGGCCCAACCGCGTCCAGTACCTCAACCGCACCGCCACCGCCATGCTCCACGCGCTGTACAGCCAGCGGCCGGTCGACGTGGCCGCGCTGGTGGCGCAGATGGCCGGCCGCTACCGCGTGCCCGAGGCCCGGATCGTGCAGGACCTGGACAAGCTGCTGCGCAGCCTGGCGCTGATCCTGGACAACAAGGCCGGCTGCGCGCCCGCGGTCAAGAGCACCCCCTTTGGCACCCACGAGCGCAAGTATCCCGTCCTGTCAGAGATCGCGCTCACCTACCGCTGCCAGAACCGCTGCTTCTTCTGCTACGCCAGCTCCCCCGAGCGCGGCCGGACGGTGCCGGAGATGACCACCGCCGAGGTAAAGACGGTGCTGGACAAGATCGTGGACCAGGCGCGGGTGCCGACGGTCTCCTTCACCGGCGGCGAGCCGACGCTGCGCGCCGACCTGCCAGAGTTGATCGCCTACGCCAGGTACCGGGACCTGCGGACCAACCTGATCACCAACGGCATCCGCTGCGCCGACGACGCGTACGTCGCGCAGTTGGCCGAGGCCGGCCTGCACTCGGCCCAGGTCAGCGTGGAGGCGGGCGACGCGGCCACGCACGACGCGGTGGTGGGCAACCCGGGGGCTTTCGAGCGCACGATGCAGGGAGTGCGCAACCTGAAGGCGGCGTCCATCCACACCCACACGAACACGACCATCAACGCGCGCAACCACCACGCACTGCCGGTGCTCATCGACCTGCTGGCCGGGATGGGGCAGGAGTATCTGTCGATGAACATGGTCATCCGCACCGGCGGAGCCGTGGGCGTGCCCGACGTCAGCTACGACCAGATCGGCGGGATCGTGCTGGCGCTCAAGGAACGCGCTGAGGAACGCGGGCTACGCTTCGTGTGGTATTCGCCGGTGCCCTATTGCCTGTTCAACCCCGCGGCCCACGGGCTGGGCTCCCAATCCTGCTCCGCCGCCGAAGGGCTGCTGTCCATCGCGCCCGATGGGCAGGTGCTGCCCTGCTCCAGCTTTGAGCAGGGCGTCGGCAACCTGGTCGAGGAGGATTTCGACACGATCTGGAACCGCCGGACGGCGCGCTACTGGCGGGACAAAGAGTTCTTGCCGCCGGGCTGCAAGGACTGCCGAATGGTCGACATCTGCTGCGGCGCGTGTCCCCTCTACTGGGACGAGCAGGGGTCGTTCGCCGAAATCGCCCCGCACCTGAGGGAAACGTCGGCCTGGGAGCGGCTGGCCTGGCGGCTCAAGCGCCGCTACCTGGGCCAGGTCACGGGCGTGAACGTTCGCCCCTCCCTGGAGGGAGGGGATGGGGGAGGGTGAATCCAGTCAAACGGTCCACCCCCGCCCCAACCTCGTAGGAACTCGGACAGGAAACTGAGATGAGCAACCGTCTTTCTCTGGAGCAATTCTCCAAGACCATCGCCGACAACGTCGAGCGCATCGGCACGGTCCGCCGGGAGGTGGAAGAGATCCAGGTCGGCTTCAACTCGGCCTACGTCGAGTGGAAGGCCGGGCACGACGCCACGCTGGAGCAGTTGGTCGAGGCGGTGACCGGCCGGCTGGACGAGGCCGGCCCGGACCTGCGCGCCCGCACCGAGGAGCGGATCGGCGAGGAGCAGCGTGCCATCGCCGGGCGCCGCCAGGAGCTGCGGGACACGCTCGTCCCCGAGACCCAGGCCGAGGCCGACCGGACGCTGCAACAGGGCCAGGAACTCATCGCCGAACTGCGCCAGTTGAACCCTCGCCTCGACCAGCGCGAGGAAGAGCTCAAGGCCCAGGGGGCGGCCCTGGAGGGCGAATTGGATCAGCTCAACGGACAGATCCGCCGCCTCTCGGGCTGCCTGCGCGTGGTGTTCAACTTTTTCAAGATCGGCAAACTCGACCGCCAGCGGCAGCAGGCGATCGGCCAGTTGAAGGTCGTTCAGCAGGAGCTCAAGAAGGTGCGCGACGAGTGGCAGGAGTTCCAGGCGCTGGGCCGGTCTGAGCAGGGTGACCTGCAGGCCCAATGGCAGGAGCTGACGCTAAAGCTGGCGCAACTCCAGGGAGAGCTCGATTACCTGGACGCCGAGACCAACCGCGAGGCGCTGGCGCTCAGGCGGGCGATCCGCCACGTGATCGACAACCTGAAAGAGCCGATCCCGTGCCCCGCCGGCGATATCAAGGCCGAATTGGACAAGATGGTCGAACTGAATGTCCAGACCGACGACTACCAGGAGGGACTGGGCTCGGTGGGCAGCCTGCTGTCCATATTGGACGGGATCACCGAAGGGCTGAACCGCTTCAACGAAAGCGTGGGTGGCCTGATCGAGGAGCAGCGCATGCACAGCGCGCATCTGCCCAAGCTGGACGTCGCCGTGCCGGACGAGGTGCGGGCCTTTCATGCGCAATGGGACGGCCTGGCCCAAAAGGTGCGGGACGACGGCCGCCTGTGCGCCAACCCGACCGAGTTCCTGGCCATCGTCCGGCCGGTGATGGAGCAAGACCTGAGCGAGGCCAAGATCAAGGCCATGTTCGACGGCCTGGGCCGGGCATTGGACGACGCGACCCAACGATGGAGGTGATGGATGAACCGGACTGCTGCTATCGTCGTGCTTTTGATTTCCGCCGTGCTGCTGGCCGTGGGGCTGCTGTTCCTGTGCGCCGCGACCCGCCAGCCATCGCGGTTCCTGCTGGCCGGGGCCCTGGTCGTCGTCGGGGGCGGGCTGGCCGCCTGGGGCGGGACCACGCTGCGCCGGTTGCGCGCTCTGGACCCCGAGAACCTCAGCGACCGCATCACCGCACTGGCGCGCGCCGGCGACGCTGAGGTGACGCTCTCGGGCGTCGTGGCCGGGCTGGGTGTGCCCGACGAAGCGGCCGTGGCCGCCCTGAACCTGCTCGAACGGCGGGGGCAGTGCTACCGCGAGCGGAGGGGGGAGCGGGAGTTCTACGTCTTCCCCGGCCTCAAGCCCAGCAAGGTCACCCGTCGCTGCCCCTACTGCGGCGGCGAGTTCAGCGTCAAGACGCCGGTCTACAAATGCCCCCACTGCGGCGGGGATTTGCGGGTGGAGCGGGAGTAGCCCCTGCCGAAACGCTGCAATTCTTCCGAGCGGTGCACCTCCGTCAGTTACCCTCATCCGCGACTCCACCAGCCGCGAGCGGGCATTTGCTGAGGGTGGTCACGGGCGCCAGTGGCCGGTGAAGCAGGTCAACACTGGAAGCAGGTGCAAGGAATGAGTCTTCTGCAAGAGTTTGCAGGATTCGCTGAGGAGTGGCTCCGCGATTTCACGGGGCGAGAGTGGTTGATCCAACAGGTGCGGGAGTTTCTGGACGATCCGCAGGCCCCGCATTTCCTCCTCATTATCGGCGAGCCAGGGATCGGCAAGAGCGCGTTCGCTGCTTACCTCTGGCAGCGCGCCCAAATACCAGATGCTGTCCACTTCTGTATTGGTGGGCGAGGCGGCACGACTGAACCGCTGGGCTTTGTCCACTCCATTGCGGAGCAATTGGCCGGACGCGTACCTGGCTTTGCCAAGGCCCTGGTAAAAGCGCAGGAGACGTTTGCCGATCGAAGCGTGATTATCCATACCACCCAACACATTCGGTCGGTGCAGGGAGGGGATATCACCGGGGTGCGCATCCAGCACCTAGAGATCCAGGGCCTGCCACCAGAGAGAGCCTTTGACCGCCTCATCCGTCACCCGCTGCGAGCCCTGGATGAGGAGGGAAATCTGCCGGCGACCATTATTCTGGTGGATGCTCTGGACGAGGCAGTTGTCCACGTCAGCCGTCCTGGTATTGTGGAGATCCTGAGACAGGCGCATGATCTGCCCACCCAGATCCGCTTCATCCTGACCAGCCGCCCCGAGCCGAGTGTCTTGAACAGCTTTGCCGACCGACCTCACATCTCCATCGAGGCCCAGAACCCTGAGAATCAGGAGGATATCACACACTACTTGGGCAGTCTTCGGCAACGCGACGAGCAACTGCAGGATGCCCTTGCCAATGCGGGATGGGATGAAGCCCAGTTTATCAGGGATTTAGGGGACATGGGTGAATGGAATTTCCTCTACTTGAGCCTGGTATTACCCGAGATCATCGCAGGGCACTTTCTTCTTGGAGAGGATGCGCTGCCACGCGGGTTGGATGGGTACTACCAGTACTTGCTCGGCACTCGTGTGAGGACAGAGGAGTGGAGGCAGTGGGGTGCCGACCTGATGGAGATAGTGTTGGCTTTGCAGGAGCCAGCTTCCTTGGAACAGATAGCAGCCTACTTGGAATGGCCGGAGCGCCGGACGCGTCAGCGATTGGAGCAGGTAAGCCAGTTGCTGGACCTGACGCTGTGGCAGCAGGAACTCTTTTGGCGCTATCACTGGTCGGTCGCTAACTTTCTGATTGACCGAAAGCGGGCCGGGGAGTTTTGGTGCGACGAGCGGCAAGGTCACGCGCGCATCGCCAATTTCTACCTTACACTATGGGGGGGTGTAGAGGACAGACTGCCAAGATTGCAGGAGCCGGAGAAGCGCGATATGTATGGCGGTTACGGCCTGCGTCACCTGGCGGTTCACCTGGAAGGGGCCGGTCGCACGGATGACCTGCACCGTCTGCTGCGCCTGGATCGGCCGGTGAGTGAGCGGTGGGAGAACGTGTGGTTCGCTGCGAAAGAAGCAACGGGTGGCCTAGGAAGCTATTTGGCCGATGTGGCCCGCGCGTGGCGGCAGGCGGAGGCGACGAAGGACGTGGGGATGCAGGTGAGGTGTGCCCTGTGCCGCAGCAGTGTGGCTTCCCTGAGTGCCAATCTACCGGGGACATTACTAGCGCGCGCGGCAGAACACCGTCTTCTCTGGCCGGAGCAGGCAGTGACCCTCGCGCGGGGCAAGCCAGAGAAGAGGGAGCGCGTGGCAGCACTGGTCCAACTGGCCCCGCATCTGCCAGCGTGGTTGAGGGAGGAGACGCTGGAGGAAGCGCTGGCGGCAGCACGGGAGATTGGAGGCGCCCATGACCAAGCACGGGCACCGAGTCATCGGTACCTGCACCTGTCGCCGTGGCAGTCGGTGGCGTCGCCGTGGCAGCGGATGGAGTTGGCGGCGTTAGCGGCAGCGCCAGAGATTGCCGATGGATGGCGACTTGCGAAGGCACTGACTGAAATGGCCCCACATCTGCCGGGGAGGCTGCTGGAGGAAGCACTGGCGGCAGCGCGGGAGATTGGAGACGCCGGGGGCCGCGTACAGGCGCTGGTCGGTCTGGCCCCGCACCTGCCGGAGCCATTGCGGGAGCAGGTGCTGGGGGAGGCGTTGGCGGCGGCACAGGACATCAAGGATGGGCATTGGCAGGGCTGGGCACTGGTCCACAGAGGTGGACGGCTGGGGCCATGGCGGCCATTACAGGAGCAGGTGCCGGGGGAGGCATTGACAGCAGCACGGGAGATTGCCAGTAGGTGGGGAGGCGGCGAGGCGCTGGTCCTGGTCGATCTGGCCCCGCATCTGCCGGAGAGGCTACGAGAGGAGGCATTGGCGGCCGCGCAAAAGATTCGGAACGCGGATGACAGAGTAGAAGCGCTGATCAGTCTGGCGCCACACCTGCCGGATCCATTGCGGGAGCAAGTGCTGAGGGAGGCATTGGCGGCTGCGCGGGAGATTCGGTGGGATCAGGCCCGTGCCGAGGTGCTGGGTAGTCTGGCCCCACACCTGCCAGTGCCATTACGGGAGCAGATGGTGGGGGAGGCACTGGCGGCCGCGCGGAAGATCTGGAATGCTGACGACCGAGCACAAACACTGGGTGCTCTGGCCCCCCACCTGCCAGTGCCATTACGGGAGCAGACGGTGGGGGAGGCACTGGCGGCCGTGCGGAAGATCTGGAACGCCAACGACCGAGCACAAGCACTGGGTGCTCTGGCCCCATATCTGCCCGAGAGGCTGCTGGAGGAAGCATTGGCGGCCGCGCGGAAGATTCGGGACGCTGGCAGTCGAGCACAAGCACTGAGTGCTCTGGCCCCATATCTGCCAGACAGGCTGCTGGAGGAGGCATTGGCGGCTGCGCGCAAGACCAAGCACGAAAAGTGGCGAGTGGAGGCCCTTGTGGGGTTGGTCCCGCACCTGACGAGTCCATTGCGGGAGCAAGTGCTGGGGGAGGCATTGGCGACCGCGCGGAGGATTGGGGATGCCGATGACCGAGCACGCGCGCTGCGGGCGCGGGGACTCAGCCGACAGCGGAGGTCTGCCCATACGCTCCGCGGAAAATCGAAGACATCGAAAGTGACGACCTCGTCAACGTATGTGGAATCGACT
Source organism: Anaerolineae bacterium (assembly GCA_035531135.1). Taxonomy (GTDB): domain Bacteria; phylum Chloroflexota; class Anaerolineae; order B4-G1; family B4-G1; genus DATKTN01. The sequence goes on from DATKTN010000261.1 coordinate 10,918, forward strand.
GGGTGGGGGTCGCTTGTGCCTATGGATGTCATTGTTCTAGTCAGTCGACTGCGTGCGCGGGCGCTGAGCGCACTAGCCCCGCACGTGCCAGAGCAGTTGCGGGAGCGGGTATTGGGAAAGGCGCTGACAGCAGCGCGCAAGATTGCGGAACTCGGCAGCCGAGCACAAGCGCTGAGTAATCTGGCTCCTTACCTGCCGGAGAGATTGTTGGGGGAAGCGTTGGTGACCGCGCGGGAGATTCGGTGGGATCAGGCGCGTGCCGAGGTGCTGGGTAGTCTGGCTCCACACCTGCCAGTGCCATTACAGCGTCAGGTGGTGGAGGAGGCACTGGCGGCCGCGCGGAAGATTCAGCGGGGCGAGGTGCGCGTCGAGGTGCTGGTTGGTGTGGCCCTGCACCTGCCGGAGCCACTGCGGGAGCAGGTACTGGAAGAAGCGTTGGCAGCGGCGCGGGAGATTGAGTATGAGGGGAACTGTGCCAAGGCACTGCGTAGTCTGGCCCCGCATCTCTCGGCTGAACTGCTGGAGAAGGCGTTGGCAGCGGCGCGGGAGATTGAGCATGAGGGGGGACGTGCCGACGCGCTGAGTGGTCTGGCCCCGCATCTCTCGGCTGAACTGCTGGGGCAGGCATTGACGGCCGCGCGCGAGATTGGGGACGCCCAAAAGCGGGCACAGGTATTGTATGATCTAGCGCCCAATCTCACAGAGCTCTCTGGCTCGGCCCTGATGCATCTGTGGTTGGAGGACTGGGATGGCGCCAGCCTTCTCCACGCTTTGGCTCACCGCCCTCGCCCTCACCTGCTCGCGGATCTCGTCGCCCTGGCACCCGTTATCGCCGCCATGGGCGGGGAGGAGGCGCTGGGGGAAGCCTTCCGCGCCATCCAAGACGTGGGGCACTGGTGGCCATGAGTACTCGATGCAGTGAGGTTGATGTCCAATTTGCCATGACAATCCACCAGTACGGCCATGACCTGGAATGACTGTGCGAAAGAGCCTGGCCCTGATCTTTGTCTTCATCGACGTGGTCGGCTTCAGCCTGATCCTGCCGCTCTTGGCATACTACGCCTAGACGTTCGCGGCGATGCCTACCGTCGTCGGCCTGTTGTCGGGCGCGAACGCAGCGGCCCAACTCGTCGGCGCACCGATCATCGGGCGACGGCACCGTCACCAGCTTTCTGATGCTGGGCCTGGCGAACTCGCTGTGGATGCTCCTCCAGAATCGCTCCCCCCGGAGAGACGCGCCGAAATGGCCCGCAGCCCCAGGACCGCGTTTACAGCCCGCGCGCTGTGGGAGGCGCTGAATCGCCCCTGCGTCGGCCCGACGTTGCGTCGGCCGTTGCTGCACGTGAGCCTCTTCTACGGCCTGGCCTTTACCGTCTTTCAGACCGTCTTTTCGCTCTTTGCCCAGAAACGGCTGGAGCTGGACGTGCCGGGGGTAAAGCTGGCCGACCGCTCGGTGGTCACCATCTTTGCCATGGGGCTGGCAGGCGGCACGCCCTCTCTGATGGCCGTGCCCAGTCTAGACGCCGCGTTCGGACCCACCCCCTTGCTGCCCGCGACAGGCGGGACAGACCCCTACCGCATGGCCGCCATCACGCTCGTCGCACTGGCGACAGTGCTGATCATTGGCGGCATGGCCCTCCGCCTGTACCCCACCCGGAGGTAGGCGCTGCCGCACCCAGTCTGAAACCGTCGTGAGACGAATCGGGGCGTGCGCGTTCTGCGCGGCTCCGGCTTCAACCACGAAATGGGGCGACCAGGCAGGTCGCCCCATTTCGCATGGTCGCAATTTGTGCAAGCGCTACCCTTGGGCTATAATCGGAGCTACCCACCATCCACCGCAGCACCGGACCGCCGGGGGCGACGCACACCACGCGGCAGGTTCCCTGTGCAGATCGAGTCAAGAAGAACCGATGAGAGACGCGACACTCTGTATCCTGCGAAGAGGTAATCCGCCTAGCGAGGTCCTCCTGGGGCTGAAGAAGGCAGGCTTTGGCCAAGGGAAATATGGGGGTTTTGGCGGCAAGATCGAACCGGGCGAGACGATAGAAGCGGCCGCCATCCGGGAGTTGGAAGAGGAGACAGGGATCAGGATCTCGGAACAGGACGCCCAGAAAGTGGGCCGGTTGACGTTCCTGTTTCCCGCGCACCCGGATTGGGGCCAGGTGGTCCACGTCTTCCTGGTCAAGGCATGGGATGGCGAGCCGGTGGAGAGCGACGAGATGAAACCGGTGTGGTTCAAGATCGACGAGATTCCATTTGAGGACATGTGGCAGGATGGGGCCTATTGGCTGCCGCTCGTCCTGGCAGGGCAAACCGTCCGGGCGAGGTTCACGTTCAAAGCTGACAACGAAACCGTCGACGAGATGGAGATAGCAGAGTGGCCTGGCGATGAGCAGTATGGATAAACACGATCGACCGGATCGACCGTCCAGCGTGATGGCCTTCAGCGGGTTCCCGCCCGGCAAGGTCCGCAACGCCAGCATCCCGGAGCCGGTGTTCACCGAACTCATCCCGCTCATCGACGACCTGGCCGAGCTCAAGCTCACGCTGCACGTGCTGTGGCGGCTGGGGCAACAGCAGGGCAAGGTACGCTACCTGCGCCGCGCCGACCTGGCCGCCGACCAGGTGCTCCTCGCCGGCCTGGGCGACGCGCCCGCGGAGGCGCTGAGCGAGGCGCTGGAGCGCGCCGTCGAGCGCGGGACGCTGTTGCGGGTCGAGACGACCACCGGGGAGACCACCGAGCCACTCTACTTCGCCAACACGCCCATAGGGCGCGCCGCGGTCGAGGCCATCGCGCGCGGCGAATGGCCGGACGAGCTCGAGTCGGCCACACGGCCCAACGTCTTTACGCTGTACGAGCAGAACATCGGCCTGCTCACGCCACTCATCGCCGACCAACTGCGCGAGGCGGAGCAGATCTACCCGGCCGCGTGGATCGAGGACGCGTTCCGCGAGGCGGTGTCGCTGAACAAGCGGAGCTGGAAGTACATCCGCGCGATTCTGGAGCGCTGGCGCACCGAGGGAAGGGGAGATGAGACGGGGCGGCGGCCCGCCGAGGCGGATCGGCGGCGCTACATCGAAGGGGAATATGGCGAATACATCGAGCACTGACGAGGGAGCAGGGGAGCAGGGGAGCAAGGGAGCAGAGGAGGTCTGCCCGATCTGCAAAGGGTTGGGGTACCTGCGGCTGAACGTCCCGCCGGATCACCCGGACTTTGGCCAGCTCGTCCCCTGCACCTGCCGCCTGTCCAGGCTGGCCGAGCGGCGCGTGGCCGCGCTGCGCACGCTGGGCGACCTGGGGATCATGTCCCGCATGACCTTTGAGACGTTTGCCCCCGAGGGGCACGGCCTGCCACCCGACAACCGGGCCAACCTGCGCTGGGCGTACGAGGAGGCCCGCACGTTCGCCGAGAACCCGGAGGGATGGCTCGTCTTGAAAGGGGGCTACGGCTGCGGCAAGACCCACCTGGTCGCCGCCATCGCCAACGCCTGCGTCGAGCGCGGCCAGCCGGTGCTCTTCATCACCGTCCCCGACCTGCTGGATCACCTGCGCGCCACGTTCGCCCCTTCCAGCCCCACCGCATACGACGCCCGCTTTGAGGAAATTCGCACTGCCCCCGTTCTTGTATTGGACGACCTGGGCACCGAAAGCAGCACCCCCTGGGCGCTGGAGAAGGTATTCCAGATTCTCAACTATCGCTACAACGCACAGTTGCCGACCGTCATCACCACCAACCACGAGCTGGAGGAGATCCCCCTGCGGCTTCGCTCCCGCCTGGTGGACCCCGACCTGGCCAAGATCGTGTCCATCACCGCCCCCGACTACCGGCTGGCCAGCGCCCCGCACGACCAGTCAGACCTGAGCAGCCTGAGCCTGCACAGCCACCAGACGTTCAAAAACTTTGACCCGCGCAAGGGGGAGCTACCGCGCGAGGAGGAGGAGAACCTCAAACGCGCCTTCGACATCGCCCGTGGTTTCGCCGAGGAGCCCCACGACTGGCTGGTGTTCACCGGGATATACGGCTGTGGAAAGACGCACCTGGCCGCCGCCATCGCCAACCACCGCGTGGCAGGGGGCCATCCGGCCCTGTTCGTCGTCGTCCCCGATCTGCTGGACCACCTGCGAGCCACCTTCAACCCCCAGAGCACGGTCACCTTCGACCAGCGGTTCGAGGAGGTGCGCCGCGCGCCGCTCATCGTCCTCGACGACCTGGGCACCGAATCGGCCACGCCGTGGGCGCGGGAGAAACTGTACCAGATCTTTGACTACCGCTACAACGCCCGGCTGCCGACGGTCATCACCACCGCGACCACCATCGAGGAACTCGACCCCCGCCTGGCGACGCGCATGTTGGACGTGAGCCGGTGCACGCCGTTCGCTATCCTGGCGCCCGCCTACCGGGGCGGCGTCCCGCGCCGCAGGGCCACCCGCCGGCGCGGGTGAGCGCCCGTCCAGCGTGCAAACCTTCCCGAAAGCGGCGACCGCGGCGGTTGCTTGGGCACGGATCAGCAATACCGGGGGTGCTGCCGAGAAGCGCCGAAATGTCCGTCAGGTCGGTCGTGGAAGCTTTCGGGAAGGTGGCTTGCCCCACCCTCTGTTGACACCCCCGCGTGGGCGGGTATAATGACAGGTAGAAACTGAGGCCAGGGGGGGAAAGGGTATGGATACAGCCTACGTCTACGATCCAGTCTATCTCGAACACGACCTGCCTTCCCATCCTGAGAACGCCCGCCGCCTGAAGCACATCCTCAGCACGCTGGAACACGAGGGGATGTTGGCCCGCCTGAGGCCGCTGGAGCCCCGCCCGGCCACGACCGAGGAACTGCAGCGCGTGCACACGTCCGCGCACGTCGAACGGGTACAGCGCGTGGCCCAGGCCGGCGGCGGCTACCTCGACCCAGATACCTACGTGGTCCCCCGCTCCTTCGACGCGGCGCTGATGGCCGCCGGCGGGCTCGTCCGGGCGGTGGAGGCGGTGCTGGCGGGCGAGGTGGCCAACGGGTTCGCGCTGGTGCGTCCACCGGGACACCACGCCACGGCCACGCACGCGATGGGCTTTTGCCTCTTTAACAACGTCGCCGTCGCCGCGCGGGCTGCATTGGCACAGGGGAAGGTGGAGCGGGTCTTTATCGCCGACTTTGACGTGCATCACGGCAACGGGACGCAGGACGCCTTCGCCGACGATCCGGCCGTCTTTTACTTTTCCACCCACCAGTACCCGTATTACCCGGGCACCGGTCACTGGCGCGAGACGGGGACCGGCGCTGGCGAGGGGACCGTGCTCAACGTGCCGTTGCCGCCCCGTGTGGGGGATGCGGGCTACGCCGAGATCTTGACCGAGTTGGTCTGGCCGCTGGCGAAGCGCTTTCACCCTGACCTGATCCTCGTCTCGGCCGGGTACGACGCTCACTGGAGCGATCCATTGGCACAGATGAACCTGTCGCTGGCCGGCTACGCCGGGCTGGGACGGGAGCTGGTGCGCATGGCCGATCAGTTGTGTGAAGGGCGGATCGTGTTTACGCTCGAAGGTGGCTACGAACTGGACGTACTGGCATACGGCGTGCTGAACGCGTTCCGCGCCCTGACAGGAGAGGATGCCGTTACCGATCCCATCGGCCCCTCCCCTCGTCCCGAGCGCCCGATAGACGCACTGATCGCACGCCTGAAGGAAACGCACGGCCTGAATTGACTTTTCGCGCCAGACAGTGCATAATCCAGACGTTGATGGTCACCGTGGTTCGCGGTGCCCGACGCAGCGGAGGCCCCGATCTATCGTGAGCCTCCCAACCAGAGTGTGGAGCAGGAGGGAAGAATGAACGAGATTTCCCTTCACGAATATTGTGAGCAGATCGAGATCATCATCGAGCAGGGCCGTTATGTGGAGGCTGTGGCCCACGGGCAGCACATCCTGAAGCAATACCCCAAGCACGTGGCGACCTACCGGTTGCTGGGCAAAGCGATGCTGGAGGCCAATCAGGATGAGTATGCGGCCGACATGTTTCACCGTGTGCTCGGCGCCGACCCTGAGGATCTGGTCGCGTGGGTGGGGATCAGCGAGTTGTCCAACCGGCGCGGCGACCTCGACGCGGCCACGTGGCACCTCGAACGCGCGTTTGAAGTCGCGTCCGATAACGAGGCGGGCATCGTAGAGGAGGAATTGCGTCACCTCTACGGCCGGCGAGATGGCGTAGCGCCCGAGCGGGTCCAACTGACCCGCGCCGGACTGGCCCGGCTCTACCTCAAGGGTGACCTGCTCTCGCGGGCCATCAGCGAGTTCCACGCCCTGCTGGCCGAGCAGCCAGAACGGGTAGACCTGAGCGTCGCGCTCGCCGAGGCACTCTGGCGCAACGAGCAGCGCCTGGAGGCCGTAGAGGTCTGCCAGCAGGTGCTGGACAAACACCCCTACACCCTCAAAGCCAACCTGATCCTGGGCGAGATATGGACGCGCAGCGGTCGCGAGGAAGCCCAGGCGTACCTGCGGCGAGCCGCGGCCGTGGATCCGGAGAACCGGATAGCACGGGAACTCCTCGGCGCTGCATCACCGCTGCCCGCACGGGAAGTCCGGCTCGTGCCGCTAGAGTACCGGCCTCCGACGGAGGAGGAGCGCCCGGCCTGGATGACCGACCTGGAGGCTGTATCGGCGGCACCGCCACAGGCCGAACGCGAGGCCCCGACGTTTGACGTGGCCGCGGCGAGGGACGCACAGATTGAGCTCCCCTCCTGGCTCGAGGAGGTCGGCGGCGAGGAGGCTCCCGCGCCCACACCGCCCACCCCTCCCGAGCCACTGGGAGAACGACCACTGGAGGAAGCGATCCCTCCTCCGACGGGGGAGGTCCCCGAGTGGCTGGCGAGCATCCGCGAAGGGCTCGTCGAGGAAGAGGAGGAGGAGGTCGCAGAATGGCCAGCCGAGCTGGAGGTTGAGCCCACCGGCGCGAGAGAAGCACCAGCGCTCCCGGGCGAGGAGGAGGCTCCGGAGTGGCTGGCCAGGTTGGGTCTCGAGCCAATTGGCGAGGAAGAGGTCGCAGAGCGCCCGCTCGAACTGGGGGTTGAGCCCACCGGCGTGGAGGAAGCGCCGCTAGTCCCCGGGGAGAAGGATGCGCTGGAGCCGCTGGCCGAACTGGGCGTTGAGGCAGCCGGTGAGGAGGCAGCCCCCCCAATTCCACCTATGGAACTGCCTGAAGATTGGCTGGCCGGCCTGCGCGAGCTGCTCGCCGAGGAAGTAGAGATACCGGAGGAGCCCCCCACTCCCGCGGCGGAGGAGATGCCCGCGCCGGCGTGGCTGGAGGGCGAGGGGATGCCCTCCGGCGACGAGGCGCTGGCCTGGCTGGCGCAACTCACGGCCGGCAAGGAAGAGGAACTACAGGCCCAGGCCGAAGCAGAGGCCGAGGCCCGCCTGGCCGAGATCATGGGCCGGCCCCAGCCCGCAGAGGCGCCTCCAGTCGAGGCAGCGCCGGAGGAGGCCATGGCCCCGCCGGTCGAGGAACCGTTCGGCTGGACACCGTTCGGCGAGCCGGAAGCCCCACCCGCGCCCGCCCTCCCGGTGGAGGAGGCCGTGCCCACAGCGGAGGAGGTGCCCGCGCCGGCGTGGCTGGAGGGCGAGGGGATGCCCTCCGGCGACGAGGCGCTGGCCTGGCTGGCGCAACTCGCAGCGGGCAAGGAGGAGGAACTCCAGGCCCAGGCGGAAGCGGAGGCGGAGGCCCGCCTGGCCGAGATCATGGGCCGGCCCCAGCCCGCAGAGGCTCCCCCGGTCGAGGCAGCGCCAGAGGAGGCCGTGGCACCACCGGTCGAGGAACCGTTCGGCTGGACACCATTCGGTGAGCCGGAAGCCCCACCCGTGCCCGCCCCACCGGTGAAGGAGGCCGTGCCCACAGCGGAGGAGGTGCCCGCGCCGGCGTGGCTGGAGGGCGAGGGCATGCCCTCCGGCGACGAGGCGCTGGCCTGGCTGGCGCAGCTCGCGGCCGGCAAAGAAGAAGAGCTACAGGCCCAGGCCGAGGCGGAGGCCGAAGCCCGCCTGGCCGAGATCATGGGCCGTCCACAGATCGAAGAGGCACCCCCAGTCGAGGCAGCGCCAGAGGAGGCCGTAGCCCCGCCGGTCGAGGAGCCCGTCGCGCCCCTGGTCGAGGAACCGTTCGGCTGGATGGCCTTCGGCGAGCCGGAAGCCCCACCCACGCCCGTCGAGGCGGTGGAGGAGGCCCCGCCCGCCGTCGAGTTCCCGATGCTGGAGGAAGCGCCGCCACCTGAGGAGATCCCGACATTCGAGGCAGCGCCACCCACCGAGGAGGTGCACTGGGGGGCGGTACTGGAACCCGCCCCAGAAATGGAAGGGGCGCCGGCACCGGTGGTCGAGGAGATACCGGGCGTGGTCGAGATGGAGCTAGCCGGGCCACCCGAGGAGCCCATCGCTCCGCCGGAAATCCCGATCGCTGAGGCCGCTGCCGTCGAACTCCCTGCGGAGCCATTTGCCACCGAGCGGGGGTACCTGAAGGATCATCCGCGCGACTATGAGGTCTGGCTTGCGCTCGCACGGGCGTTGTGGCAGGCCGACGAACGGCAGGAATCACTGGAGACCTATACCCGCGTGATCCGCGCCGGCAAGCTCCTCGACAGCGTGACCGCCGACCTGGAGGGGTACGTGCGACAGTGGCGGGATGCCAGCACGCAGCGGGTGCTGGGTGACGCCTACATGAAAGACGGCCGGCTGCAGAAAGCACTGAACATCTACCGCCGGGCGTTGGAAACGCTTTAGCTGCGATTGCGCAACACTCGCCGCGCTCACGAGATTCTTCGCTACGCTCAGAATGACGACGAAGCAGGGTGGCCTTTGCAGCACTGCCTTTAACTGATAACCTGGAAAACGAGGAGGGAACTTGGAACGCACGCTAGTCATCATCAAACCCGACGCCGTACAGCGTGGGCTCATCGGAGAGATCGTCACCCGTTTCGAGCGCCGAGGGTTGCGCATCGCCGCGCTGAAACTGATACACATCGACGAAGCGCTGGCCCGACGCCACTATGCGATCCACGAGGGGAAGCCCTTCTACGAACCGCTGATCCGGTACATCACCTCCAGCCCAGTCGTGGTGATGGTGTTGGAGGGCAACGACGCGATCGAAATCGTGCGCCGCACGATGGGGGCGACCAACCCAACTGAGGCAACCCCGGGCACCATCCGCGCCGACTTTGGCCTGGAGATCGGGCGCAACCTGGTGCACGGCTCCGACGGGCCGGAGACGGCGGCCTTCGAGGTGCCGCTCTTCTTCACCGAGGACGAGATCCTGTCCTACGGACGGGACACCGACCGCTGGATATTTGAGTAGGTTCGTCCTGAGACGTACAACCGGCAGGGGGTGGATACATCCAGGATGTATCCACCCCTGGTCGTCTAGGCGTGAGTGACTCCTGGAGAGGGTGATGAAAGTGCCCTTAGCATTTGGCTTTCAATCGGTGCTCCGGGAGTTCTTTGTAGAGATCGGGGAGGTGCCCTGCCGTGTCTGAGCCCATCCCTGGGCCGGTGGCCGTGCTCACCGGCGCTGGTATCTCGGCCGAGAGCGGTGTGCCCACTTTCCGGGGCGAGGGCGGGCTGTGGCGCAATTTCCGGCCCGAGCAACTGGCGACGCCGGAGGCCTTTCGCCGCGATCCGGCGCTCGTGTGGGAGTGGTACGACTGGCGGCGCGGGCTGATCGACTCGTGTGCGCCCAACGCCGCGCACGAGACGCTGGCGGAGATGGAGGCAGCGCTGCCGGACTTGACGCTGATCACGCAGAACGTGGACGGCCTGCACCAGGCAGCCGGGAGCCACAACGTGCTGGAGTTGCACGGCAACATCTGGCGCACGCGGTGCACTGGCTGCGGGCGTGTTTCCGAGGATCGCCAGGTGCTGCTGCCGGAGATCCCGCCCCGCTGCCCCGAATGCGGGGCGCTGCTGCGGCCCGACGTGGTCTGGTTTGGTGAATCGCTCCCGCTGGAGGTGCTGGATGCCGCGTGGGCGGCAGCGGCGTGCTGCCGCCTCATGCTCGTCGTCGGGACGTCGGCCGTCGTGCAACCGGCCGCCTCGCTGCCACTCGTCGCGCTGAGGAACGGGGCGCGACTGGTCGAGGTCAACCCCGCCGAGACGCCGCTGTCGGCCCAGGCCCACGAAATACTCCGTGGCCCGGCCGCCGAGGTGCTGCCTGAGTGGTGGAGAAAGAGAGAGCCATAACTGGATTACCCCGTCACTCATTGCTGACGCAGCGTACCCAGGGCTGGGCCACCGCATTGTACAAGTGTCTATCCGTCGTCCACAGTTCGCACCCCAGTGTTTCGGCCAGTGCCAGATAGAAGCTATCGTAGGCCGCCGCACGGTCTAGACGCATCGTCCAGTCAAAAGCCAGACGAGCTTGTGCGTCGTCTGGCGGGATCAAGTGCATCCCCAGCCCTTGAGCTAGTGCCAGTGCCTCCGCCCCCTCGTCGGACTGGAGATGTCCAAAATGCACCACTTTGCACAGCGCCGAGGTAATCTCATAGACCCACAACGTTGGCGCGCACATCCCATAACCATCTTGCTTCCACTGCGCCATCAGCGCCCGAAAGTGCGCCTGTCGGGGATTGGGTAGAATCAACTTGAAGGCAAAACTGGCATCAATGACCAAGGATCTTGTCATCGCGTGCCTCCAGGTCGGCCCGCGCTGCCTGCCACAACGCATCCACATCCAGGGGGACCCCACCGCGTCGCTCCAGAATATCGGCCGCCAGCTTTTCACTCTCGGCCAGCCACGCCTGCCAGCGAGCCAGGTCCTGGCTCGCTCGCTCCTGCTCCAGACGCTGATAATCCTCGAAGCTGACCAAAGCCGCCTTGGGCTTGCCCCGGGACGTCAACAGGATGCGCTCACCGCCGTAGGCAACTCGATTGACCAGATCAGAGAGGTCTCGCTTCACCTGCCCGATAGCAACGCGTATCTCAGGCATCATATGCCTCCTATCGGATGAATTTCACTATCCTGATAAAGAGTATAATACAATTCGAAAGAAAGTCAAATCATTGGGAGGCCCTCACCTACGCTAAGCGCTGCCACGAGGCAAGGGCCGAGTGAAGACGAGCCCCCACTCTGAGAGCGCCATGCCGCCACCGCAACCATCCGACGCAAAACCGCTCCAGCCGTAAGGCTGGGGCGGTCGGGTCGAACCACGCCGGGGGTTGCGGGGGCTGGCAGGGCGGGGTAGAAGGTGCTCGCAATACGCGAGCGATCGCCAGCGGTGCACGAAGGTGACCGAGGACCGCCGGGTATCGCTGCCAGAGATCCCGCCCCGCTGCTCCGCACGCCGGGACTACTGCATCACAGCATCCGCACCACGACCCGCCCAGCCCGCCACAACCCTTCGAGATCGTAGTACGCCCGCGTCTCCGGCGCGAAGAGATGGACGACGACACCTCCATAGTCCATCAACACCCACCCGGTAGCGGACTCTCCCTCGATGCGCAGCGGCCTGGCGTCGAACGCCTGCTTCATCCCCTGCTTGATACCGTCGATGATCGCCTTGGCCTGGCGCTCGCTCGTGGTAGTGCCGATCACAAAGTAGTCGGCCAGGATGGAGACGTCCCGAATGTCGAGCAACAGCACGTCTTCGCCCTTCTTATCGGCGATCAAATCCACAATGTTCCGAGCCAGTTCCAGTTGATCCAGTATGCACCTCCTGTGAATGACCAATGACCAATGACTAATGACCAATAGTCAAGACTTGTTGGCGCTGGCGATGATGGTGCTGAGGATGCGGACCAGTTCATCGCTCTCTTGTTCCAATGCGCAAAACTCGCTCCTATCCAGAATGGCGGCACGGACGACACGGAGCCAGTAGCGGGACTCGCGTGCTTCCTTGCGAGCAATGCTCATCTTGTGCACAAAATCTCGCCTGGATTCGGCGCCGTCTGCCTCCTCGACGTTTGCCCCTACGGAAGTGGCCGATTTTGCCAGTTGATACGCCACCACACGAGTCGCTGGATCATCTGGAAGTTGCCGAATTGCCTGCAACACGCGCACCGCAAACTGAAACGTCCGCTCCCGAATGTCGTAGGGCACCTCCCTCTCCCAGCCCGCTGGTGTCTCAAACTCCCCCCGCCTCCGGTGCGCCATTCTTGCCTCCTCGTCGTCTGCCATAGCAACTCGCGTCCATTGAACATTACTCATTGGACATTACTCATTGGACATTGGACATTGGACATTGGTCATTGGACATTGGTCATTTCCCGGTTCCACAACTCCGCCACCTCTTCACTGTTCCGCGCGGCCGCCAGCACGACCATCAGTTTGATGCGTGCCTTCTGCCCGTTCAACCCACCGGCAAACAGGCAACCCAGGCTGGCCAGCGTGCGATATGCGCCCGGATAGCCGTAGGCGTCCCACACGCTGCCCGAGGGACACCGGCTGGCGATCACGACCGCCACACCCTGAGCCCGCGACCGCTCGATCGCGGGCAGCCACCACGGGGGCACGCGCCCGCCACCCAACGCCTCGACGACGATGCCGCGAGCGCCCCGCGCCAGCGCGTCCTCCAGTGGGGTGGCCTCCATACCCACCGCCAGCTTGAGCAACGATACGTTCGGCTCCAGGCCATGCCACGGTAGCACATGCCGCTCCGGCCGGCGCGCGACGATGACGGCATCCCCCTCCACCCGCCCCACCGGCCCCCAGCCAGGCGATTGGAAGGTCGCCGGGCTGAGCGTGTGCATCTTGGTGACGTAGCGCGCGGCGTGGATTTCGTCGTTGAGGACGACGACCGCGCCCAACCTTCGCGCCTGCGGCGCTCCCGCGACGCGAACGGCGGACAGGAGATTCGCATAGCCTTCGTAGCCCACGTCAGAAGCGGCGCGCATCGCCCCGGTGACCACGAGGGGCTTCTCCCCCGGCACCGTCAGATCGAGCAGGTAGGCCGTCTCCTCCAGCGTATCGGTCCCGTGCGTGACGACGACGCCAGCCACCCCAGGCTCCACCACCAACTCGGCGACTCGCTCACGGATCGCCTGCACCGTCTCCAGCGTAAAGTGGGAACTGGGCAGGCTGACCAGCTCCTCGGTCCGCAGTCCCGCCAGGCCTGCTGGCAGCGCAGCTATAAAGTCGGCGGCGCCCAGCGTGGGGATAGCTCCGCCAGCTTCTGCATCGTGCTGCATGGCGATGGTGCCGCCGGTGGTCAGGACAGCAACCTGGAGACTGGAGATTGGAGATTGGAGATTGGAGATTGGAGATTGATGATCAGGCATTCTCTAGTCCAACTGGAGCGACACCACCTGCGAGACCGCATCCGCGCCCATCGAGACGCCATAGATCGCGTGCGCTGCCTCGGTGGTCACCCGGTTGTGCGTGATGACGATGAACTGGGTCTGCTCCGCCAACTCCTCCAGCAACGCGCGAAAACGCCCCACGTTCGCCTCGTCCAGCATCGCGTCCACCTCGTCGAGGACGCAGAAGGGGGTCGGGCTGACGTGAAGGAGCGCGAACAGGAGCGCGGCCGCGGTCAGCGCCCGCTCCCCGCCGGAGAGAAGCGCCAGCCGCTGCGCGCGCTTCCCCGGGGGCCGGGCGACGATGTCCACGCCGGTGTTCATCAGGTCCCCGGGCTCGGTCAACTCCAGCCGCGCGGCGCCGCCGTTGAACAGGGCCGTGAACGTCTCGGAGAACCGGGCTGCCACCGCCTCGAACGTCTCCCTGAAGGCGGTCTCCATCAGCTCGTCCAGCTCGGCCACCACGTCGCGCAGTTGGGCCGAGGCCGCCTCAAGGTCGGCCGACTGCTCGGTGAGGAACCGGTGCCGCTCCTGGACCTCGGCGTAGTCGGCCGGGGCATTGGGGTTGACCGACCCCAGTCTTCGGACCCGGGCCTTGAGGATCCGAATCTCCTCCTCCAACCCCTCGGGCAGATCCTCGACGATAGGAAGCTGCGAGACCACCGGGCGGAGTGGCAGTGGCGTCTGGGCGGTGACGCTCTCCGACAGCTCCAGCTCGACCAGCCCCAGGTCCTCCTCGATGCGCCGGGCCAGCAGCTTTAGCTCATCCCGGCAACGGGCGACGTCCAACTGAGCGCGGCCCAGACGGGCCTCCGTGTCTCGCACCCGATCGCGCGCGCGCCGCTCTCGCTCCTCCAGCGTCGCCTGCTCCTCGTGCAGGCGCGCCAGTTCCTCCTCGGCCGGCTGAATGCGCGCGCTCATCTGGTGCAGTTGCGCCTCCATCTCGGAGGCCGCCCCGCGCAACGCCTGGGCGTGGGTGACGACGGCGGTGTGCTCAGCCTCCAGCTCCTCCGCCCGCTGGCGGCGGGCGGCCATCTGGGCCTCCAGCCGCTCCAGCAGTGCCTCCTCCCGCTGCCGCGCCGCCCGCTGGCTGCGCACCGCCTCCCCGGCCACCGCGACCTCGGTGCGGGCCTTCCCCATCGTCTCCCGCTCGACCCGCGCCGCCTCCTCGCGCGCCTCCATTGCCTGCTGGGCCAGTTCCTGCAGCCCGGCCTCCAGCGCCGCGACCTGTTCCGCCTCCACCCGCTGCTGGGCCTCGAGCTCCTGGGCCCGCCGCTGGATCTCCCCCAGTCGTGCCGGAAGTGATGGCTGGGCCTGCGCTCGCCCCGCTCCTTCCCCGCGCGTGCGGACATCACCGGGGTGAACCGCCACCTGCGGGCTCTCTGCCCGCATCTCCTGAAGACGGGCGACGCTGGCCGCGTACTCGGCCTCCAGTTCGTCCGCCTGTCCACGCAGCGCCGCCATCTGGGCCTCCAGCCGCTCCAGCAGCGCCTCCTCTCGTTGCAGTGCCGCCCCCTGGCTGTGCAGCGCCCCCTCGGCGACCGCGACCTCGGTGCGGGCCTTCCCCACCGTCTCCCGCTCGACCCGCGCCGCCTCTTCGCGGGCCGCCAAAGCCTGCTGGGCCAGTTCTTGCAGCCTGGTCTCCAGTGCCGCGATCTGTTCCGCCTCCGCCCGCTGCCGCCCCTCGATCTCCTGGCAGCGGTGCTGGACCTCTTCCAGCCGGGCGGGGAGTTCCCGGCGCGCCTGTTCATCGGCCAGCACACCGCCCGCACCCGCCTGGCCGACCGAGATCACGCCGTCGGCCCGCAGGACGACGCCCGTGGCCGTGACGCAGCAGCTCCCCGGTGGCATGTCGCCGAGCAGCGCGCGGGCCGCCGCCAGATCCTCGCACAGCGCGACGCCCCCCAGCACCGTCTCGACCGCCGACCGCACGCGCTCGTCACAGGTGACGACGTCGGCCGCCCGCACCGCGCCCGAGCGCAACGACGGGGCCGGGCGCAGGCCATCCAGCGGCAGCAGCGCCACCCGCCCCCCCGACGATTCGAGGATCTGACACACCTCGTCGACGAGCGACGTACGCTCCACGACGACGGCCTGAAGGTCAGCGCCCAGCGCCGCCTCGACGGCGCGTTCCCACTCCGGTGGCACCCGAATCAACGCCGCCAGTGGACCGAGTACACCGTCCAGATCCGCCTGGAGCAACGCCCGGACCCCGGCGGCGTACGCAGACGACGCCGCGTGCGTCCGGCTCAACGCCGCGTGCTCGCCCGCCAGGTGGGCCGCCTCCGCACGGGCGTCGAGCAACGCCTGGTTCAATCGTTCCAACGCCGCCCGGTGGGCGCGCAGGTCCTGCTCGACGCGGGCGCGCTGCTGTTCAGGCTCCTGCGCCTGCCCCTGCACGGCCGCCCACTCCCGTTCTAGTTCCGCCAGCCGTCCCCTGCGCTCCGCCAACGCGCGGTCCAGTCGCTCAACTTCAGCGCGTGCCTGGGCGACCCGCTCAGCCTGGGCCTCCTGTTGACCGCCCAGGGGGTCGAGTCCGGCCACGATCTCGTCGCGCCGGGCCCTTAACTGGCGCGCCCGTTCCTCCGCCACGGCTTGCTCGCTGGATAGGCGAGCCGCCTCTGCGCGGACCTCGAGCAGCGCCTGGTTCAGCCGTTCCAACCCCGCGCGATGCGCGCGCAGTTCCTGCTCCACCTGCGCGCGCCGCCGGGCGGGTTCCTCCGCCTGTTCCTGGACGGCGGCCCACTCCCGCTCCAGCGCCGCCAACCGTTTCCTGCGCTCCTCCAGGTCGCGCGCCAGTTGCTCGGCCTGAGCGCGGGTTTGGGTGACTTGATCGGCCTGCGCTGCCTGCTGGCGGCTCAGCGGATCGAGCTCGGCCAACAACTCCTCGCGCCGGACCTTTAACAGCCGCGTCCGCTCCTCCGCCACGGCCAGTTCGCGCTGCACCTCGTTGGCCTGGTCGTGCAGGTTGGCGCTCTCCCGATGCCAATCGCGCAGACTGGCGCGCAGCTCGCTCTCCTCCTGGCGCAACTCGCCCAGCCGATCGTTGATCGCAGACGCCTCGGTCTGCTGCGCCTCCATGCTGGCTTCCAGAGCGGAGGCCCTGTCCAGATCGCGACCGAGCGCGGCTTGCTGGCGTCCCCACTCGTAGCCATACCAGGTGGACTGCAGTCGCTCCAGGTGGGCCACCAGCCGTCTGTGCTCCTCCACGCGCTCTGCCTCCCGCTCGAGCCGCCGCAGGCGGGGCGTGATCTCGCTGATGATGTCGTAGACGCGCTCCAGGTTGCGCTGCGTCTCATCCAGGCGCTGGACGGCGTCCTCCCGCTGAGTGCGGTAAAAGCTGATGCCGGCGGCCTCCTCGAAGAGCGTGCGCCGCTCCTGGGGCCGCAGCGAGAGCGCCGCGTCGACCAGCCCCTGGCCGATGACCGTGTAGGCCCGCTGGCTGAGGCCGCTTTCAGCCAGCAGTGCCGCGATGTCACGCAGCCGCACCCGCGATCCGTTGAGCAGATATTCGTTCTCGCCGGAGCGGTACGCACGACGGGTGAGGGTGACCTCGCTGAACTCGATCGGCAGCCAGCCATCGGCGTTGTCGAGCGTCAGCGAGACCTCGGCCATGCCGGCCCGGGCGCGGCGGTGCCCGCCGGCAAAGATCATGTCGGCGGTGGACCGGCCCCGCAGGCTGTGCACGCGCTGCTCGCCCAGCACCCACCGGATCGCGTCGGCGATGTTGCTTTTGCCGGACCCGTTGGGGCCGACGATCGCCGTGATGCCGGTGGGAAACAGGAACTCGGTCTTGGTCGCGAACGACTTGTAGCCCTGGAGTACGAGATGGTTGAGGCGCATAGATCTGTCCGCGCGCAGTATACCGCGCTTGGGGGGAGATGGCAAATTGGAGGGCGGAGAATGGAGATTGGAGATTGGAGATTGGAGATTGCAGACCGGCAGGCGCGAGTATTGACGCACGCGCCAGTTCATGGTATATTGACGCCGCACCAGAGGGACAAACCCCGTCTCGGGATCCACCAAAGCCGGGATGGCAGGCGGTAAACGTTGAAGCCGTTCAAAGCCCGCCCACCGTCAAGGTTGGCGGGCGCTTTGTTCCGAGTGGAGTGAACATATGAGCAAAAGAGCAATCTTGTTGGGCCTCGCGGTCATAGCAGTGGTGGCCGTGCTCTTGATGACGTACCTGGTCTTGCGACGAGAGGACCAGCGTTTGACTATCGAGCAAGCAAAGGGACAGCACGAAACCGAGCTCATGGCCATCGAAGGCGTCGTTGGGGTCGGGATTGGCGAATGCGAAGGGGAACCCTGCGTGAAGGTGTTGCTGGAGAACGAGTCCTCAGATCTGAAGCGGCAGATCCCCACGCAGCTTGACGGATACACGGTGGATACAGAGGTGGTAGGATCGCTTGAGGCGTTGCCTGAGTAAGCGAAAGGATGACCTCATCCGGGTGGTGTGCAACCCGGTACACGTCGCGCAGCGTGCCGATCCCCGCCCCGCGCAGGCCACCCGTCCCCCTGGTTGGCGGCGCGCGGGCGGGGATCTCCAATTCACTCGTGGGTGGCGTCCTCAGAGGGTCCTGCGGATCTCCTCGAGCCTGGCTTTCGCATCCGGCGCGCCGTTGACGAAGGTGGTGATCTTTTCGCAGCCATAGTCGTCGCAGTGCGCGCAGGTGATCACGCCCCGCCCACTCGCGCAGGCGCGGACCTGACACTCCCCACAGTAACCGATCAACCGATCGCTGCCGGAGACGCAGCCATCGCAGAGGCAGTCCGCGGTGGTCATCGGCGCGCCGAACTCCTTGCTCCACTGCGCGGCGAGGCGCGCCAGCGCCTCCATGTCATCCGCCTGGGTGGCGACGTAAGCCGGGCAGTCGGTGCACACCAGCCCACAGTAAGCGATCATTTGCTCAGCCATTGGATCTCCTTTCTTGGATAGGGTATAGAACGTTTGTTCTAATTTGATTATACCACACTCCGACCGCCCTGTCAAGCATTTTTCGCAAAATCTCGCCCAACATCCGCTGCTAACTTTGCCACAGCACGTCGCCGCGCAGCGCCCGCTTGAGCAGTTGGAACATGGCCCAGCATTCCCAGGCAAAGGGCGGGAAGCCCAGGAGCCCCAACACCGGCATGCGGAAATAGTAGACGCCGAAATCGAGCGGCCAGGGCACCGCGTAGCGCCAGCCGGACGTCGCCCAATAGTTCCAGAACTCCCACAGGAATCCGGCGACCATCCCGGCCGCCAGCAACCGCAACGCCGGGCGCGGGTCGCCGCGCGCCCACTCGCCCAACGGCGATTCGACGCCCAGTTGCACGTTGAGCGGCTCCAGCAGGAGGATGAACCCAACCCACACGAAACCAAAGGTATAGCGCGCGACGTGGACGGGCAACAGCGGTGGAACAGTCACAAAGGCCAATCCCACCACGAACATCGCCGCCAGCAGCGCCGGCGAGAGGGCGCGGGGCCTCGCCCTCACGTTGCGCAGGAACCCCAGCCCCTCCAGCACGTCGGCGGTTTCAAACATTCCCGGCATGATCGTGGCGAAGGCCCACAGGTAGGCCCAGCCCCGCTCGACCGGGTGCTCCGGCAGGCCCACGTAGGTCCAGTTCTGCAGGCGCACGTTGTACGCCTCGAACAGCAGCCAGCAGCCGGCAGAGATCCAGCCCAGCATGAGCGCCTCCCGCGGCCGATCGTGGATGAGTGAATGACCGCGCAAGCGCAGCGCCAGCGCGTCGGCGAAGAGGACGTAGCCGGTCCAGACGATCGGGGTGAACCATTGGGCGACGAAAGGCTGCCGGGCAAAGAGGCAGATCTCGGCCACGACGACGACGCCCAAGCCCGCCCATCCGTACCACTTGAGACGCATCGTACACCTCCCGCGACATCAGGGGTTCGTCAGGGTTCATTGTGACTAGACACGGATTTGCAGGATTAAGACGGATTAGGAGCTGCGACATCGGAGGTTCGTCAGCGCTCATTGTAACCGAAAAAGACCTCGGTGGCAATGCGGAGAAGTGAGGCGTGAAACGTGAAACGTGATGCGTGATGCGTGGGGCACAGGTTACGCTCCTGCTCGGTGAGGTTGACGGGAGCGGAAGATGGATTATAATTTTGGCTTCTTGAACCACGCATCGCTGCCAGGCGTATATACTGTACACGGTGCAGCGCGGTGAACGATGCCGAGACAGTCGATCTCGCCTTTGGCCTGGCTGCCGGCTCCAGGTTGTCCACTTGATCAACACGACGATGTCAGAAACCCCCACTGTGTCTGCCAACGAGGCGGCGCCCGCAATGACCCCGGTGCAGTTGAGGGAGCGCGTCGAGGTCATCGACATCCTGCGCGGCTTTTCCGTCCTCGGGATTCTGCTCGTGAACATGCTGAGCTTTTCCGGGTATGCCACTGAAGTTCAGGGGCTGGGAACCGCAGACCGTATCGCGGTGCTGCTCATCAAATTCGTCGCCCAGGCCAAGTTCTACACGCTGTTCTCGTTCCTCTTTGGCTGGGGGATAGCTGTTCAGATGGCGCGTGCCGCGCAACGCGGCACGCGCTTCGTGCCGCTCTACGTGCGCCGGCTGCTCATCCTCCTGCTGATCGGCCTGGTACACGCTGTCTTTATATGGAGCGGTGACATCCTGGTCACGTACGCGCTGCTTGGCCTCCTGTTGCTCCTCTTTCGCACGCGCTCGGACAGAACGCTCCTCGTGGCAGTGATCATCTGCATGCTCGTCCCAATTCTGATCAGCACGCCGGGCCCGGGAGAAACGTTTCGCGAAGCGTACGCCAGGGCGACGGAGAACCTGCGCCAGGACATGCTGGCGGGACATCGAGCCGGGGTGTACGCCGGAGGGAACTACCTGGAGGTCACGCTACACCGGCTGAAAGAGCTCAGACATACGTACGCCACGTCGATCTACTGGGCCACGCACGTCTTTGGGATGTTCCTGATCGGGCTGTACGCCGGGCGACGCGGGATCTTTTCCAATATCCCCGCACACCTTCCACTCTTCCGCAAAGTCATGTGGTGGGGATTGATCCTGGGCGTCGTATTTAACCTGGCGTTCGTCGCCGTGACCGCCTCCCCAACGCTCGTCCCACCCTCGCTCTACGACCTCGCGACGAGAGGAGCGCGCACCATCGGGGGGCCGGCCCTGTGCCTGTTCTACGTCTCGGGCATCGTCCTGCTTGTCCAGCAAGATGGAAGTAGAACAGGCGTCCGGTGGCGGAAACACCTGTCCCCGCTGGCCTCGGTAGGGCGCATGGCGCTGAGCAATTACCTGTTCCAGTCCCTGGTCTGCACGCTGGTCTTTTACGGCTACGGACTGGGGCTCTACCGCAGGCTTGGGCCCGCGATCACGCTCGTCCTGACGTTCGTCACCTACCGGATCCAAATCGGCTTGAGCGGTTGGTGGCTACGCCGGTACCGGTTCGGCCCGGTGGAATGGCTGTGGAGATCGCTGACCTACGGCAAACTCCAATCACTCGCGCCCGAACGAAGCCGGAGCAGCCGCGTCGGGAGCATCGTCACGTACAACGCGGACCAGGCCAGAACGAGCGACGCCCCTCCCCGATCCCCGCCCGAGGAGCGGGCCATCTCCGGCTGGCTCGTGTTCATGGTGCGCCGGCTGCTCTTTATCGCGGTCGTGGCCTTTGCCATCGTCTACTTCTGTGCGCTCGGCCTGCGCCTGAGCGTCAATTCGACCTCCACGGGCCGGACGCTCGGCGCGTGGGAGGTGGCCGGGCCGGCACTTGAGGACACGATCGACTTCTTCAAGGACGGCCTGCGGGGAGACCTGGGCTATACCGTCCGGGGCATCTCGCAGCGCACCCGGGTGCCGGTGGCCGACATGCTGGCCGACACGTACGGCGAAAGCGCACGGCTGCTGCTGGTGTCCATCACGCTGGCGACAGCGGGCGGCATCGCCGCCGGAGGGCTGGCTGCCGCCCGTCGCCACTCCCCGCTGGCTCTGTCCACGCTCACGCTGACGGTGATCGGCGTCTCGATTCCCAGTTTCTTCCTCGCCCTGCTGTTCCGGGTGGCCGCCATCGCCTTCTACCAGCGTACTGGCATCCGTCTGGTGTCCATCTTTGGCCCCAGCCTGAGCCGGACCCAGAGCCTGCTCCCCCAGATGACGCTCCCCGCGCTGGTACTGGCGGCCCGTCCGCTGGCGCACATCACCCGCGTCACCTTTGTCTCGATCTCTGAGATCCTGAGGAGAGACTTTATCCGCACCGCCCGCGCGAAGGGGCTGCGCCCCAGCGTCGTCTTCTGGCGGCACGCGCTGCGCAACGCAGGCATCAGCATCTTGACCGCCGTGGTCATCTCGCTGCGCTTCGCGCTGGGCAGTCTGCCGGTGGTGGAGATCTTTTTCGAGTGGCCTGGCGTGGGCTTTGCGATGCTCAACGCGATCTACCGGCACGAGGTCAAGGCGGTCGCCGTGCTGGGGCTGAGCCTGGGCGTCAGTTTCCTGCTGATCAACCTGCTGCTGGACGTGATCTACCGCTGGATCGACCCCCGCCTGCAGGCCGGGGGCAACGGAGGCGAGGCGTGAGGCCGCGCGAATTCCTCGCCCGTCTCCTGAACCCCCGCGCGGATCTTTCCAGGCTGGGCCACACGGCTCGGCTGAGCCTTCATGAGCGCCCAGTCGAACGCTCACCCGAGGTCGCCAAATCCGCATTGTCGGAAGTACCGGGGCGGCACGTCCGACTGCGCCACATCCTGGTCAACTTTCCCCTGCTGGCCGGCGGGTTGATCGTGCTGATCCTGTTCGTGGGTGTGCTGTTCGGGCCGCTGCTAGCGCCGGAGAACCCCTACCTGCGGGGTCGCAGCGGCCTGGAGTACGTGGATGGCGCCTTCCACGGCCCGCCTTTCCCGCCCTCGCCCGAACACCCGCTCGGCACCGACGAACTGGGCCGTGACACGCTGAGCATGCTGATGTACGGCACACGCAACACGCTGGTGGCCGCCGCCTTCATCACGATGGCCCGCCTGGCCCTGGGGCTGGTGTTGGGAGGCGCGGCAGGGTGGCACGAGGGCCGGTTGGTGGACCAGCTCGTGATGGGGGGCGTGCAGACGCTGGCCTCGCTGCCCATGCTGCTGGTGGCGGTGGTCCTCATCTTTGCGCTCGACATCCGGCGCGGCCTGCCGGTCTTTATCGCCGCCCTCTGCGCCGTCGGCTGGGGGGAGATCGCCCAGTACGTCCGCGCCGAGTTCATCCGCATCAAGGAGGAGCCATTCCTGGACAGCGGGCGCGTCGTCGGGCTATCGCCGCTGGGACTGGCGGTGCGCCACGTCCTGCCCAACGTGTTGCCCGCGCTGATCATCATCACGCTGCTGGAGATGGGCGCGGTGCTGATGATCCTGGGCGAACTGGGCTTCGTCGGCGTCTACATCGGCGGCGGCATCTCCCGCCAGGTGGACGACTTTACGCGGCGGCAGTACTTTAGCGTGCCCGAGTGGGGCGCGATGATGGCCGGATCTCGGGCGTGGGCTCGTTCCCGTCCCTGGATGGTCCTCTTCCCGGCCATCGCCTTCTTCCTCTCGGTCACCGGGTTCAACCTGCTGGGCGAGGGATTGCGGCGGCTGATCGACCGGGGCGTGTTCAACACCGCCGTGTTGCTCAGTTGGCGGGTGATCGTCGCCGCCGCGCTCATCACCGCTGCCAGCGTCTACGTCATCCTCACGCTGGGGCCCGCTCCCTCCTACCGGCACCTGGCCCAGCAGGTCAGCGAGGACGACCTGATGCGACACGTCGAGTTCCTCAGCGCGCCCGACATGAACGGGCGCGGCGTCGGCAGCCCGGAGGCACAGCGGGCAGCGGAATACATCGTGGACGAGCTGGAAAGCTACGGCCTGGTCACGCAGCTCCACGAGGTGCACGTCACGCTGGCCCGCCCGGTGGAGCCGCCGGAACTGGCCGTGGTGGACGACGAGGGGCGCGCACTCGCCACCTTCACGCGCCTGGCCGACTATGGCGAGAGCATTGAGCGCCACGGCGGCAGCGGCCAGGCCGAGGGGCCGGTCACGCTGGTGCTCTTCCCGCCGTCCGGGACCTCCCATCGACGCCCGCCGGAGGAGGCGTACGTCCGCTTCAAGGGGCTCGACCTGCGGGGGCGGATCGCGATGGTCGTCGCCGGCAACGCGCCTTTCGACTTTGATACCGAAGCGCTCATCCGGGGTGCGATGGGCGTGTTGATCGTCTCCACGGACGTGACCCCAGGCAACCAGGTCCTCTCGAACGACTACCTGGAGCGCCCGGCCCTGCCGGTCTTTCGCATCACCCCCGCCACCGCCGACGCCATCCTGGCCGGTGACGGGCTTGACCTAGCCGCCGTGCAGCGCGAGATCGCGGCAATGGCGGAAACGGGACAGGACTGGAGCACCCACGACCTGGAGGCGCGCGTGCGGATGCGGCTGGCGCTGGGTGCGCCGGAGACCGTCACGCTCTACAACGCGCTGGGGCTGCTGGACGGGGCTGACGCGGATCTGGCCAACGAACTGGTCGTCGTATCCTGCCACTACGACGGGCCAGGGGACGCCCTCGACGGCACGCCCTATCCCAGCGCCGACGAGAACGGGTCCGGCGTGGCGGTGATGCTCGAGATCGCCCGGCGGTGGCAGGAGCAGGGGTTCCAACCCCGGCGCAGCGTGCTCTTCGCCGCCTGGGCGGGCGGCGACCTGCGCTTCTCCGGCGCGCACGGTCTCCTCGACCGGCCCGGCATCCTGGGCTCGTACAACTACTCGGCGGTGGTCCACCTGGACCGGCTGGGGGGCGCGGCCGGCGACGGGCTGGTGGTGCGGCGCGTGAACGGGCGGGACAACCTGTTCAACCTGTTGGCCAACAGCGGCAGCAAGCTGGACGTGAGCGTCGTGCAGCGCGACGTCCCGGGTCATCCCTATCAGGAAATCCTGGGCGGGCGGTACGGCACGATGGTCGTCACCTGGGGTAGCCCGCGGCCGGCGCTGGCCGAAGACACGCTGGAGAGCATCAACCCGGCCCACCTGAGCCAGGCAGCGCAGGCCATCAACCTGGCGTTGATCACCGCCGCTCACGAGCCGCGTTATTGACACGAGACGAGACCCTAAGGGTTTTCCTAAACCCTTAGGGTCTTGGGGTCTTGAAAGATCGCCCACGATGAACAACCTGAGCCACAGTCCCAACCGTCGTACATTCATCTTGATCGTCGTCCTGGTGCTCATCCCGATCGGCATCGTGGTCTACCTGGGCGCCCGGCCCCGGCCATCCACACCTCCACCGACGGCCGAACCGACCCCCTACCAGCCCCGACCGGCGTCGGTCCGCACGGTCGTCCCCGGCGGCGGAGCGTCGACACCGGCGCCCACCCCGGCGGAGGCAGAGGTGGGACCGCTGGTGCCCGCCACGGACCACACCGCGCCCGCCCGCACCTTCGACGAGGAACAGGCGCTGGAACACCTGGCATTCCTGGCCGCCGACGAGCAGCGCGGCCGCCAACCCGGCACGCCCGGCGGGCAGGCGGCCGGTGAGTACATCGCCGCCCGCTTTGCCGAGTACGGCCTGGAGCCGGCCGGGCTGGACAGCACCTACTTCCAGACTTTTACCGTCCCCTACGGACGGATCACGGAGCCGCCGGCCCTGACCGTCGTTCCCCCCGGAGGGGAGGTGCTCGACCGCACCTACGCCTACCGCACCGACTACCGCGCGCTCACCGGCGGCTACCTGGGCGCCGGGGAGGGGGAAGGGCCGGTCATCTGGCTGAACGAATGCCTGCACGACGACTACGCCGGGATCGACGCGGCCGGCAAGATCGTGCTGTGTCGCTATTCCCGCAACCCCGAGGTCTACCGCCAGGCCATCGAGCACCAGGTGGGGGGGCTATTGCTGCTGGATCGAGAACAGGAAGGAGGGGTGTTCCGGCCCGGGGGCTACCGCGAGACCGCCTGGGTGCCCGAGACCGTCCCCGCCTACCTGATCTCGGAGGCGGTCGCGCGGGACCTGCTGACCGGCACCCGCTACACGCTGGATGACCTGAGCCTGCGCTTCGCCGCCACGCCCCTGTCCACAACCGTGGCACTGGCTGTGACGCTGGAGGAGCGGGAGGCGGTCGAGGCCCGCAACGTCCTGGCGCTCCTGCCCGGCTCCGACCCCCTACGCGGCGACGAGCTCGTCGTCATCGGCGCCCACTACGATCACCTGGGCCAGGAGCCGGACGGAGCCATCATGCACGGGGCCAACGACAACGCTTCCGGCGTCGCCACGGTGCTGGAGATCGCCCGGCTGTGGCAGGCACAGGACTTTTTTCCCGCGCGGAGCGTCCTCTTCGCCGCCTGGGACGGCGAGGAGCAGGGGCTGCTGGGCTCGCGTTACTACGTGCAGCACCCCACCTACCCGCTCACCCGCACCGTCGCCGTGCTCAACCTGGACATGGTCGGCACCGGAGAGGCGCTGCGCATCGACGGGGAAGGGGCTGTGGCCACCCAACTGCGGGCCAGCGCCGAGGTTTTCGGCATCACGACTACGCTCACCTTCGACGGGCGCAGCGACCACGTGTCCTTCCACGCAGCAGGGATACCAGCCGCCACGTCCATCTGGTGGCCCGACACCGTCTACCACACGCCGGACGACCAGGTCCAGGCGATCGAGCCGGAGAAATTAAAGGCCGTCGGCGTTCTGTCCGCGCACGCACTGGCCGCGCTGGCACAGGGACACGTCGAGCTGGAGCGAGCCGTGGAGCGGCTCCGTGCCAGCATCGCGACCGGCGACCGGGAGCTGTTTCTGGAGGGGCTGGACCCGGCCAACCCCGGCCTGCGGGCCGCCCAGGCCGCCTGGTTCGACAGCCTGTGGTGGCGGGAACTGACCCGGGTAACGATCGAGCCCAGCCGGGTGCGCGTCGGCGACGGCGAGGCGGACGTCACACTCACGCTAGCCTACCGCTGGGCCGACGTGACGCAGCACGTGCCATCCGTCTCGTACGACGTGCGCTTCGTGCAGCGGGACGGCGCGTGGACCTTTGCCGGGCACGAGCTGGACGCGCTGTCCGGCGACGTCGTCACCGTCGCCCGCTTCCCCGGCGTGCCTGTGGAGGCGAGCCAACTGCTCTCCACCACGCAGGCGGCCTACGTCTCCGTGGCCGCTGACCTGGGGCTGGAACCGATCACCGGCACCCGGTTCATCTTTTACCCCGACGCCGCCACGATGCGGGCCATCGCCCGCCCGGCCGCCGACCGCGCCACCCGCTGGCTGGTCCCGTCGGCGGGGCTGGCCGAACTAGCCTGGGGCCAGCCCATCACGCCCGCGCTGGTCAACCTGGCGCTCAACCAGATGGGCCTGCCGCCCGGCGCAGCCCCCTGGCTGCGGGAGGGACTGGCGCTCCACCACGAGGACGGGACGGAGAGGGAGAGGGAACTCCTGCCCGCGCTCGTCTCCGCCGACGTCCGCGCCTCGCTGCTGGGCTTCCCCGCGCTGGAGGATGCGCCGGACACGCAGGTCCAGGCGCTGCGCGCTCAGGCCTGGAGCGCGACCCAGTACCTCCTCGACCGGTACGGCACCGCCGGGCTGCGCGCGCCCCGCGCCCTGCGCACGCTGTGCGCCGCCTGGGGCCAGTCCGGCGACGCGGGCACCGCCTTTCGACAGGCACTGGGCCTCTCCCTGGCCCAGTTTGAGGCCGCCTGGCACGCCGACCGGCTCGACCCGCTGCGCGCCGACGGCGAGGCCATCCAGGCCGCCCTCGCCGCCCGCGCCGAGGCGGTGCTGCGCGGGGACGTGATCGGGTTCCTGGCCACCGTCACCCCCGCCGACGCCGTCCTGCGCGCCGAGGAGCGCAACTGGTTCGCCGACCTGGCCAGCCACCCCGTCCTGTCGTACACCGCCACGGGGCGGATCGTCAGTTGGTCGCCCGGCGGGGCGGAGGCCGTCGTCGCGGTGAGCGCCAGGTCCGTGATCTCTGGCGAGCAACCCGCCCACGCCGCCTACGACGCCCGCTTCGTGCGGGCAGGCGACCGCTGGCTCTACACCGGCGTGGCCTGGAGCGAGCGCGCCAGCGAGCATTTCGTCCTCAAGTACCAGGATCACGACGATGCCTGGGCCGAACGTGTCCTTCACCTGGCGGAGGCGGCCTACGACCCGGTGACCGGTGACCTGGATGCCAGCCCTCCGCTGCCCGTGGAGGTCAAGGTCTACGATCAGGACGACCTGTTCCGCACCTCGGTCTCCCTCGCTCTGCCCGTCCGGGTCACCAGTTGGACCGGGCCCGGGGAGGCCATCAAGCTCCGGTTGCAGGACGGGAGCGACCACGCCATCCAGCGCGCCATCGCCCGCGAACTGGCCCACCAGGTGCTGTTTGCGCAGGGGCTGCAAAGCGCCTGGCTCCACGAGGGGATGGCGAGCTACGAGGCCGGTCGTGCGACCCCGCTGGGCACCCACCGGGCAGCCGGGGAATATCTCCCCATGGTACAGGAAGCACTGCGCCGCCACCAGGATCTGCCCCCCACCGATGGTTCCTCCTTTGAGGGGTTGCCGGAGGAGCAGATGGAACTGGCCACCGCCCACGCCTGGTCGATGGTCTCCTTCGTCGCCGACCGGCACGGGCTGGCGGGGCTGCGGAGGCTCATCGCCCAGACCATCGCCGCCAGGGACGTGGCGACCGCGTTGCGCGCTACGCTGGGGATGGACCTAGCGCAATTCCAGGCCGACTGGGAGACGTACGTTCTCGCCGCCGGTGTGCCGGACGATCTGGCGTCCATGGCACAGCAGTTTGACCCCCAGCGCGCCCTGGCCGACATCGCCGTCCTCTCTGGCCCCGCGTACGGCGGGCGGGAGGCGGGCACCCCCGGGGCGGAACGGGCGGCGGCGACGATCGCCGGCCGGTTCGCCGCGCTGGGCCTGGAGCCGCTCGGCGACCCATTGACGGATACGGGGACGAGCACACTGAGCTACCTGCAGCAGTTCCCCATCTCCCACACCCACCTGGTCACGGCCCCGGCGCTTATGATTCTGGATGCCGACGGCGCCCCCCTGCACGAGTTCACCTACCGCGCGGACTTTATCGAAAGCGCGGGGGAGGGCATTGCCGAGGGGGAGCTGGTGTGGGTACAGGCCGGTGACCTGGAGGGGCTGCGCTTTGGCGGGGCGATCGTCCTCGAGCGGGATGTGCGCGACCCCGCCGCCCGGGCCGCCCAACTGCAGGCTCGGGGCGCGGGCGGGCTGATCGTCGTCACCAGCAGGGAGGCCGACGACTTCCAGACGAGCTACGTCCGGCCCGCCTTCGGGGCGGAGGCCGGTATCCCCGTGTTCGAGCTCACCGAGGCCGCGTTTGAGACGCTGCTGAAGCGCATCGGGATGGAATCCCGCCATCCGGCGGGCGCACCACCCGCGCTGCCGCTGGGCGTGCGCGTGCGCCAGGCGCTCGTGCGTTCGCCGGTCACGACGACGCTGACCGCCAACGTCGTGGGCCTGCTGCCGGGGCGCGATCCCCAGTTGGCGGACGAGGTGCTCATCGTCGGCGCTCACTATGACCACATCGGCGCATCACCGGACGGCCTGTACTTTCCGGGCGCCAACCAGAACGGGTCCGGCGTGGCGGCGCTGCTGGAGATGGCGCGGGTGTGGAAGTCGGCGGGCTACCGCCCCGCCCGCAGCGTGCTCTTCGCCGCCTGGGGCGCGGAGGAAGTGGAGGGCGCCGGCGTCGCCCACTACCTGGCGCATCCAGCCGTTCCTCTGACCCAGACGGTGGGCGTGATCGCGCTGGACAGCATCGGGGGCGGCAGGGGCTACAAGCTGCTGTTCTTTGGCACGCCGGAGCACGACCTGCCGCTGATTCACCGGCTCGCTGCCAGCGCCACAGAACTGGACCGGCGGGCCTGGCGCAGGGGCAGCACGGGGGTGGGCTGGCACACCGCGTTCAACGGTGCGGGCATCCCCACGGTCAAAATGATCTGGGCTGAAGCGGAACAGGACGCTTACCTGCCCACCGACACCGCCGATCGCATCGACCTCGAACACCTGGCCGCCAGCGGCGAGGTGGTGACGATGGCGGCGGCGTGGTTGGGAGGCCCGTGAAACGTGATGCGTGAAACGTGATGCGTGATGCGTGAAACGTGATGCGTGGTGCGTGGTGCGTGGTGCGTTTCTTCAGATGATGGATCATCGGATAATCCAGGCGGATTTTGACCGGATCGCGGGGCTGTCCGGGGGCGGCTGGAATCATAACAGCCACTACCACGAGTTCCTGCTCAGGCAGCTACCGGCGCATTGTGCGGAGGCGCTGGAGATCGGCTGTGGGACGGGGGCGTTCTCGCGCCTGCTGGCGAAGCGCTCCGACCGGGTGCTCGCGCTGGACTTGTCGCCGCGCATGATCCAGGTCGCCAGGGAGCGCTCCAGGCAGTACCCGAACATCGAGTTTCAGATCGCCGACGCGACGGCGTGGGCATATCCCACCGAGCGGTTCGATTGCGTGGCCTCCATTGCCACGCTGCATCACCTGCCGGCCGAGGACACGTTGTCCAAGATGAGAGAGGCCATGAAGCCAGACGGCACGCTGATCATCCTCGACCTGTTCCAGGGACAGGGACTATCCGACGTGCTCACGAGCCTGCTGGCCGTGCCGGTGCACGCCGGGTTGAAATTGATCAGGACCGGCCGCTTGAGAGAGCCCCGCCAGGTGCGGGAGGCGTGGGCCGAACACGGACGGCACGACTCGTACCCGACGCTGTCCCAGGTGCGCCAGATCTGTGCCGCTGTGCTGCCGGGCGCCGAGGTGAGAAAACACCTGCTGTGGCGCTACTCGATCACCTGGCGGAAGGCAGCTCGTCCGCGCTGAGAGAAAGGCTCCCGATATGTCCGAAAGTGGCTCCACCATCACTTTCCCCCGCAAGGTCATCGCGCGCGGTGTCGTCCGCACGTTGGGGCGACTGCTGCTCCCGGTGGCGTGCCGGATCCAGATCACCGGGCGAGAGAATTTCCCAAAGCGTGGCCCTCTCCTGGTCGTGGGGAACCACACCGCCGCGATGGAGGCCGTCCTGATGGCGGTCTACACGCCCTGGCAGGTAGAGATGCTGGGCGCGGCGGACATCCCGCACGAAAAAGTGACGCAGGTCGCCATCCGGATCTTTGGCTTCATACCCATCCGCCGCGGGCACGTCGATCGATCGGGCTTGAACCAGGCGTTGGACGTGTTGAGGCAAGGCGGCGTCGTCGCGGTCTTTCCAGAAGGGGGCGTCTGGGAGAGGGGCGGTATGCGCGCGCAAACCGGCGTGGCCTGGCTGAGCTACCGGGCCCACGCGCCCGTCCTGCCCATCGGTTTCGGCGGGACGCTGGGCGCGCTGGGCGCGGCGCTGAGACTGAAGCGGCCAAAGCTGACGATGAACGTGGGCACATTGCTGCCGGCGGCGCGGTTGCCACAGAGAAAGCCCCGCAAGCTCTACCTGGAGGAGTACGCCACGCAGGTTCTGGATGCGGTGACCGCGCTGCTTCCCGCCGACGATCCCGTGCGTCAAGCCGGGATCGCCGACGAGCGCTTTGAACTGCGAGTGACGGTGCAGGGCGCAGACGGCGAACCGGTGAGCTACCCAACCGATCTGGACATCCTCCACACGGCTGCGCTCGCCAAACTGCTGCACCGTTCGGTCTTGCTCAAGATCTTTGCAGAGAATCTCCGTCTGCCCACCAGGGCGCTGCAGGATCTGGAGAACGAGCACGATGCGGGGGTGATCGCGGACGCGACCCGGTCCATACTGGATTATCCCAACGACGAGAACCCCTACCTGCTGACGTACCGCTTCGGCCCGCAGGAGGCGGAGGCCATGCAGGCCGGGCTGGAGGAGCTCCTTGCCCTGGCCCGGTGGACCGCCGAATCCGGCCTGGCACTCACGATCACCCCCGTGCGCCGCTTCTACTCACTCGATCAAGGAGAAGAGGTCGTGCAGATCAAGCAGGGCAGCTTTGAGCGGTGGATGTAGATACGGAAGAATGTCTCACTCTGCGATCGGCAGATAGATGTCGAATTCCACGTCGCCGTAGGCGGATTCCGGCAGGGGAGCCTGCCCCTCCGGGGTGATGAATACCTCCGGGTTGAGACATTCCTCCAGCCACTGATGGCGGGCGCACTTGTACCTGCTGTCCTCGCACCACGCGGCCAGTTGTTTCCACGCATCACCGATGTTGCTGAGCCTGCACCCTGTGACCGCGTAGAGCCCGCCGGGGAACTCGATGATCCGCACGTCGCCCTCCGCTTCCACGTCCGGGCCGACGGTGATCCATTGATCGTAGCCATAGTTCGGGCTGCCGGGCGATGGGTCGGGGTTGTTGTACCCGAAGAAGCGAACCACCTCGAGGTCATCGAGCAACCCTTTCGACGCTGCCCAGGAGATGAGTGTAGCCCACGCTTCAAGCTCCGGGGTCTGGCCGAACCCAGACGCACACGCCACGCGCATGGGCTCCAGGTGTACGATCCGTACTTCCAGTTCAGTCATTGCATTTCCTCCTACGAGATCTATTGCTCTCAAGCATCGGTATCTTACCACACATTACCTGACATCTATTGTCAGCATTTTGTGGTAAAATGGAGGTAATCCTGGATGAGAAAGGGGGATCGATGCGCGCAGACCGGCTGCTATCACTCCTGATGCTCCTACAGATCCGCGGACGCACGACGGCGGAGAGGCTGGCGGAGGAGCTGGAGGTCTCGGTGCGGACCATCTACCGGGACATCGACGCGCTCAGCGCCGCCGGCGTGCCGGTGTATGCCGAGCGCGGGCCGGGCGGCGGCTGCGAGCTGATCGACAGCTACCGCACCAGCCTGACCGGGCTGACTGAGGACGAGGTGCAGGCGCTGTTCATGCTCAGTATTCCCGCGCCGCTGGACGAACTGGGCGTGAGCCAGGAGCTCAAGGGGGCGTTGCTCAAGCTCGCTGCCGCGCTGCCCGCCAGCCGTCGAGAGGACGAGGAGCGGGTGCGGCAGCGCATTCACCTGGACTGGGCCGGCTGGTTCCAACCAGAGGAGTCGGTGCCGCACCTACAGACGCTGCAACAGGCGGTGTGGGAGGATCGCAAACTGCACCTCACGTACCGCCTGCAATACGGGACCCAGGTCGAGGTCGAGCGGCTGGTCGCCCCGTACGGGCTGGTTGCCAAGGCCGGCGTGTGGTACCTGGTGTACACGAGGGACAGCCACGTCCACGTCCATCGCGTCTCCCGCGTGTCCGACGCGCACATCACGGATGAGCGCTTCGAGCGGCCTGCGGACTTTTACCTGCGGGCCTTCTGGAAAGCGTGGTGCGCCGAGCACGAGGAGAGCCGCCCGTACTACCCCGTCACCGTGCGCGTCGCGCCGGCCCTCGTCCCCGTCCTGCCGCAGTATTTCGGGGACCGCATCCGCGACGCGATCGCGCAGGCCGGGCCGCCGGATGGTGAGGGGTGGATCAAGCTGACGCTCCCCTTCGAGACGCTGCAGGCCGCGCGCGAACGCATCCTGGGCCTTGGGAGCGCGGTCGAGGTGCTGGAGCCGCAGGCGCTGCGCAGGAGCGTGATCGATTTTGCGAGGCAAATCGTGGCTTTTTATGGGCGCTGATGTGCCCTGTCGTGGGAGCTAATTGACTGACAAATCTGATTCTGGACGCAGATGCACGCAGATTTCCGCAGATAGAAAAGATCAGCGTAAGTCAGCGTATATCTGCGTCCCATTTCTCACTCTTGGAGCCAGTTTTGGGAGGTGTCGAAGCTTTATGAAATGGCAGGACTATGTCACGGTTGATCCGAACATCTGTCACGGAAGAGCGTGCATCAAGGGAACACGCGTTATGGTGTCGGTCGTGCTTGACAACCTGGCTGCAGGACTCACAGCCGATGAAATCATACAGAGCTATCCATCGCTGAGTCGAGAAGCGGTGCAGGCAGCCATAGCTTACGCAGCGGAGTTGGGGCGTGAGCGAATCGTTGCTATGCCGAGTCCTGACCACCACCGCGCCGCCTAGTCACCGTCCTCACGCTCCCGCTTCCGCCTCAGAAGCCGCTCCGCCAACGTCTCTCCCTCGGCGGCTTCTTCGGCCCCCACCCCGGCCCTCCCACGTGCGACAGGGGAGGGGGCTTGCTTGGACGGCGCGGGCGCAGGGGGCTCCTCAACCTCGAGTTCGGCAGGTGCCGCGTCGCTGACAGAGACCTGCCCCCCAGGCCGGCGCTCCCCGGCGCGGGACTTGGCTTCGAAAAGGCGGCCCACCGGTGAAGGGACCTCCGCGACAGGCCGCGGCCGGCCGCGCGGCAGGCGGGCCACCACCCAGGCCCACGCCCGCTCCAGATCGCGCCGGCCCAGCGCCAGCCTGCGCACGCCCACGTCGATCGGCAACAGGAGCGCCGCCAGCGCCAGCAGCCAGGGCCACAGGCCCCGCCGCACGCCGGCCCCCTTCAGATCGTGAACGAGCGCTCCGGCCGGCTCGTCCAGCACCGCCCCACCCCCGAGTTCGGCCAACCCAGCCAGGTACGCCGGATCGCCCTCCAGCGCGGCGTACTCGGGCGAGTAACCCATCACCCAGCCGGTGGTGAGCGCCAGCGCGCCCGCCCCCCCCTCTGCTCCCCCCCCCGGGGGGGGGGAGGCGGTGAGGCGCATCAGGTAGGCGCCCTCGGTATGAGGCACGAACGTCCCCTCGTAGCGCCCCGGCCCGGTCTGCGCCAGTTCCACCAGCACCGGCTCTCCTTCCGGCCCCACCACGCTCACGCTTGCGTCCAGCCCGTCGACAAAGGCCCCGCCCTCGTCGACCGCGTCCACCGTGACGCGGGCCACCTCCCCCTCCAGCACGACCGCGACCTCGACCGGCACGCCGGCCCGCTCGACGATCGTCCAGCGCACCGCCTGGGCCCAGAAGCGGGCAAAGCCCTCCCACGCCACCCAGCGCTGCGCCCAGCGGCCCGTCGCGTCGGATGTCCAGGCCACCGCCCGCCCCAGCCCGTACTGCCAGGCCGCCAGCAGCGGGTCGTCCTGGTGGGTGGCGAGGATCACGCGGCCGGCGGGCTTTTGCGTGGTCGCGACGTAGCCGGCCAGTTGCGGCACCGCCTCAATACCGGTCAGGATCGGGCTGGCGGCGGTCTGCCGGGGGTAGAACGGCTCCTCGACGACGTATGAGCGCATCGCCAGTTGCGTCTCCTGGGCAAAGATGACGGGCAGGTTCGCGGCCCGGTCGGTAAAGTAATAGCGTCCATCGCCCAGCGCGGCGATCTCCTCCAGGAAGCGCAGGTCGTTCCCGGCCCCGATGGCGACGGTGCTGAGCGTAACGTTCCGGGCCGCGATTTCCTGCTCGACCAACTCAGGCACGCCATTTTGATGCTCGGCGTCGGAGCCGTCGGCCAGGAGGAGGATGTGGCGCACGGCCCGGTCGGAATCGGCCAGGACGCGCAACGCCTCCTGCAGGCCTTCGCGCACATAGATGCCGCCGCCGCCCGCCTGGAGGCGGATCACCCGGTCGATCGCCTCCTCGCGCTGGCTGCCGGGCAGCGGCCCGATGACGTCGGCCGGGCGGTCGTCGAAGGCGATGACGGTGATCTCGTCGAAATCGGTGATCAGCTCGGCGACGCGGGCGGCCGCCTCCCCGGCCAGGCGGATTTTCTGCACGCCACCCTCCTGCGCCGCCATGCTGCCCGACTTGTCGATCACGACGACGATCGACATGGGCGGGAAGCGCTCCGGGTCGCGGACGACCATCTCGACCGGGAGGATCTCCTCCAGGGGCGTGTCGTACCAGCCCCCCACCCCATAGGCGTGCGGCCCGCCGACCGCGACGAGCCCGCCGCCCAGGTCGCGTACGTAGGACTGGAGCGCGGCCAGCGCCCGGGGGGAGAGCGACTGCGCGGGCGTGTCGACCAACACGACGGCGGCGTACCCGGCCAGGCCGGCCGGATCAGACGCCAGCGCGCCCGGCGTGCTCGTCTCCACCGCCAGCCCAGCGGCCTGCAGCGCCCCCTGCAGGGGATCGCTTTCGGCAGGGTCGGCGGCGACGACGAGGACGCGCGGGGGCCCCTCGACCAGCGCAAAGGCAGAGAGCGCGTTGTTCTGCGGGTAGACGTCGGCGGCGGGGGTGAGGTAAGCGCGGAAGGGAGCAAACCCCGGCTCGCCGGCCGTGAGCGGGACGGCGAAGGTGTTGGCGCCGGGGTTCAGGCGCACCCGCTCCTGCGCCACGACCCTCTCCCCGGCCAGGACGGTCAGCACACCATCGACGGCGGCCGTCGCGCGGGCGGTGACGGAGAGAGAAAACTCCTCGCCCTGGTGCAGCCGATTCGGAGCCGCCAGTTCAGAGAGCCAGGCCTCGACCCCTCCCCGTCCCTCCCCCGCGAGGGGAGGGAGGAGCGGGACCACGTCCACCTGGACCCCCTGCGCGCGGGCCAACTGCACCGCCCGCTCCGCCTCGCCTATCGTGGGGCGGCCGTCGGAGAGGATCACCATCCGCCGGGCCGCGCCGGCCGGGAACAGCGCCATTCCCAGCCGGACCGCCCCCTCCAGGTCGGTCTGGTGAGCGCGGGGGACGGAGGCGACCTCGCCCAACTCCCCGCCGCCCATCATCGGGCGCTCGACGAGCGCGTCGGCCCCGAAGAGGACCAGCGCTGCCCGGTCGTCCGGCCCCATCGCCGCCAGCGCCTCCTCGACAAAGCCCAGCGCCCGCTCGCGCTCCGGTTCCGGGACGCTGTCGGAGACGTCGACCAGGAAGACGACGGCCAGCTCGTCCGCGCCGTGGACGGACTGAATCCCGGCCAGGCTGAGCACGACCAGGAGCGCGATCAGGCAGCGCAGGACCAGCGCCACCCAGGCCCGGCCGCGGCCGTAGCGGCCCGTGGGGCGGCCCAGGTAGGCGAAGTAGGGCAAGAGTGCCAGCAGGATCAAGAACAATGGTTGCGTGAAGGCCATATGCATTCAGGAGACAAGGAGACAAGGGGACAGGGGGACAAGGAGAAAGGAACTCTCCTGATGTCCACGTCACATTGTCATCTTGTCATCGTGTTCCCTTTTCCCCGATGACCCATTTCTCCGGTTGCCGGATCATCACCGCCAGCTTGCCCAAGATACGGTCGTACAGCTCATACAGCGGGCGGGCCACCTCTGCCTCCAGATACCCGCACTTGACGGCGAACTCGAGCCAGGTCTGAGTCTCGGCCGCCTCGGCCTCTGCGTCGTTGAGTTTGTACACATAAGCTTGCTCTTCAGCCAAAACAGAGTATAATCAACTTAGAACACAATCACCACAAATCACTATGGACATATGAACGAGCAAAATTTCGACTGTCACTTCTGTGGTGGCAAGGTAACCGCACAGCGGGTCGACGTGATGCGCCACTGGAAAGACCGCTATATTTTGATTGAGAATGTCCCCGCACACGTCTGCACCCAGTGCGGCGAACGTTACTACGACGCCGTCGTCGCCGAAGCGATGGATCAGATTATGAAAGCCTCCGAAACCGAGCTGGGTGCCAAGCGCGAAATCTGCGTTCCCGTCATCGAGATGCCCGCTTTGTACCCCTCTCCACAACAGGTGGGCGCTGCCGTGCACGATGAGCCGGCAGACTGACCCCCCGCTTCTCCCTCCCTCTCTTCCCCACACTCTCCCATATCCCAACAGCCTGACTGACTACCCAACCAACTGCCCGCGCTGATACACCCACCATTCCATCACGAGCATTCCCAGCGCTGCGCCGGCCAGCCAGGGCCAGAACTCGAGGCGGGCCTCCTCCTCCCGCGTCGCGGCGGTCAGCTCCGCCTGCCCGACCCGCACGACCTCGCGCGGCGCGATGTTCGATTCGGACTCGTCGAACAGGTTGACGGCAAAGACGGCCGACTGGAGCACGTCACCCGCCTGGTCTAACTGCTCGACCCGGTAGACGCCCAGTTGGCCGGTGGCAGCAAAGACAGGGGGCTGCTCGCCGATCGGGAGCGCGTGGCGCGCGCCGTCCGGCGCGGTGACCAGGATCTCGGCGGCCTCGGGGTCGGGTTGGATGGGGACGGGGTCGCCGGGGCGGACGAGCTCAGGATACACCGCCGCCCCCCCCCGCGTGGGGGAGGAGAGCAGCCAATCGGCCAGGTTGGCGGTCAGGATGGGGAAGGCGACCTGCAGCGGCAGGTCAGAGTCGTGCAGATCAAAGGCCAGCACCGCCAGCCGTCCCTCCGGCCGCTCGGCGACGAAGAGGAGCGGGCCCCCCTCGGCCTCGACCAGGACCCGCGCGCCGGGCGGCGGCGTCACCGCGCGCGCCCGCAGGACGTGGACGCTGCCCAGGTCGACGTAGCGCAGCAGGGGGTCGTCCGTGGCGACGCGGGTGATCGTTGTGGCGGTGAAGAAACCACCCACGGCGATGGGGATGTCAGCCTCCCCCGGCCCCTCCCTTGAGGTTTCACCCTCCCCCAGCCCCTCCCTGGGAGGGAGGGGAGAGGAGGGGGCGATGAGCCAGAGGTTGCCGGCCGGAAGCGTGGGGGTGACGACGCCGTCGTAGACGTAGAGGTCGTACCCTCCCTCTGTCCCCCCCTGAGAGGGAGGGATGGGAGAGCCGGGAGGCAGCCGCACCAGCTCGACATCCGGCAGCGCGCCCAGCGCCCGCTCCAGGAACAGGTTGCCAGCGGAGACGAGCAGCACCCGCCCGGAGGCAGCGGGCGCGTGCACCGCCCAGGCGGCGTCGTCGAGCGGCAGCGCGTCCGCGTTCTCGAGGGCCAGGTGCGCCTGCAGGACCTGCAGGTCGTAGGGCAGGTCGGTGAGTGCCAGGTCGGCGCTGGCGTGGGCCGGGACGCGCAGGCGGCGGGCGTCGAACAGCGTGCCGTCGGCGGAGAGCTCGACCAGCGGCTCAGTTTCCACGTCACCGTAATTGACTACACGAAGGAATGCCTGGGGGCCAGCGGGCCCCTCGCGCGTCGCCAGCGCGGCGACGGCCAGGTTGTCCCCTCCGCCGCCCACGCCCACGAAGCGCACCTCGCCCGGCAGCGGGGGCAGCGCCTCCGGCAGCGCGCCGTCGGAGACGATCACCACGCGGGGTTCCTGCGCGCCGGCCAGCCCTGCGCCCGCCAGCGCGAACGCGGCCTCCCAATCGGCGGGGCCGCTCGTGGGCGCGGCGTCCTCCAGCGCGCGGCGCAGGAGCGCCCGGTCGCCCGTCGCGGAGGCCAGCACCCGGGGCTGCGGCCCGACGGCAACGACCGTCGCCACGTCGCCCGCGCCCAGCCCGGCGACGATCTCCTGCGCCGCCCGGACGCCGGCGTCGAAGCGGGTGGGCGGGACGTCGCGCGCCTGCATGCTGGCCGAAGCGTCCAGCAGGACGACGACGGAGCCGCTGACGACGGCCGGCCTAGGGACAAAGGGCCGCGCCAGCGCCAGCGTCAGCAGCGCCAGGACGAGCAGTTGCAGGAACAGGAGCAGGTTGCGCCGCAGCCGCTGCCAGGGCGCGTTCGCCTCCCGGTCGCGCAGCAGGCGCTCCCACAGGAGCGTGCTCGAGACGAGCACGTCCCGCCGCCGCAGCTTGAGCATGTAGAGGATGAGGATGGGGATGCTCAGCGCGGCGAAGAGCAGGGAGAGGGGAGTCAGGAAGCCCATAGTCAATAATCAATGGTACGTAATACGTAATACGTAATACGTAATGCGTGTTGCGTGTTTCGTGACGGCTGATCTGTCATGGTCAGTTCTCTTTGGTGTGGGCGCGCCAGAGGCGGGTGTGGAAGTCGTGGCGGACGCGGGCGTAGAGGGTGTAGGCGTCGCCGGAGCGCCAGGCGGTCAGGAGCTCCAGACCGCATTCGGGGCTGTCGTACTCGCAGACAGGCAGACCCTGGCCGGCGTCGACCCACGTGCTGCCGACGTCGGTGGAGACCAGGATCGCCACGTCGTGCTGAGCGTAGATGGCGCGGTCGGCGTCGAAGCGGGGCGATATCAGGTAGCCCGACGCCCACTCCAGCTCGCTGCGCCCGATGCGCGCCCAATCCCGCCCGCCGTCCTCCGAGAGATAGACGTCGTCGTCCATCACCGCCACCGCCAGCAGGTGGCTGACGAACCGGGCGACGATCGGCTCCCCGCCGAAACCGGCGTCAACCGCGTGACGCACCCACTCCGCTCCTGCCACCGGGTCCCATTCGTAAACGGCGCCCCAGGCCAGCGCGATCAACCGACCGTCGGGAGCCTCAAGCAGCTTTTTCACGCCCGACACCCCCTCCACCCTGGTCCAGGAATCGCCGCCGTCCCCGGTGCGATAGATGCGCCCGCTGTAGACCAGGTGTGCCACCCCGCGCTCGACAAAGCGCGCCGTAAACAGCGGCCCCAGGCGGCGGACCCGGACCGGCGGCAGCCCATCACCCGCCATGCGCCCCCACGACAGGCCGCCATCCCGGGAGACGAAGAACCCATCGCCGGTGGTGACGACCAGCACGGGGGTGGCATCCGCCCGGCCGACGACGGCTATGTCCCGCACATAAGCCGTCCCGAAGTCGCCCTCCGGCAGCGAACCCAGCGGCTCCCAGCGCACATCGTCCCCGCGCAACTGGAACAGCCGTAGATCGCCGCCGACGCTGGCGTAGATCGCGCCGTCGGCGGCGACGGTCACCGCCCCCACGGCCGATGCCGGCAAGCCGGCGTTGGACCCAGTCCACGTCGCCCCGCCGTCGGTGGAGCGGTACAGCCCGCGCATCGTGCCCAGGAGCAGCACGCCGTCGGACGCCGCCAGGGCCATCGGCGGCGCCGAGAGCCCCTCCGGCAGATCCACGTCCCCGACGGCGGTCGGGTCCACCGCCTCCAGCGTCGGATCGGGCGGATGCGGACATCCGGGGCAGTCGGGGTTGGGAACCAGGCGCGCCAGCGGGTCCAGCTCGAAGCCGGGATCGAATGGCTCCCAGGTCAGCCCGCCGTCGGTGGAACGGTAGGCGACGCCGCCCTCGACGGCGGCCCACAGGGTGGGATCAACCGGATAGGTGGGCGA
Organism: Anaerolineae bacterium; assembly: GCA_035531135.1. Lineage (GTDB taxonomy): Bacteria > Chloroflexota > Anaerolineae > B4-G1 > B4-G1 > DATKTN01. Next base: position 51,061 of record DATKTN010000261.1, read on the forward strand.
GATAGAGAGCCACACGTCGGCGTCGGAGGCGCCGCCGACCTCGGCGACGCGGGACACCTCCTCCCACGTCCCCCCGCCGTCGGTGGAGCGGAACACGAGGCTGCGCCCATCGACGGCGAAGACGGTTCGGTCGGTAGCGAAGGCGGGGGAAACGGCGAGGCTGCGTAGCCCACGGTAGATGCTGAACGAGAGGGTCCAGGTCCGGCCGCCGTCTTCGGAGCGATAGACGTCCCTGTCGGCGACGACGAACACGGTGGTCGGCGTGGCGAAGGCGACGTCGTCCACCCAGGGGCCGGGCAGGCCCTCGGTCGGCAGGGGCTCCCAGGGGGAGAGAGGGCTGTCGCCGGTGGGAGGAAGAGGTGTGGGGGTGAGTGTGGGGGTGAGTGTGGGGGTGTGGGAAGGTGAGGGTG
>DATKTN010000262.1:0-2497 GCA_035531135.1 Anaerolineae bacterium
CGTGCCGAGGTAGATCGCCTCATCGACGCTGTGGGTAATGAAGATGACGGTCGCGCCCTCCTCGCGCCAGATCCGCAGGAGTTCGTCCTGCATCACCTCGCGCGTCAGGGCGTCGAGTGCCCCGAATGGCTCGTCCATGAGCAGGAGCGCCGGCTTATTGATGAGGACCCGGGCGATGGCCACGCGCTGCTGCATTCCCCCAGAGAGTTCATACGGCGCGCGCTCTTCGAAGCCCTCGAGACCGACCCGCCTGAGGTACTCGTCGGCGAGTTGCCGCCGCGCGGTTTTATCCACGCCGCGCATGCGCGGCCCGAATTCGACGTTCTCGCGCACCGATAACCAGGGATAAAGCGTCGGTTGCTGAAACACGACGCCGCGGTCGGCATTGGGACCGTGGCTGGGATGCCCGTCAATCAGGATTTCGCCGTCGCTGGGCGATTGAAAGCCGGCGATGAGACGAAGCAGCGTGGTTTTCCCACACCCGGAGGGGCCCAGGATCACCACGAACTCGCCGCTGGCGACGTGCAGCTCGATGTCCGCCAGGGCTTCCACAACGACGTCGCCCGAGAGGTAGCTGTGACTGACCTGTCGTACCGCGAGCAGGTCGGCGCTGGACACCGGATCGGCGTCGACGGGTGCGGCCGTCGGCGCGTCATTCATTTGCATGCGCCTCTATTTGCACGCGCCGTTCGCCGCGGCGATGACGAAGCTCGCGTCGATGATGCCATGAGCGTCCGGGAGCTTGGTCACCGGGGTCGCGCTCTTGGCGTTCGCCCACGCCACCACTTCCTTGATCGCGCCGGCGAGGTTCGCTGCGTTGTTCCCCATCCATCTGGTCATGGCGTCCTTGGGCGACAGGTACTCCCGCGTCTTGAACACCTGCTCGGCCGTCGCCTGATCGCCATTGAGCAGATCTGTGAAAACCTTCAACGCCTCCTGATGATGGGTCAGGATGAAGTCGTTCGCCTTGGCGATGGCGCAGACGTAGGCCTGGATGGCGGCAGGATGATCCTTGATGACGGCTTCGGACGCCACGACTGCCGCGAACGGGTTGGTGGTGTCGAGCGCATGGCCGCCCGCTGCGAGCATCGAGCTCCTGACCGGATCCCAGATGTAACCGCCCGCGATGTCGCCGCGCTTGAACGCCCCGAGCATGGCCGTCCCGGCCATGTTGATGGTCTTGACCGAACTGGGATTCACGCCGTTCTTTTTCAGATAATCACTGAAGGACTGATCTCCGGTCGTACCGGTCGTAACGGCGACCGTCTTGCCAACAAGATCCTGGGGCCGTTTGATCGCGGGGCCGACGACGAGCGCCTGGCTGAACGTATACTCCACGTAAATGACCTTGAGCGGCATAGACTTCAGAAGCGCAAGGGCCAGGGGGGGCGTGCCGATCCCTCCCGCGAGCTGCATCGACCCCCCCACCATCTCCTGGAACGCGGTGACTCCCGACTCGACGCTGGAAAAGCGGATGTTCGATGCGAAGAGCCCGTACTTCTGCCCCACGGTTTCGGGGTTCGGGCCCTTGAAGTAGCCGACCGTCAGCGCGGGCGTGTCGGTGGCTGCCCGCGCAGTTCCCGTGCCACAAGCGACGGCCACGAGCGATCCCGCCAGCACCAGCCCGAGGATTCGGTTACATTTTCGACTCGCTGTCACGTGCATTTCTGTGCCTCCCTTTCTTCAGATGTTGAACCGATTAATTAGAACCCGACCCATCACGCTTTCCCTTTCCACGGCACCAACTTCGCCTCCATGGCGCGCAGCAGTCGATCAATGCTCAGCGCGATGGCCGCGATGCAAACCATGCCAACAAACACCACCGAAGTTTCCAGATAACTGCTCGCCTGCCAGATCAGCCAGCCAAGACCGCGTTCGGCCGCGATCATCTCGACGGCTACGAGAGAGCTCCAGCCGGCCGCAGTCGCGATGCGCGCGCCGGTCAGAATCCCCGGCAGCGCGGCCGGGAGCACGACGTGGAGCATGACCTGCCGGCCGCTCGCGCCCAAACTGCGGGCGGCCATCGCCATGTCCGTTTGGACGCCGAGCACGGCGCCCATCGTGGCGATCGAGACGATGGGCACGGTCGTGACGACGAGCAGGAGCACCTTGGGGAACTCGCCGATGCCGAACCAGATCACCAGGAGCGGGATCCAAGCGAGCGGCGGAACGGGTCGAAGACCCTCGATAAGCGGGTCGACCAGCGCTTTGATGGTCCGGTTCACGGCCATCGCCAAGCCCAGCAGCAGGCCGATCACAAGGCCGACGAAGTAGCCGACGAGGACCCGCACCGTGCTGGTCACGATGTCGTCCCAGAGCGAAACGCCCTGGAAGGAGCCGAAGGCCAGCCCGATCGCCGCATGCGCGACCGCACTGGGCGAGGGCAGCAAGACGGGCGAATGAATGAGCCGGCTGAGCGCCTCCCAGGCAAGGAGGACCCCGGCGATTGAGAGAAGGGAAAAGAAGAGCGGGTGCGTACGCCTTCCTCGTAGCGATT
>DATKTN010000263.1:0-5446 GCA_035531135.1 Anaerolineae bacterium
AGCCCGTCGTGCTCGTACTCGCTGGTCACCCACAGCTTGATCCCCTGGACGTCGCGGGCGGTCTCCTCCGAGAAGGTGCGCTCGACGTACATGTCGTCGTAGTAGACGGCGGCGACGCAGGGCACGGTGTTCGCGCGCAGCGCCGCCACGTCGTACAACTGTGGCCAGCCGTCGTAGGCCGCCAGGATCTCGGCCGCCTCCTTCAGCCGGCGCAGGTGCCGGTACTCGTCGAACATCCACGGGTACACCATCTCGCCGGTGAAGTAAAACGGCCGGTCGGGCGACAGCTCGAACTCGGGGTACTCGGCCCGCACGCGCTCGGCCGCCCAGTTGGACGGTTCCTCCTGGCAGTAGATCGACTCGTGGAGGACCGCATAGATCGGGTTGGTCTGGAAGGCGAAGGCGTTCTCAAAGCCGCGCAGGAAGGTGTAGCTCAGCTCCGGGCCGGCCGCGCCGCGGACGAAGGCGTCCTCGAGCAGGTAGTGCACCTTCTCGAAGCCGTCGCTGGCGCCGAAGGCGATGCCCAGTTGCTGGAACCGCCGGGGCGACAACCGGTCGCCGCCGGGCAGGCGCACGTCGCGCGCTGCCAGGTGGTCGGCGACGTCGCGGGAGCGCTGCGCGTCGCCGGGGTAGCGCTCGTAAAAGCGCCGGTTCTTTGCGATCACGCGCTGGTAGGTGGCGCGGTAGACGTCGTCGGGCGGGCGGTCGAGCGGCGCCAGCCCGCCGGTAAAGATCGCCTCCCGCAACCCGCCGGGTGCAACAGAGAGATAGTGCAGCAGGCAGAAACCGCCATAGCTCTGGCCCAGCGCGCTCCAGCGGCCGTCCTCGCCCAGCAGCGCGCGGCGGACCCACTCGGCATCTTGCACGATGGCGTCGGCGCGAAAGTGCTTGAGGTAATCGGCCTGGGCCTGGGGCGTGGCGAAGCGAGCCAGCGTCTGGGGGAGGACGGGCGTGCTGCGGCCGGTGCCGCGCTGGTCGAGCAGCAGCACCCGGTACGCTTCGAGCGCCCGTTTCAGCCAGCCGTTCTTGCCGTCGGGACGCGGGCCCCCAAAGCCGGGGCCGCCCTGGAGGAAGACGAGCCAGGGCAGGTCGGCGTCCTCCTGGCCGGGGGCGACGGCCTCGCGGGCGAAGACGGTGATCTGTTCGCCGCCCGGCCGGGCGTGGTCGAGCGGGACGGTGAACTCGTGGTCGGTGAGCACGAGGCCGGGGAGACGGTGGGTGGTGATGCGCATGGTGTGATATCCTTTACGGGGAATGACAGACCTGACAGGTCTCTGACGGCATCTTGTAGCCCCGGGTGTGTGTTCTTGGCACGTATTCGGCCTGGCCAAGTCTCCTCAAAGACCTGTCAGGTCGCGATCGCGCCGGGCGCGGACGACGAGAAACCAGGGGTTCCTGGAAAGACGCTCATATCCTTCCGGGTCCACGCGTCGAAAGTCGTCCGTCGGTTGGGGCTCGAGGAGCCGTTCGACGACGAACCCCGCCTGGGCCAGCGCGTCGACCATCGCCGTCAGCGGCCGCCGGTAGAAGCGGACTTTGCCGGTGCTCCACTCGTCCTCCAAGAGCTCTGTCGTGAAATAGCTCTCGGTCTTGAACAGTCGAAAGTCCATGCAAGGGTGATGGGTCGAGAACAAGAGTACCCCACCATCCTTGAGGACGCGGTGAAACTCGGCACAGATGGGCTCCCAGTGCTCCAGGTAGTGCAATACCAGCGGGCACAGGACCAGGTCGAACGTGGCGTCGGCGGCAAAGTCGAGCGGCTGGCCGAGGTCGGCCTGCAGGACCCGGGCGCGGTCGCCCAGGCGCGCCTGGGTGAAGGCGACCATCTTGGGGCTGACGTCGACGGCGGTCACGATCGCCCCGTGCTCGACGAGGACCTCGGCGTACCAGCCGGAGCCGCACCCCACGTCCAGGACGCGCCGGCCGGCGACAGGTGGAAGGAGCGAGAGGACGGCCGGCCGCTCATAGTAGGCGTTGAACGGCTTGGCGTCGACGGCCGCCGCGTATGCCTCCGCCATCGCTTCGTAGCAGGGGAGGGCGATGGGTTCGTTCACCGTCATGCGCCCTCGATCAGTCTGAGCCTCTCCTCCGTGAGTGCCCTGACCCTGTCCTGGGCTTCCCCCAGCCTTGCGTGCAGGTCTCCCACCACCTGTTGGACGGTGTCTCGCGTGTGGACCGCCTTCTCCAACGAATTCTCGATCCTGGACTGAACGATCCAGTCCACGATCAGGCCGTCGAAAAAGTAATCGGCAAAGGCCTCGAAGGAGCTGAGATCGACGCCGACGTCGGGGTCTGCCTCGACGTCGCCGAGCTCCCGGCGAAAGCGCCAGAGCAGCTCCTGCACGCGGTGAATCGACGCCCTGGCGTCGTCTATCCGGGAATGCTTGACCGCCGTCGCGACGATTCCCCCGCCGAGCAGGTCCCACACCCCCCAACTTCCGGCGCTCTTGAGCGATGCGATGGCGTGATCCAGCCCGTCGAGCACCTGGTTTCCGGCGCTGATCGCCTCATCCAGTTCCCGCACGTCCGACCTCGCGTCCGCCAGCGGCTCCGAAAGCTGGAGCAATCGGCTGGCATCCTCGGCCAATCGGCCGGCGGGCCCGGCACCGGCTTCCAGCATCAGCCCTGCCTTTCTGTCGAGGATGGCCTGGTACCGAGCATCCAGGTCGCCGAGCCGGGCGATCTGGTGCTGGAGATCCGCGACCTCGCGTTCCAGGGCGGAGATGGCGTACGCGCACGCATCGTACCTGAGCTTGGCGGCGAGGACCTCCTGGCGCTCCTTTTCGAGCTGCTCCTCTTTGCTCCCCAGGATGGTGGCGAACAGCCCGGTCAGGCTCAGCCCCTCGAGTTTCGCGACGTCCGCGTTCTCCCTCTCTAGCTCGCCCTCGAGCTCGCTGCACCTGGCCCGCTCCTGGGCGAGCCTTTGTCGTGCGCTCGCAAGGGCGGCCTGGAGCTTGCGCCGGGTTCTGAGTTTCTCTTTGACGTCGATGAGCTGGACGTTCAGTTCCTCAAGCATCGGTTTTCCCTGTTATAATTCACGCCAACCTTTCTGGCGGTTGCAGGTTCATGGTTGGAGAGGGATTATATATCCCGTCACACAACTCGTCAAGCGAATTCGCCTGTTTATGGCGAATCATGCTATAATAGATGGCATCGCAAGGAGGCTGCTATGCGTTTTCTCGTCACCGGTGGAGCTGGATTTCTCGGGGCGGCCCTGGCGAACCGGCTGGCCCGCGACGGGCACCAGGTGCGCGCCATCGACGACCTCAGCGCGGGTGATCCCGCGCGACTGGACGAGCGGGTGCTGTTCACCCGCGGTGACGTGGCCGACCGGCCCAGGCTGTGGACGCTCCTGCAGGACGTGGACTGTGTCTACCACCTGGCGGCCCGGGTCCTGGTCTCCGAGTCTATCCTGTACCCCCGCGAGTACAACGAGGTCAACGTTGGCGGCACGGTCAGCGTGATGGAGGCGATGCGGGATGCGGGGGTGCAGCGGGTGGTCCTGACGTCCTCCGGCGCTGTGTATGGGGAGCAGGCCCACCAGCCGGTGAGTGAGGATCAGAGCCCGAACCCCCAGTCCCCGTACGCGGTGAGCAAACTGGCCGCCGAGTACTATGTGCGCACGATCGGCGCGCTGTGGGGCATCGAGACGGTGATCCTGCGCGTCTTTAACGCGTATGGGCCAGGCCAGAGCCTGCCCCCATCCCACCCACCGGTGGCGCCCCGCTTCCTGCAGCAGGCGCTGCGGGGTGGGTCGCTGGTCATCTTTGGCGGCGGCGGGCAGACCCGCGATTTTGTCTACGTGGACGACGCGGTCGAGGCGCTGGTGGCGGCCGCCACCGCTGCCGACGTGGACCGCCGGATCGTCAACGTGGGCTGTGGCCGTGAGACCAGCATCAACGAACTGGCGTCACTGGTGGCGGAGGCGACGGGTCAGGGGATAGATGTCCTGCACAGTCCCGCCGAGAGCGGTGGCGTGTCTCATCTCTGCGCTGACATCACCATCGCCCGCAGGCTGCTCAACTATGAGCCGCGCGTGGACCTGGCGCAGGGGTTGCGCCTGATGCTGGAGCAGGATCCCCGTTTTCAGCCTTGATGCGGACAACTAGGCTTTGCCGGCGGTCTCTGCAAATCTCGCACCAACCTGCCCATTCCAGGTATTCCTGGATCTCGGCGGGGTCTTCGTCGCGGAGTTTTCCTTGCCGGTAGAGGCGGTAGAAGGTCTCCGAAAGCAAGCCGTATTTCTGCTCGAACCAGCGCTGGGCTGCTTCTGCCTGATAGATGTCGCGCAGTAGGTCCTCGGCGCTGACGGTCTTTTCAGCCATAGTCTTTCCACTCATGTCGGGGGAGAAGAGGGTTACTGCCCTGTTCCTTCCAGCTCCAGGCAGGTGCGGAGCAGGAAGAAGACGGCGCGGTTCTTCGCCGCCTTGGCGCCGGGGTCGGGGCCGAAGAGGTCCAGGTCGTGCTGGATGCGCTCCAGTTCCGACCGCTTGAGATCCACCTCGTTGCGCCTGGCGCTAAGCTCCGGGTGGCCCGCCAGGTACGCGCTCAGCGCCCTGGCTCCGGCGATGGGCTCGCGGACGATCTGCTCGCGGATGGCGGCGATGTCGCGCGCGACTTCCGAGGCCTGCGGGGCTTTGGCGGCCTGGGCTGGCGCCACGGCGATGGGAAAGTTCAGGTCCAGGTCGTCGACCTTGAGGATGGGCGTCTGCCCGGGCTCGTCGGCCTGCACCGCCTCGTTGACGTGGTGGAAGACGTCCAGCACGTGGATCAGCCCGTCGCCGCGCACGGCGGCTTGGCCCTCCAGCGCCTCGCGCAGGTGGTAGGTGAACAGGCTCAGGTCGCCCTGCGGGCGGACGCGGGAGAACTGGTTCTCCTTCGACGAGGCGATGACCACGCGCCCGCTGCCCCGGCTGAGTGCCTCGTAGTAGGATTCGGGCAGGCCGGCCTTCCACGCGGGCGTGCCGTCGGCGGCCTTCCGGACGAGCGTCGCCGACCCGGCGGCGTGGCAGGCGTCGAGCATCACCAACAGCCTCCGGGCCGGGATGGCGGCCAGCATGCTGCTGAACGCCTCGCCCGAGATGGCGGTAGTCGGCAGGTCGTCGGGATCGGCCTCGCGGGGGCAGAGGTAGGCCCGCCAGCGCTCACCCCCCTCACCCCCCTCACATCCCTCACCCCCGGCCCCTCTCCCAAAGTCGGGAGAGGGGGGAAGAGTGCGGCCGCCGTGGCCGGAAAAGTAGACAAAGGCCGTGGCTTCGGGCGTGGCCGACGTGGCCAGGCGCTCCAGCGCGGCGTGGATGTTGGCACCGGTGGCGTCGGGACCGGTGATGGTGCGGACGTTGTCCGGCGGATAGCCGCAGCGCGCCGGGTCGGTGAGGATACCGGCCAGGGCCTGGGCGTCGCGCACGGTGGCCGGCAGATCGACGAAGCGCGGGTGCAGGTAATC
>DATKTN010000264.1:0-9546 GCA_035531135.1 Anaerolineae bacterium
GAGAATCACCGGTGGTGGAAGCGAGAGAGGGCATTCTACTGCAAGGGATCTCCTCGATCGAGGTCGAGTGCCTGCCTGGCGACCTGGTGGACGCAATCGAGGTGGACCTCACCGACCTGGTAGAGATTGACCAGGCGCTGTACGTGCGTGATCTGGCTGTGCCTGCCAGCATAGACGTCCTCACCGACCTCGACGAAATGGTCGTACGCGTGGTACCGTTGGAGGCTGAGGAGGTGGAGGAAGAGGAAGAAGTGATACCCGAGGCCGAAGAGGTCGAGGTGATCACAGAAGCCAGGGAAAGAGAGGCCGCCGGCGGAGAGGACTGAGCGGGCACGAGGCGAGAAGTGAAGCGGAGGTGGGGAAATGAACCCACCTCCGCTTTTTGATTGGAGGGGGTCCGACACACTGAAGCGAGCACCGGTGACCTTCCCGAAAGCTTCACCGGGGTGCCGGGAGGTGCTTGGGGTGCTTGCGAGCTGCCTTTCTGCCGTCCTGGTTCGTTTATGAAGCTTTCGGGAAGGTTTGCCCCCGCCATTTTCTTGACAGGGAGGGAATTACGGTATAGAATGATTCAGAGCACGATGCGGGCTGTTGTGGAGCGTGGACTATGAAATACGAGGACTACTATAAAATCCTGGGCGTCAACCGGGATGCTAGCGAGAAAGACATCAAGCGGGCCTACCGTAGGTTGGCCCGCCAATTTCATCCCGACGTCAACCCGGGTGACAAACAGGCCGAGGAGAAATTCAAAAAGATCAACGAAGCCCACCAAGTCCTGAGTGACTCGGAGAAACGGACCAAGTATGACCGGCTAGGTGCCAGTTGGCAGCAGTGGCAGCATACAGGCCACGACCCGAGCCAATTTGACTGGTCCCAGTGGTTCAGCGGCGCGCCCGGAGGCGTACACGTCGAGTGGGGCGGGGACCTGGGTGACCTCTTCGGCGGCGCGGGCGCGGGCGTTTTTTCGGACTTTTTCAGCGCTATCTTCGGCGGGGTAGGGGGTGACACGCGCACTCGCACCGCTGAGGACCTCTTCCGCCGCACGACCAGCCAGCAGGTGCGGCGTGGGCAGGACATGGAAGCCTCGGTGGAAATCACGCTGGAGGAGGCATTTCACGGCACCACCCGCACGTTGGAGCGGGATGGACACCGGATTCGGGTAAAGATCCCACCAGGAGCGCGGAGTGGCTCGAAAGTGCGAGTCGCTGGCAAGGGTACCACCGGCTTCCGGGGTAGCCCACCTGGCAACCTGCACCTGAACATCACCGTCAAACCACACCCAGTCTTCACCCGTGACAGGGACAACCTGCGTTGCGACGTCGTCGTGGACGTATATACCGCTGTGTTGGGCGGTCAGGTGCGGGTGCCGACGCTGGACGGCGACGTATCACTGACAATTCCCGCTGGCACCGACGGCGGTAAGACCTTCCGTCTGCGGGGCAAAGGCATGCCCAACCCACGCAGGCCGGAGCAGCATGGCGATTTGTTGGCCACCATCCAGATCAAAGTCCCCAAAAGCCCGAGTTCCCGCGAGCGAGAACTGATCGAGGAACTGGCTCGTCTTCAAGGAAGGAAATAGATTTGAGAAAGGAAGTCAAATGGTTGCACGCAAACGTTTGATACTCATCGCGTTGCCTCTGGTGCTAGCCGCGCTGGCTTGTACCTGTAACAGCCAGGAGCTTTTGTTTGTGCCTACCCCGGCTGCGCGGCTGATGCCTGAGCCCCTGGTGCTGGTCGTGACTCCCACTCCCCTGTCAGAGGAGGCCATCGCTGCGGTGGACACGGAGGATTCTCTGCTGGTCAATCTATACCAACGGGTCAACCCAGCCGTGGTATACATCGAGGTCCTGGTGAACGACGGAGGAACACTCGCGCCACTTGGCAGCGGGTCTGGCTTCGTGATAGATACGGAAGGACAAATCGTCACCAACAATCACGTCGTCGAGCAGGCCGACGCTCTGCGCGTCGTCTTCTCCGATGGTGGTGTGGCGGATGCCCAAATCCTGGGCCTGGACCCCTACTCCGACCTAGCCGTGATCCAGGTGGATCTTCCGCCCGAACGGTTGGTGCCACTGGAATTGAGCGATTCGAGCACACTCCAGGTGGGACAGCGGGTCGTCGCCATCGGCAATCCCTTTGGGCTGGAGGGGACCATGACCGTCGGGATCGTCAGCGCACTGGGGCGTACGTTGCCAGCCCAGGTGCTCCAGGGCACCGGCCGCTTTTCTAACCCCGAGATTATTCAGACCGACGCAGCCATCAATCCGGGCAACTCCGGAGGGCCGCTTCTGGACATCCGCGGGAGAGTGATCGGGGTGAACACGGCCATCCGCTCGACGACAGGCACCAACTCGGGTATCGGGTTTGCCGTACCGGTCAACACGGTCAAACGCATAGTGCCCACCCTGATCGAGGAGGGTGCCTATCGATATCCTTATCTGGGCATCAGCTATGACACTCGCTTCACCATGGCGGAATTGGCGGGTCCGCTGGGATTGCCGGTGACTCACGGGGCACTCATCGACGAGGTCACGCCGGGGACCGCCGCAGCCCAGGCCGGTTTGCGGGGTGGTAACCACGAGGTCGAGGTCATGGGGACAACGGTCAACGCGGGTGGCGACATCATCGTCGCCATTGACGGAACCAAGTTGCGTGACTTTGACGACTTGATCGCCTATCTGGTCCGTGAAACCGAGGTGGGGCAGGAGGTCACGTTGACCGTTATTCGCGATGGAGAGGAACTGGAGATTCCGGTGATGTTGGGGGAGAGACCATAAGTATCTTTAGGAATCAGGGAAGAGTATTGCTGATCGGAGGGTCGCCAACAGCCAATGGCTAACTGCTAACCGCTTACGACTAATACAAAGCAAGGGGGTAAAAGCGATGTTCAAACAAGAAGACTTGCGCGAACTGGCAGCGTATCAGGCTGAGACGCCGATATTGAGCGTCTATCTGAACGTGGACCCGACGGAGCATACAACGGATGAATATAAACTGGCCCTGCGACAAATGCTGAAACGGGTGGAAGGGATCGCCGCGCCTAGAGACATGGCAGCCGTGGAGCAGTTTTTTGACCACGAGTACGATTGGTCAGGTCGGGGAGTGATCGTCTTCTCCGGTGCCAAAGAGGGATTCTGGCGCACGTATTCCCTGGCAGTTCCCGTCGCCTCCGGGGTAACGGTGGCCCACAAACCCTACATCTGGCCGCTGGCGGCGCTGGTGGATGCCTATGGCAACTATGCGGTGGCGCAGGTAGACCGGCAGGAGGTGCGGCTGTCGCTGTTTGAGATGAGCGAGCTGCAATTGAGCGATGGATATGTGGGGGAGGAAGTACGCAAATTGAAGAAAGGACGCGGCTCGTCGGGCGGGGCCGGACGTCGCGGAGGTGCCCCTATTTCAGGCCGGCGCGAGGAGGAGATCGCACAGCGCAACATCCGCGAGGCGGTCAAGGTGACGGAGCGCTTCTGCCGCAAGCACAAGCCGCAGCGCCTCATCGTCGCCGGCGCTGAGCCGACGGCGACCCAGTTCCGCGAGGCGCTGCCCAAATCGCTACAGGACATTGTGATCGGTTCGCTCAATGCTGATATGAACGCATCGGAGCTAGAGATACGCAGGCAATCGCTCGAGATCCTGCACCGGGTGGAGAAAGAACGAGAGGCGGCCCTGGTGAATGCGGTATTCACCGCGGCAGCCAAGGGCCGTGGGGGCGTCATCCGCCTGGGCGACACGCTCGGCGCGGCCCACGAGGGCCGCATCCAGACACTGGTGATCGCCCGTGACTACCACCAGCCCGGTTATCAGTGCCGCAACTGCGCCTACATCACGGACCACGCGTTGAAAGTGTGCCCTTTCTGCGGCGGTGAGTTCGCCGAGATCTCTGATGCGACCGAGGCGCTGGTGACAAAGGTGATCGAAGATGGTGGCAAGGTGGAGGTGGTGGGCGATCACCCCAAGATCGCCGAGTTCGGCGTGGGGGCGCTGTTGAGGTATTAGGACGCGGGTACCAAGACAACACCGGATGAGAGAAAACAACGGAGCGGGGGCCACGGCAGCGGCCCCCTTTCGCTTGTGGCACGGATTCGTGATCGCGCCCCTACAGGGACTTGCCAGCAGCGGCGCACACGCCTGGCGTTTTCCCACGCCCCCTCCAGTTCACCGTTCTTACACAAATCCAATACTGCGCTATTGTCCCTCTAATGCAGTCCCGATACAATCTGTTCGCAATAGTCTGGGAGTGAATCCAGCGTGCCGAACACAGGCCGCGAACCGCAATTACGTCTTACGCATCACGCATCACGTTTCACGTTTCACGCATCACGTTTCACGTTTCACGCATCACGTTTCACGTTTCAGCCAAGGTCCACACTGGATATCATCTCACTCCAACTAACCCAATCTGCACCTGGTGAAAAAGCATGGATCTAGACAAATTCACGCAGAAAGCGCAAGAGGCAATTATCGGCGCTCAATCGGTGGCCGGGGAACATAGCCACGGCCAGGTCGAGCCAGAGCATCTGCTGTTAGCACTCCTGCGCCAGTCGGATGGCATCGTGCCTCAAATCATCCAAAAGCTGGAGGCCAATCCAGGCGAGATGGCGCTGGCGCTGGAGGGGGAGCTACAGCGCAAACCCAAAGTCTATGGGGCGACGACGCAGGTGGGTCTCTCGCGCGAATTGTCACGCACGTTCGACGAGGCCCAGAAGGCGGCCGCCCGCATGCGCGACGACTACGTCAGCACCGAGCACCTGCTGCTGGCGCTCACCGGAGCCCATGGAGGCGAGGCATCCCGCTTCCTGGCCGCCTACGGCGTCACTGGGGACGCCGTGCTACGGGCGCTGACTGCCATTCGTGGCAGCCAGCGGGTCACCAGCCAGCATCCCGAGGCCACCTACCAGGCGCTGGAAAAGTACGGGCGTGACCTGACCGTGTTGGCCCGGCAAGGGAAGCTGGACCCGGTCATCGGGCGGGACGAGGAAATCCGGCGAGTGATGCGTATCCTCAGCCGCCGGACCAAGAACAACCCGGTCCTGGTGGGCGACGCGGGTGTGGGCAAGACCGCCATCGTCGAAGGGCTGGCGCAGCGCATCGTGCGCGGCGACGTACCCGAAGGAATGAAGAACAAGCGACTCGTCGCGCTCGACATGGGCGCGCTGATCGCCGGCGCCAAGTATCGGGGCGAGTTCGAGGAGCGGCTGAAGGCGGTGCTCAAGGAAGTGACCGACGCCGCTGGCGAGATCATCCTGTTCATTGACGAGTTGCACACCGTCGTCGGGGCAGGCGCTGCCGAAGGTGCGATGGACGCCAGCAACATGCTCAAGCCGATGCTCGCCCGTGGCGAACTGCACGCCATCGGCGCGACGACCTTGGACGAGTATCGCAAGTACATCGAGAAGGACGCAGCGCTGGAGCGGCGGTTCCAGCCGGTGTACGTGGACGAGCCATCGGTGGAGGACACGATCAGCATCCTGCGTGGACTCAAGCAGCGATACGAAGTGCACCACGGCGTGCGCATCCAGGACGCAGCCGTCATCGCAGCGGCGACGCTCAGCCACCGGTACATCGCAGACCGGCATCTGCCCGACAAAGCGATTGACCTGGTCGATGAAGCAGGCTCGCGGCTACGCATGGAGATCGACTCCAAACCCGGTGAACTGGACGAGGTCGACCGGCGCATTATGCAACTGGAGATCGAGCGGGAGGCGCTCAAGAAAGAGAAGGACAAGGCCAGCAAGGAACGATTGAACAAGCTGGAGCGGGAACTGGCCGACTTGCAGGAGCACAGCGCTGCACTGCGCACCCGCTGGGAGCAAGAGAAGGCCGCCATCCAGGCCATCCGGGACACGAAGGTGCGAAGCGAGCAGGTACGCCACCAGATCGAGGAGGCTCAGCGGGCCATGGACTATGCACGAGCCTCCGAGCTGCAGTACGGCACTCTCGTCGAACTGGAGCGCCAACTGCAGGAACAGGAGGAGCGACTGCGCCAGTTGCAGGCAGATCGCCCACTCCTCAAGGAGGAGGTCGGCTCCGAGGACGTGGCCGAAGTCGTGGCCGAGTGGACTGGCATCCCCGTCTCCAAATTGCTGGAAGGGGAGATGGAGAAGCTGTTGCGGATGGAGGAAGCCCTCCACCAGCGCGTGGTGGGCCAGGACGAAGCCGTGCAGGCCGTATCCAACGCCGTCCGCCGCGCCCGGGCTGGGCTCCAGGACCCCAACCGCCCCATCGGCACCTTCATCTTCCTGGGGCCGACTGGGGTCGGCAAGACCGAGTTGGGCCGGGCCCTGGCCGAGTTCCTCTTCGATACCGAGGAAGCCATCGTACGCATCGACATGAGCGAGTACCAGGAGCGGCACACCGTCTCCCGGCTCATCGGCGCACCGCCCGGCTACGTGGGCTACGACGAGGGTGGCCAGTTGACCGAGGCAGTCCGTCGCCGGCCCTACAGCGTGGTCCTCTTCGACGAGATCGAGAAGGCCCACACCGATGTCTTTAACGCACTCCTCCAGTTGCTCGACGAGGGCCGACTCACCGATGGACACGGACGTACCGTTGATTTCACCAACACCATCGTCATCATGACCAGCAACATCGGCAGCCGTTGGATCAAGGAACTGGGCGTCGAGGCAGCGCGGGATCGGGTGGTGGAGGAAATGGACCGCACCTTCCGGCCCGAGTTCCTGAACCGTATCGACGAGATTATCCTCTTCCGCAGCCTGACGAAGGAGGACCTGCTGCGGATCGTGGACATCCAGATGCGCCACCTGCACGACCTGCTGGCCGAGCGTCACATCGGGCTCGAGTTGACCGATGGCGCCCGGCAGCACCTGGCCGACGCCGGTTATGACCCCGTCTACGGGGCACGACCGCTCAAGCGGGTCATCCAGCGCGAGGTGCAGGACCCTTTGGCGCTGGCACTGCTACGGGGCGAGTTTGCCGAGGGTGACAGGGTGCGGGTGGACGCCCCCGATGGCCAGGTAGCGTTTGAGCGGACGGAATGAACGCCGGTGGTCGTGGAGCGGTATCTGGTGTCGGTGCCGGGTTGCTGCCCAGGCGCGGCGCCCGGCACCGTCCTTCTTTGTCCGATAGGACGATGTGCGGTATAATTCACTCGGACAGCAGAGTGTGGGACTAGGGGGGATTGTCAGGTAATGATGAGATTGGATCGTTTCACAGAGCGCGCACAGGACGCAGCCCAACGGGCGGTCGAGATCATGGCGCGCTATGGCCACACGCAGGTTGACATTGAACACATTCTCGTAGCACTGCTGGAACAGCCGGAGGGCGTGATTCCACAGATCCTGGAGCGGCTGGGGGTAGACGTCGACCAGGTGCAACAGCGACTCGATGACGTGCTGAGGGCCAGCCCCAAGGCCGGCATCTACGGCAGCGGGGGCGTGGGTCAGGTCTTTATCACCCCACGCGTCAAGCGCGTGCTCGACCAGGCCAACGACGAAGCGAACCGGCTGAAGGATGACTACATCTCGACGGAGCATCTCTTCCTGGCCATCGCCGGCGAGCGCAACACGCCTGTGGCCCGCATCCTGCGCGAGAGTGGCGTGACCAAAGACCGCATCTACGACGCCATCAAGGACGTTCGTGGGGGACAGCGCGTGACCGACCGCAGGGCAGAGACGCGCTATCGCCTGCTGGAAAAGTTCAGTCGCGACCTGACGCAGATGGCGCGCGAGGGAAAGCTAGACCCGGTCATCGGGCGGGACGATGAGATTCTGCGCGTGATCCAGATTCTCAGCCGCCGCACAAAGAACAACCCCGTTCTTATTGGAGAACCAGGGGTGGGCAAGACCGCCATCATCGAGGGTCTGGCCCAAAAGATCGCCAGCGACGACGTGCCGGAGATACTGATCGGCAAAAAGGTGGTCCAACTGGACCTGGCCGCGATGGTCGCTGGCTCCCGCTTCCGGGGAGAATTCGAGGAACGGCTGAAAGGAGTCATCGAGGAAATTCAACGCGCCGAGGGCGAGATCATCCTCTTCATTGACGAATTGCACAACGTCGTCGGTGCGGGATCTGGTATGGGGGCGCTTGATGCGTCGAGCATGATGAAGCCAGCCCTGTCCCGGGGCGAGTTGCAGTGCATTGGCGCGACGACGCTGGACGAGTACCGTCAGTATATCGAGCGCGACGGTGCGCTGGAGCGACGTTTTGCCCCTGTGTTCGTCGAGGAACCGACGGTTGAGGAGACCATCGAGATGTTGCGCGGGCTGCGCGACCGCTACGAGGCCCACCACAAGGTGCGCATCTCCGATGAGGCCATCATGGCTGCGACGCGTCTCTCACAGCGCTACGTCTCGGACCGGCGCCTGCCTGACAAGGCGATCGACCTGATGGACGAGGCAGCAGCCAAACTGCGGGTCGCGCTCTACACGCTTCCTCCCGAACTGAAGGCCATGCAGTTGGAACTCCAGCGCCTCCAGACCGAGATCGATGCCGCCAGCGCATTAGAAAACTACAAACGGGCCGCTGAGCTTAAGACAGAGCGCATCAACGTCCAGGCTGAATTCAACCTCAGGCGCGAGATGTGGCAGCAGGAACATCAACTCGACGAGACCATCGGGAAAGAGGACATCGCCGAGGTGGTCGCCAGTTGGACCGGCATCCCAGTCGCCCAGATGATGGAGACGGAGGCGGAGAAACTGCTGCGCATGGAGGACGCACTGCACCAGCGCATCATTGGGCAGGACGAAGCCGTGGCAGCCGTCTCCGACGCCATCCGTCGTGCCCGCTCGGGCCTCAAGGACCCACACCGCCCAATCGGCAGTTTTATCTTTCTGGGTTCATCTGGCGTGGGCAAGACCGAACTGGCCAAGGCGTTGGCCTGGTTCCTCTTTGACGACGAAGATGCGCTGCTGCGCATCGACATGAGCGAATACCGGGAATATCACACCGTCAGCCGTCTTTTCGGCGCACCTCCTGGCTACATTGGCTACGAACAGGGTGGTCAGTTGACTGAGGCCGTGCGCCGGCGGCCCTATCGCGTCATACTGTTCGATGAGATCGAGAAGGCACATCCTGACGTGTGGAACGCGTTGTTGCAGATTCTGGACGATGGGCGGCTGACTGACGGGCAAGGCCACCTCGTGGATTTCCGTAACACGGTCGTGACTATGACGTCGAACGTGGGGACGCAGTATGCGCGCAAGGGGGGAACGCTCGGTTTCCTGCGGGCCGGCGACGATGACCACGACGAGGATGAGAGCCATCGCGAGATCGAAAAGGCGCTTAAAAAGACCTTCCGGCCCGAGTTCCTCAATCGTGTGGACGAGATCATCATTTTCAACAACCTCACGGTCGAAGATGTGGAACGCATCGTCGATCTGCAGATGGAAGAGATCGACGAACGGTTGACGGAGCGGGGATTGGCAGTCGAACTGACAGATGCTGCCCGCCAATGGCTGGCCCTCGAGGGATTTGACTCCCAGTTTGGCGCCCGGCCGCTGCGCCGTGCCTTACAGCGCTACGTGGAGAGCCCTCTCAGCGTCAAGTTGCTGCGCGGTGATTTTGAGAGGGGAGATCTGGTCGTCGTCGACG
>DATKTN010000265.1:0-3259 GCA_035531135.1 Anaerolineae bacterium
CCGACCGCGTGGATGACGTAGCGGGCCTTGAGGCGGCCGCCGGAGGTGATGGCGGCGGAGCCGGTCAGCACCCGGCCGTGCTGGCGCACCCAGGCGTCGCTCTCGCGCTGGATGGCCGGGCCGCCCCGGCGGGAGATGACGCCGGCGACGCCGCCTCCGTGGGCCAGGTGTTCGTTGGCGGCGTTGACGATGGCGTCGGTGGACAGGTCGGTGATGTCGGACCGGATCAGCTCAAGGGTCGTGTGGTTGATTTGGGTGCGCATGGGGCCTCCTTGATACGTGATGCGTGATGCGTGATGCGTGAAACGTGAAGCGTGAAACGTGATGCGTTCAGAGCGATAGGGTTTTGATCACCAGCGTGGCGTAGCTGCCCCGGGGGAGGGTGAAGGTGAGGGTGAGTTTGTGGCGGCCAGGGAAGCGGTCGTCGGGTTCGGGGAGGGAGGTGGATAGGTCCTGGGGGAAGAGGAGGAGCGGGCGGTTGCCCCTGGGCAGGTAGGCTTTTTTCAGGATACGCGCCTTGAGGTCGTGGAGGGTCAGCCCTTCCTCTGCCAGGACCTGGGCGGCGATGGTGGACAGGATGGGGGAGTGGTCGCCGGACGTCCTGGGGAAGCTGTCACCGGACCCCCCACTACGTGGGAGGCTTGGCACATGGTCACCGGCCCCCCCATTGCGTGGAGGGCTTGGGATGCGGTCATCGGACCTCCTGGGGAAGCTGTCACCGAACCCCCCACTACGTGGGGGGCTTGGGGTGTGGGGGAGGGTTGGGTAGGTGGCGCGGTGGTGGGGGAGGGGAATGGTGAGGTCGCGGTCAAAGTGGGGGGGCAGCTCGTAGTAGAGGGGCAGGCGGTCGGTCGCGATCTCGACGTGGGCAGCCGGTTCCCCCAGCCAGGCCGACAGGTATCGGCCCGCGATGCGGTTCCACAGGAGAGACTGGTAGGCCGCCAGGTAGAGGCTCAGGAGCCGCCGGGTGACCAGGTTGAGCGCCTTGCGGTATTCAGTTGGATGGTCGCGCAGGTAGGTGAGGACGGAGCGAAAGTTGGAGGGGCGCGGGGCGGCGTCGAAGAGCGCGTCCCAATCCCTCCAGTGGGCAGCGGCAAACGCCTTGAACGCCCGCACCGGTTCGGGGTCGCCGGCAAAGCGCTGGGTGAGGTAGGCCCGCAGCGCGCCCTCGGCGTCCCGCCGCAGGATGCGCTTGCCGATGGGCTCCTCGCCGGGGGCCAGTGAGCCAAAGCGCTGCTGGTCAAAGTAGTTGGACAGGCCGGACCGGGCCACCTGGGCCAACCGCTCCTGGACGCGCGCTGCCTCGTCAGCCGAGAGGTCCCGCAGCACGACGGTGAACCGGTTGGCGACGACATCGGCGGGCGCGAGGGGGCGCGGGCTGCGGCCCAGGAACTCGGCGACGAACCCGTCGCCAGCCAACCGCGCGGGGCCGGTACCGCGCACGGCGAGGTGTTGCACCGCGACGGCGTCCTTGTCCT
Organism: Anaerolineae bacterium; assembly: GCA_035531135.1. Taxonomy (GTDB): domain Bacteria; phylum Chloroflexota; class Anaerolineae; order B4-G1; family B4-G1; genus DATKTN01. The sequence goes on from DATKTN010000265.1 coordinate 1,479, forward strand.
TGAGCGCCGGCGCGACGACCGCCGACTGCGACACACCCAGCGCGCGCGCCACCTGCGCCTGCACGCGCAGCGTCGTCACGCCGCGCTTGCGCACGCGGTAGACGGCGAAGGGGCCGCTGGGCGCGAGCGAGAGCCGGATCTGCTCCTCGACGATAAAATCCTCGGGCTGGACCTTGTAACGCATTGGTCGGTTAGTCAGGTGGTCGATTGGTCGGCTGATAGTATAAGAGGGAAACCAGGTGTTGTCAACGCAACGCTAACCTATTTCTAACGCGCCGTTCACACTCTTCTAACGGTGCCGGGGTATACTGCACCGAATGGATGGGAAGCGTGAAGCGTGAAACGTGATGCGTGAAACGTAAATTTCGCTCACGCATCACATATTACACTCACGTTTGATGAGTGACTGGAGGTATTTGCTCATGGGTCGGTCTTTTCCGATCGCAAAGGTAAAGGGAATCGAGATTCGGGTGCACTGGACGTTCGCACTCGTGTTGATCTGGGCGGCACTGGACTGGGGCGTGCGGCAGGGATTGGGCCTGGCGGGCGCACTATACGGGGTGGCGTTCATCAGCCTGCTGTTCCTGTTCGTGACGCTGCACGAACTGGGGCACAGCCTGGTGGCACGGCGCCACGGCGCGAAGGTGCGCGACATCACGCTGCTGCCCATCGGCGGGGTGGCACGCCTGGACGGCGAGATGGCCCATCCCAGGCAGGAGTTGTGGATGGCTGTGGCCGGGCCGGCCGTCAACGTCGCGCTGGCGGCGATACTGGGCGCGATCGCGCTGCCGCTGCTGGGCTGGCGCGCGCTGGGAGGCCTGGACCTGCTGTGGAGCCGGCTGAACACGCTGGGCTGGGAGAGGCTGCTGGTCGACCTGCTCGCGGCCAACGTGGGGCTGGCGCTCTTCAACCTGCTGCCCGCCTTCCCGATGGATGGCGGGCGGGTGCTGCGGGCGCTGCTGGCGTCGCGGATGGGCGATCTGGACGCGACCCGCATCGCCGCGCGCGTCGGGCAGGGGTTGGCCGTGGTCCTCGGCCTGGTGGGGCTGTTCGGCGGCGGGTTGAACCTGGTGCTGGTCGCCGCGTTCATCATTGCCGGGGCGGAGCAGGAGTGGCGCGGGGCGCAGTTGAAGACGGCACTGCAGGAGATGCCAGCAGCAGCCGCGCTGGCGCACGGGGGCATATCGCTCTCGCCGCATCATCCGCTGCGGCGCGCGATCGACCTCACACTGCGCAGCGGCCAGCGAGATTTCGCGGTCTTTGACCATGACCTCCTGGTCGGCGTGCTCACGCGGGAAGGCGTGGCGGAGGGGTTCCAGAGGTACGGGCCCAACGTGCTCGTCGGGCAGGTGATGCGCACGGATTTCCCCGTGGCGCGGTCCAGCGACACGCTGCTCGATCTCCAGCACAAGATGCAGGCCAGCGGCAGCTCGGCGATCTCGGTCGTCGAAGGGAGGCGCTTCCTGGGCCTGGTGACGCTGGAGGATATCCGAAACGCGTTCCGGCCACGCCCCGCGCAGCGGTGGCGGCCCGGGAGGGCGTGAGCGAGCACCCGTGACTACGGCACCGCCGTCGGCGTCACGGTCGGGGCCGGGCTCGGGACGCCCTCCGCAAAGATGACGTCGACAAAGCCCAGCGCTATGATGAGCTGCCGCACGTACATCTCGGCGTTCCGCTGCGCCATCTCCAGGATGCCGTCCTCCAGCGCCGCGTCCAGGACCTCCTTCTCGGCCGCCTGGCGGGCCTCTGTCTCCAGCGCCGGGTTCGTCCCGACCAGCCCG
>DATKTN010000266.1:0-2360 GCA_035531135.1 Anaerolineae bacterium
TCCCAGGCGATGTCCGAGCCGTCGCTGCCCAGGTACTTGCGGGCATAGTCCCGCTCCGCCTCCGTAGCGCTGACCTGGTACCAGCCGACGGTCGTGTCGTTGTCGTGCGTGCCGGTGTACACGAACCACTCACGAGTAAAGTTGTGGGGCAGGAAGGGATCGCTCGGGCCGGTGCCGAAAGCGAACTGGAGCACCTTCATGCCGGGATACCTGAACTCGGCCTGCAACGCGTCGACGCCAGCGCGCGATTCCGCGTCGAAATCGCCCAGGTCCTCGGCGATGATCGCCACCTCGCCCAGCGCAGCGGTGACGGCGTGGAAAAAGTCGGCGCCGGGGCCGTGCACCCACCGGCCGACGACGGCGGTTTCCGCGTCCGCCGGGACCTCCCAGTAGTTGTAGAAACCGCGAAAGTGATCGATCCGCACGACGTCGGCCTGCGTGAACGCCATGCGGAAACGGGCGATCCACCAGGCGTACCGTTCCTGGGCCATCACCTCCCAGCGGTAGAGCGGGTGGCCCCAGAGTTGCCCCGTCGCGCTGAAATAGTCGGGGGGCACGCCGGAGACGATTGTTGGCCGGAGCGCCGCGTCAAAGTGGAACAGGTGGGGGTTGGCCCAGACGTCGGCGCTGTCCATGGAGACAAAGATGGGGATGTCGCCGATGATGCGGATGCCCCGCTCGTTGGCGTACCGCTTGACGGCCAGCCATTGCTCAAAGAACTGCCACTGGCGGTACTTTTGGTTTTCGATTTCGCCGGCCAGCCGCCCCCGCCAGCGGGCCAGCGATTCCGGCTGCCGGGTGACGACCTCCGGCTCCCACGCGTGCCAGGGACCGAGGTCGTGCGCCTCTTTCAAGGCCATGAACAGTGCAAAGTCGTCCATCCAGAACGCCTGTGCGTCGCAGAAGCGGGCAAAGGCCGTCCGCTGGCTGGCGGGAGCGTGGGCCCGGAAGTTGGCAAAGGCCCGGTCGAGCAGGTCCGTCTTGTAACGGATGACCGGCCCGAAATCCACACGGTCGTCGGGGAAGGCGGGAACACCCTCCAGGTCCACTGCCGACAGGTGGCCGGTCTCCACCAGCCTGTCAGGGCTGATGAGCATCGGGTTGCCAGCAAAGGCGGAGAGCGTCTGGTAGGGAGAATCGGCGTAGCCGGTCGGGCTCAGGGGGAGCACCTGCCAGTAGGACTGGCCGGAGGCGGCCAGAAAATCCACGAACCGGTAGGCTGCGTCGCCCAGGTCGCCGATGCCGAACCGGCCGGGGAGCGACGTGGGGTGCAGCAGGATGCCACTGCGGCGCGGGAATCTCATCTGCCTGACCTCCGTGGTGTGCGCGCGTGCCGTTGCAGCAATTCCCGTCTTTGCATTATCGTCACGTGGTATAGCTTTGTAGTGGCGACTTCAGTCGCTGGTTGCGCAGAAAGAACGACTGAAGTCGTTACTACGAACTCCATAACGGAAATTGCTGGTGCCGTTGCCGGGACTGCCCCATCATACCGAATCTGCCAGGTTCGCCAGGTAACGATCCAGTCGCTCCAGGCCGGCGGGGAAGGTGCGCCGCCCCAGGCCAAAGCGCACGTGGCCGTCGCCAAAGCCGAGGCCGGTGCTGGGCAGGAGCAGCACGCCCTGTTCGGTCACCAGCCGGTTGCTAAAGTCGCGCGCGGACCGGCCGCGCAGGCCGACGAGCGCCACCGAACCCGCCTGGGGCCGGTTCCAGCGAAAGACGGTTCGCCAGCGTTCGAAGAACGGCTCCGTCAGCGCCAGGTTGTCCTGGATGATCCGCCGGCTGCGCTCGGGGAGCGCGTCACCGGCATGCAGCGCGATCTGGGCCAGAGCCTCGCTCGGCGCGCTGGCACAGATGGTCGTATAGTCCTTCCAGCCCAGGATGCGATCCCGCAGCGGTGTGTCCTGCAGCGCCAGCCAGCCGACGCGCAGGCCCGCCAGCCCGCAGGTCTTGGACAGGCCGGCGAGCGTGATCGCGCGCTCATACAGGTCGCAGCCGGAGCGCAACTGCGCGGCGGGGTCGTACTCGAGGCCCCGGTACATCTCGTCGGAGAAGAGCCACGCGCCGGCCTGCTCGACAATGTGGACGATGCGCCGCCATTCGTCGTGGGACGGCAGGTAGCCGGTGGGGTTGTGGGGAAAGTTGAGGACGACCAGCCTGGTGCGCGGCGTGACGAGCCGTTCCAGCGCGTCGAGGTCGAGCCGCCAGCCCCCCGGGCCGTCCGGCGGCTCGTCGGCCTCCGTCACCTGCCAGCGGGCGACGCGAGCGCCCAGGTACTCGGCCACGTTGGCCAGCGAGTCGTAGCATGGCGTCAGCACGACGACCTCGTCGCCGGGCTCGAGCAGCGCGTGCATCGTCAAAAA
>DATKTN010000267.1:0-3467 GCA_035531135.1 Anaerolineae bacterium
GCTCCTGAAGTCGCTGCACGACGTCTGTCTGGCTGCCGAGGACTAGATTGGCGCTGCCTACGTCCTTGCCAATCTCGAGGATGTGGTCCCCCATCTGTGTGATGCCGCCCTGCACGCTCTGCAAGCTGGCGCCCGTTTGACGCAAGCCATCGCCCATCTGGCGCAGGCCGTCCGGCACCGGCTCCAGGTCCTCGCCGGCGGCCGAAATGGCCTGATCCAGCGGGACGTCGGGGTCATAGTCTCCTATGCCCAATTGGCTCAGCCCGCGCATCGTGCGATCGATCACGCCCGCCGTCTCCGCCATCACCTCCAGAGCTTCCCGCGTGGATGCGATGCTCCCGGCCAGGTCGTCTTCGGCCAGGTCCGCCATCCCGTCCAATGTCGGGCGGGTGCTGGACAGTGTCTCCCCTACGCCGAGCGTGGTCGCGTGGAGCGCCTCCACGGCGGTCACTGCGTCGTCCAGCGTCGTCGAGGCCACGTCCAGCGAGCGTTCCACGTTGTCCAACGTGTCCGCCAGCAAGCCCATCGCGTCGTCGGCCGCCGCCGCCACACGGTCGGCCGCACGCCAGACGTACAGGACGCCCAGCGCACACAGCAGGATGCCGAGAGCCCCGGCGAGGGCCAGCAGGATACCCAGAATACGCTTGATCATGGTGTTCTTCCTCCTTTTGCAGTGCAGGGACACGATCATTCTAGCATAGAAAACAGACCCAAGCCGACGGTTCTGGTTGGGACTGCGGTCGAGCTTGGTTGAAGAACGTTGGAATTGGGTTGGACCAGGGACCCTCACTCCTCCAGTGCTGCCCGCCGGGCCACATATTCGCGCACGGCCATCACCAGCGTGGCGTGGCTCCAGGTGAGCGGGCTGACCGACAGCGGCGCGTTGGTGTAGGGGTGCACCTGCTCGGCCATGACGCCGCTGGGCTGCGCGTGGGCCGCGGCCCAGTCCAGGATCTCGAGAGCCGGTTGCAGGTCGTCCACCGTCTGTGCCGTCGCGATGTGCCATTGGGCCAGCCACAGTGTGCAGATGAACCACGGGTTGCCAGGCACGTTCGCGATGTCCTGGCTGACCTGGTAGTAGGTGTCGTTCTCATAGCGGGCCACGCCGCCCACGCCGGTCTTGACCCACAGCCGGTCGTGCACGGTCTGCATCGTCGCCACGATCCGGGGATCATCGGGGGCGAACATGCCAAAGTACCACAGGCCAATGAGCGAGGCGTCCACTGTCGGGTCCACGTCCCACCCGCCGTCCGTTCGCTGGTTGATCATGCGCGAGAAGCAGCCCGCGTCCGGGGACCACACGTGCGCCTCGGCCCCGGCCCGGATCTCGGCGGCAGCGCTGCGATACGTGTCGGCCAGGTCGCGCTCGCCAAAGGCGGCGGCGAAGTTGGCGGCGGCCTGCAAGCCCCCCCAGGTCGCGCCGACCGTCCAGGCCAGCACGCCCCGTCGCTCCTCCCACAAGTCCCACGAGGGCAGCGGCAGGCCGCTGGCCCCGTCTCGATAGTCGACCAACCAGTTGGCCGCGCGGATGACCAGGCCGCGGTAGTGGGGCTTGATGAACTCGACATCGCGGAAGCGCTGGAAGTGACGCCATAGCGCCCATAGCACAAGCGCGGTCTCGTCCTCCTGAATCGGCAGCTCCTTGCGTCCGTCCACGTACCAACTGTGCCACGACGAGGCCAGCGATCCGTCGGGGTTGTATTTGTGGAGCAGGTACCCTTCGTCGGTGATGGCGTGGTGGCAGAAGTCGAAGAAGCGCCGGGGCACCTGCGAGTAGCCCGCGTCGACCAGCGCCGCAGCCACGAGCGCGCCGTCGCGCGGCCACACGTAGGAGTAGGTATCCCGGCCGTAGTGCGCGATGTCGAAATCGTTGGCGGCGACGATCGCCCCGCCGTTGTCAATCTGGGTGCGCAGGACGAGCATGCTGCGCCGGTACAGGCTACAGACCAGGTGGGGCAGGTCGCCGAAATCCTCGTCCTCTTTCGTGACCCACAAGCGCCAGTAATCGCGCGTGCGGTCGAGGAACGTCTGCGGTCCTCTCTGGCGCACGGCGCGGTTGATGCGCGTGACCTGTTTAAAGTCGTCGCCCACCGCGATCCAATACCAACCCGTCGCCTCGCCGCGCCCGGGGACGTCGAGGTGCAGCGCCACCACGGAGTCGACACTACCCTGGGCGACGGCGTTGCCGGACAGGTGGCCATCCTCCGCGTCGCGCCAGGTGCCCTCCTTGCCCTGCGCTTCCTTTGTGCCGACCGCCCACTGGTCCACGCCGAGCGTCCAGCCAGCGGGCCCCTTCTTTGCCGTGTTGGCCATGAACCAGCGCTTGCGCTTGTAGTGAAATACGGCGCGGCGCTCCGGCTCGTAATAGGCCGAGTCGCCCACCTCGTGGCCGCTGATGTGAAAATCGTGGGCGAAAAAGAGGCGTACCGCTCGCTCATCCTCGTCCATATTCTCGACGGTGATCTGACGCAGGTAGAGATCCTCGTGAAAGTCGACTGTGTCCTGGCAGACCAGCCTCAAGTTCAGCGCCGGATTGTACAGCGTGACCTGGGTGACGAGCGTGTCGTGTTCATAGGCCAGCGTGCGCGACCAGCCGTCGTCGTTCACCCAGGTGAAGCGCCCGTCCACCCAGACGCCAAAGCGGCAGGGATGGCCGTCGGTGTGATTCTCCTGGCCAACGTACGGCCAATAGATATCGCGCAACTGATATGCCTGGTCAAAGTTGACCAGGAGCGAGCCGTTACCGATGGGAATGTCGCGGGGCATGTTCACCTCCTAGACACACGCCATGCCGCTCCGCATACTCCCGAAATCGGGCTATTAACTCCTTCGCCCGTCCCTCGGACTCTTCAGGCGGGAGGCGGTCGCAGTCGTAGCCCAGCTCGATGCGCAGCACGTCCGCCGCTGCGGGGCAAAAGACGGCGGTGCCGTCAGGCTCGATGCGCTCGATGCCGTCGAAGCGATGCGACCGTTCGTTGATGTCGATGGCCTCTTCCAGCGTGAGCCCGTCGATGGGCGCGGGTCGCACGCCGCCGTCGCCGACGATGACAGGATACCCACCCGGTAGCCCGTTCGGCGCGGGTTCGTGCAGCAGCGCTCCGCTGTTCGAGAGGAGCGCTCGGACCAGTCGCACGGTCGATCCGGCGGTGAGAAAGTGGCTCGCCGGGCCAGCCGTCCGGCGGTAGGGGGCCACCAGCAACTCGGCAGCGCCGACTGCCTCCGTCACGTCCTGCCCTCGGATGTCTGTCATCCGCCGGATGTTTGCTATCCGCCCGTGCTCGATGCGCAGGAAGTAGGGCGGCATGCGGTCCACTTTCGAGCGGACAACGGCTGGCCCTAACGCGTGGTGGGCCACCATCAGCACGCGCACCGCTTCGAGCGGCGTGCCCAGTCGCTCGGCGGCGAGCAACTGCACCTTGGGCACGAACTGGGCGATGTTGCCCAGCCCACACGTCGGCGCCAGGCCG
>DATKTN010000268.1:0-6331 GCA_035531135.1 Anaerolineae bacterium
TGCCCGTCCTGGGCCTGCCGGGGAACCCCGTCTCGGTGATGGTCTCCTTCGAGATGTTCGTCCGTCCGGCCATCCTAAAGATGCTGGGGGTGACCGGGTGGGAGCGGCCTACCGTCGAGGCCACGCTGATGGACGAGGTCAAGCACAAGGACAGCCGGCGCCACTATCTGCGCGTCCGCGTCGAGGCGCACGAGGGGGACTACCGCGCCTATCTCACGGGCGGGCAGGGGTCGGGGATTCTGAGCTCGATGGTCAAGGCCAACGGACTGGCGATCATCCCGGAGGACTGGACCCACGCGGAAGCGGGCGCACAGGTATCGGTGATACTGCTGGATTGAAAGACCCGATATGATTCACGCAAACCTTGCGAAGGTTACGCGGAGCCTCTGCCATTGCGGTATTCTTGGTTAGCCAAGGATCTGTCTGGCCTGGGGATCTTGAAACCTTCGCAAGGTTCAACAGGCTTCGACCCAGGAGCACCATGAACTCTCTTCGCAGACCATCCTCTGCCCGCGGCTATCTCCTCGCTTTCGTCGCCACGGCCTTCTGGTCCACGACGGCCGTCATCATCGGCCACCTGACCACGCGCTTCCACCTGCCGCCGCTGGTGCTGGCGTTCTGGCGCGATTTCGTCGTGGCTGGCACAGTGTTCGGGGCCATCGCGCTGCTGGCCCGGCCGCTGCTGCACCTGGAACGCCGGCACGTGCCGTTTTTCGTCCTCTACGGCCTTGTCCTGGCTGTGTTCAACGCGATGTGGACGGTGTCGGTCGCGCTCAACGGGGCGGCGGTGGCGACGGTGCTGGTCCATACGGCGCCGGCCTTTACGGCGCTGATCGGATGGCGCCGCTGGGGCGAGCGGCTGGACGCACCCAAGATCGTCGCCATCATCTTGAGCATCGCCGGCGTCGCGCTCACGTCCGGTGCATACGACCGGGCCGCCTGGCAGGTCAACCCGGCCGGCATCGTCGTCGGCCTGGCGACCGGGGGTGCGTTCGCCGCCTACAGCCTGCTGGGCAAAGACTCGTCACGGCGGGGCGTCCACCCGTGGACGGCCACGTTGTACTCGTTCGCCATCGGGGCGACGTTTCTGCTGCTCGTACAACGCCCCGACACGCTCTTGTGGCTGTCCCGGCCGCTGGCCGCCGGGCCGGGGGGAGGGCGTGAGGCGGCGCTGGGATGGGGGTTGCTGGTGCTGCTGGCCGTCGTTCCCACAGTGGGGGGATACGGGTTGTACACGGTCAGCCTGACCCACCTGCCAGCCAGCACGGCGAGCCTGATCGTCACGCTGGAGCCGGTCATGACGGCCGCGTTGGCGTTTGTCTTCCTGGGCGAGCGGTTGACCGTCCCGCAAACGCTGGGCGGGGGACTGATCCTGACCGGCGTGGTGCTCCTGCGCCTCAGCGACCGCGTGGCGAACGGCGCACGTGGCTCACCGCTCAGCGGATTTCACGGTTCAAGAAGCCGATCGCCCGGCTCAGGCACAGGACGGCGAGCAGCCCCAGGAGAAGCGCCACCCCCAAGCCGTACTTGAGCTTGATCCCCAGCGCGACCGCGCCGAGCAGCAGGCCAGCGCTATCCACGATCAGCAGCCGCCAGAGGTGGCGCCGCTCCAGCTCGCGCACCCCTACGACCCGCCCTGCGCCCCCCAACCGCCGGGCAAAGTGGTCCAGGTCCCACGCGGAAAGCGCTGCCACGACGCCGGGCAACGTCCAGCCGGCCCCCACGCCCAGCCAGGTGCCGACGGCCGCCGCGCCCACAAAGAGGGCCAGCATCGCCGAAGCCACCCAGCCCCAGCCGGCCCGCTGGCCGAGCAGCCAGAGGAGCCCCAGTGCGGCGACCAGCGACGCGCCAACCCCCAGGCCGCCCAGTCCATAGCCCAGCGCCAGCGCGAACGTAGCCACGAGGATGCTCACAAGCGAGAGTTTGGGAATCATCTTGCGAATGCGGATTTGGTCATGGCCCCACCCCCACGGCGCGGAACCAGTGGGGCAACCGGCCCAGCGACGCGTGGACCGCCTGGTCGAATGGCCTGTCCACGTGCCAATCCACGGTCCAGATGCCGGCCTGTCGCATCTTGCGTAATAGCAGCACCCGCTCCAGGTGCGCGATCCGGGCCGCCAGCGCGACGGACGGCTGCGATTCCAGCGCGCGGACCTCGAATGTGACCGGGTCCGGACTGACGACCAGGAGCTGGTACCCGCGCGCCCGGAGCCGGATGAGCGTCGGCAGGTCGTCCCCGCAGAGAGGGCTGACCAGGACGATCTGCGACCGGGCGGGAAACAGGCGCGTCGGCAGGGCGTCCAGGTCGCCAAAGACCATGCTGTCACCGGTGCGGGCCTGGGCCAGCGCGCGCAGGATCCGCTCTCGCTGGACCTTGCCGTAGCCGGGAAAGGTCCAGTCCCGGAACCACCCGTAGATGAGCAGCCCGACGCGGTTGCCGTCGTTCAAGAACGTGTCCGCCAGCGACGCAGTGGCGCGGATCGCGTGCTCAAAGAGCGCGTCGCCCTGCGACCGGACGTTGACCCGCTGGCGGGCGTCCAGGATCAACCCCACGTCGGCGATACGCTCCTGCTCGAACTCGTTGGTAAAGAGCGCCCGGGGGTGGCGGGCGCTCGCCCGCCAGTTGATCCAGCGCCGGGGATCGCCCACCTGGTACTCCCGCACGCCAAAGAACTCGACGCCGGAGCCGCCCTGCCGGCTGGGAACCGGCCCGGCGTAGGCGCGCGTCCGGCGTGGGCGTATCGCCACCCGCCGCAGCCGCAGGACCTGCGGCAGGATCGTGAGCCGGCCCGGAGCGGGCAGCATCGCCCGCCGCCGGAAGAGGCCCAGGCGATCGCTCGCCGCCACCCGGACGGCCTGAAAGTCCAGGATCCCTCGCGTCCCCCGCACGGTGTACTCCAGCTCGACCGTCCCACCGGGCGGGAGCGAGGCGAGCGCGCTCGGCTCCCCGGCGGTCAACTCGAGCAGGCCGGGGACGACGTCCTCCACCAGGACCTCCTCCAGCCGCGAGCCCTCGTTGGCGATCGAGAGCCTGACGACCACGGGCGCGCCCTGCGAGACGCGCTCCGCGCTGAGGGTCCGGGTGGCCCTCAACTGGAGTTCCTCCGGCCCGTACAGCAGCGCCGCGCCCAGGAAGATGATCGAAGGCAGGGCGAGCGCGAGCAGCCCTCCGCTCAGCGTCGCCAGTCCCAGGAGGAACAGCGCGTAGGCCAGCCCGCTCAGCAACAGGAACCTTCTCATCGCCGGGCTCCCGATCACACCCCTGCGATGACGGGCACGGGGATCGCCTGGACGATGGCCGCAAGCACCTCGTCGGCCGCGTGCCGCTGCATCCACAGGTCGGGCTCCAGGATCAGCCGGTGGACGAGCGCCGGCCCGACGAACAGCTTGACGTCGTCGGGGAGCACATAGTCGCGCCCCCGCAGCGCGGCCCAGGCCCGGGACAGCTTGAGCAGCGCCAGCGAGCCGCGGGGACTGGCCCCCACGGCCACCTGCCCGCGTCGGCGCGTCTCGGCCGTGAGCGCGACGATGTAGCGCTCGACGTCCGGATCGACGTGGACCTCCTCCACCGCCTGGCGCATCGCCAGCAGTTGTGCCGCGTCCATCACCTGGGCCAGGTCAAACTCGTCGCGCCGCCGCTCCCGCCTCCGTCTCAGGATCTCTTGTTCCTCCTGCGGCGAGGGATAGCCGACCGAGAGCTTTACGATGAACCGGTCGAGCTGGGCCTCGGGCAGAGGGAACGTCCCCTCGTACTCGATGGGGTTCTGGGTGGCGACGACGATGAAAGGCTGCGGCAGCTTCATCGTCTCGCCTTCGAGCGTCACCTGCACCTCCTGCATCGCTTCCAGGAGGGCGGACTGCGTCTTGGGCGAGGCACGATTGATCTCGTCGGCCAGGACGATGTTGGCGAAGAGCGGGCCCTGGCGCAGCGTGAAGCGGTACGTCTGCGCGTCCGGGGCGCGATCGTAGACGTAGCCCCCGGTGATGTCGCCGGGGAGCAGATCGGGGGTGAACTGGATGCGCTTAAAGTCCAGGCCAAGCACGGTGGCAAAGCTCTTGGCGATGAGCGTCTTGGCCAGGCCCGGGTAGTCCTCCAGCAGCACGTGGCCGCCGGCCGTCAGGATGGCCGCCATGATCTTTTCCAGGAGCGTCCGCTTGCCGACGATGGCGCGCTCGACCTCATCGATCACCCGGCCAGCCAGGGCGGATACGTCAGCGATTTCGACGGTCATGTGAAACCTCCAGTTGGTTCTCCAGGAACTGGACGGTGCTCTCCAGGCCGGGGTCGAGCGGAGAGGGCCGCGCGCGGGACCGCAACTGCTGCCTGAGCCTGGAGAGGAGGCCGATCGGTCCGGCAGGCATCGGCATCAGCCCGGCCCGAAGGTACGCCTGAACCGCCGGCGGTGCGTGCACCTCTCCAGTTCCCAGGCGTCGCTTGAGCTGCTCGGGAGTGAGCCGTTCGCGATGCGTGAGCACATCCAGGATCAGTTTTCGCAGATAGTGGGCCAGGCGCCACCGGGAGTAGCCTCCGCGAGCCGCCAGTTGGATCCGCCTCGCCCAGACCCGCACGCGTCCCGGGGACTCTCCCTCCGCTTCACGCATCCCCCCCACGCTCCCTCCACGCTTGCCCAGGCTTCTCACGGCGACAAACAGGACGAGCGTCAGGAACAGGGACCACAGCAATGGCTGGGGGATGCTTCGAAACAGGAGCCGCCCCAGCCAGAGGATGTACAGGAGCGGAACCACGATCGCCTCGCGGGCAAAGTCCCTGAGGACAAGCACCAGTGGGGCCGCCAGAAGCAGTATGAGAGCCAGGAGCAGCAAACGCCTTCTCATTTACTCCCCATTCTCCATTCTCCACTCTCCACTCTCCATTCTCCATTCTCCATTCTCTATTCTCTACTCCCCACTCTCCATTCTCCATCCTCCATTCTCCCCTCTCCCCCCTCCATCCCCCCCCCTCTCCGCCGGACTCCCGCACGCCTCGACGATGGCCCTCAGGCTCGCGATGGCCTGCCGCTCCTCCCGTTCGCCGGGGACCCGGGTCCCATAGCGAACCTCCTCAAAGAGCCGCGTCAGTTGCCGGACGGGCTGGCCGGGGAGCCCCTCCTCCTCCAGGCGTCGCTCGAATTCGCGGGGCGTCATCGACTGCTGCCGCCTGATCCCCCGCTGCTCGTCCAGGACGCGGGCCATCTCGAAATAGCAGCGGATGACGGTGTTCTTCAGGTCGGCTCCAGCCTCCAATGCCTGGAGCGCATCCCGCGCCAGTCGCCCCAGGGGGCCCACCGGGCGACGGCGGCGGCGCCAGAAGAACCGGGCGACGCCCACGAGTGATGCGACGAGAAGCACGGCGAGGGCCAGGCTGGCCGCCAGGACGAGCCACCGGGATGGGTCGGCGACGAACTCGGCGGTGGGTGCCGGGGAAAGCGGCTCGGGCGGGGATAGCACGCCTGGGAATTGGATCTCTCCCCCCCTGCCAAGGTCGGACCGCGCACGCATGAACAGATAGACGATGGCGAAAAACAGCAGCATGGACAGGAGGCTCTTGAGCACCCGCTTCCTGAATTCAGGTGACTTGATCAGGTAGATGATGGCGGCGGGCAGGAGCAGCCAGGCGAGGACGAAAAGCACCCTGCCCAGGGTAAAGATGACCTCCACCGCTGGCGACGGCCCGAGTCCCTGTGCCTCGAACTCTGCGCCTTCGAGGGAGAAGGGCCGACCGGGGAGAAGCTCCAGTCCGGAGATGCCAGCGGACAGAAGAACGATCGCCACGACCGCGATACCCGATAGAATCAGGGTCCGGAGCTTGTTGCGCCGTACCGTCGTCATCCCCATCACAACGTCAAATGACCTGTCCCGAGTAAGCCTCAAACCGTGACTCGTGCGGCGGCCAAGTCCGCGTCGGATTACTTCTTCGAGGTGCGCGAGGTAGCGGCTTCCGTCAAACTGGTACACAAGGAGAGACATGCCCTGCTGAGCCACATGACGCGTCCAGGCTACCGCTTTTCTCGGGCAGCGGTACTATACCACGGTGCAACCAGCGCGTCAATCCACGCCGCGCCGCAGCACTCCGAGATCAGTTCGCCAATCTCAAAGAGGAGAATAAAAGCATCCCGGCGCTGGAGAAGCGCCGGGATGCTGTACGGGCCGGGTGTACTGCGTGGCGGTCGCTGGGGAGAGTTTGGCGTCACAGCCCTGCGATCACTTTAGGATAAGCGGCAGGTACACCTGATAGACTGTGGCCAGAGCCCACAACTCCCTCCCACTGCTGCCATTATCGGCACTGAAGAAGAGCGTGCCGTTCACGGCGGTCAGAGATCCCGGCCACGAA
>DATKTN010000269.1:0-12309 GCA_035531135.1 Anaerolineae bacterium
GAAGGGCTCGCGGAGCTGCTGGAACGGCTGGCCGCGACGGTGCCGCAGGTCCCGTGGGTCCGCCTGATGTACGCCTACCCCGACCGCATCACGGAGCAGTTGATCGAGACGATGGCCCGCCACCGCCAGATCCTCCCCTACCTCGACGTTCCCCTCCAGCACGCCCACCCCGGCGTGCTGCGGCGCATGCGCCGCCCGGCCGACGTCGAGCGAGTGCGCCGCACCGTCGCGCAACTGCGGGCGGCGATGCCAGAGATCGCCATCCGGACGACCTTCCTGGTGGGCTACCCCGGCGAGACGGAGGCCGAGTTCCAGACGCTGCTCGACTTTGTCGCCGAGATGAGGTTCGACCGCGTCGGGGTATTCACCTACTCCCACGAGACGGGCACGCCGGCCGCCCGGTTGGCGGACAACGTGCCGCCCGAGGTCAAGGAGGAACGACGCGAGCGGCTGATGGCGGTCCAGCAGCCCATCTCGCTGGCCAAGAACCAGGCGTTGGTGGGACGGACGCTGGACGTACTCGTCGAGGGGCAGGGCGAGGGGCTGAGCGTGGGACGCTCGTACCGTGACGCGCCAGAGATCGACGGCCTGGTACTGGTGCAGGCGGAGTTGCCGGTCGGCAAGATCGTCCCGGTGCACATCACCGGCGCGCTGGAGTACGACCTGGTCGGCGAGCCCGTGTAGACAGGAAAGACCCTAAGGGTCTCGGAGACCCTTAGGGTCTTATTAGACGTAGCTCAGTTCCTTCGCCACCTGCGTCAGTTCGTCCCGGAACTGGGGCGCGGCGACGTTGATCAACGCCCGCGCCCGCTGGCGGATCGTCTTCCCGTACAGGTCGGCCACCCCGTACTCTGTCACCACGTAGTGGACGTGGTAGCGGGAGGTGACGACGCCCGCGCCATGCTTGAGCATGGGCACGATACGGCTCAGCGTCCCTCCCCTGGCGGTGGCCGGCAGCGCGATGATGGGCACGCCTCCCTCGGAGCGGGACGCCCCGTAGACAAAATCAAGCTGCCCCCCCACGCCACTGTAGAGCTTGGGGCCGATCGAATCGGCGCACACCTGCCCGGTCAGATCGATCTCGATGGCCGAGTTGATCGCCACCTGGCGATAGTTCTGCGCGATGACGAAGGGGTCGTTGACGTACTCGGTGCGGTGCAGCTCGATCAGCGGGTTGTCGTGCGACCACTCATAGATCCGCTTCGTCCCCAGCATGAAACCGGCCGTGATCTTGCCCGGGTGCAGTGTCTTGCGGGCATTGGTGAGCACGCCGGACTCGACCAGGTCGATCACGCTATCGGAGAACAACTCGGTGTGAATCCCCAGGTCCCGCTTGTGGTGCAAAAAGTTCAACACGGCGTCGGGGATCGCGCCGATGCCCATCTGCATCGTCGCCCCATCCGGGATCAATTCGGCGATGTACTCGCCAATCTTGATGTGGACGTCCGAAAGCCCGCCCTCCGTCATCGGCAGTTCCAGCAGGGGGTAATCCACCGGCACGATATAGTCCAGGCGGCTGACGTGGATGAAGGAATCGCCCAGGCAGCGGGGCATGTTCTCGTTGACCTCGGCGACGATGATCTTGGCCGCTTCGGCCGGCGACTTAGTCAGGCCGGTCTCGATGCCGTAGGAACAAAAGCCGTGCTCGTCGGGCGGCGAGAGGTGGACGAAGGCGACGTCCACCGGCAGGACGCCGTTCTTGAAGAGCAGCGTGAACTCTGAGAGGAGCACAGGGGTGAAATCGGCCCGCCCCTCCTGCACCGCCTTGCGCACGTTGGGGCCGATAAATAGCGAGTTGGCGCGGATGTGCCCCTCCATCTCGGGCGCGACGTAATCGCTCGATCCGATCGTGAGCGCGTGGCAGATCTCGACGTTCTCCAACTCGGGGGCGTAATCGACCAACGCCGCCATCAGCTTCTGTGGCACGCTGCAGTTGCCGGTGAGAAAGATGCGGTCCCCCGATTTGATGGTCCTCCTGACGGCCTCCTCAGCAGTCGTGACACGGCTCTCGTATGTTTTCATCCAAGGCATAGTCTACTCTCCCATTCCAGCGCAGTTTCCAGCATGATAGGCCGCAGCCAGCGGTTCACTCGTGATCTTGCCATCTTTGGTGGCAATCCCCCGGGCCAGGCGCGGTATTTCCTCCACCGCCTCCTCCAGCCCCACCTCGGCGACGCGGCGAATGCAGGGCCACACGGCGTTGTTGAAGGCGTGGGTCGCAGTGCGGGGGACCGCCCCAGGCACGTTGGGGACGCAAAAGTGGACCACCCCCTCCTCGATAAAGACGGGGTCGCGCAGCGTGGTAGGCCGGCTGGTTTCGACGCATCCTCCCTGATCAATGCTGAAATCGAGGATCACGGCCCCCTTCTTCATAGAGCGGACCATCTCCCGGGTGACGATGATGGGGACCCTGGCTCCCGGCGTCAGGATCGCACCGATCAGCACCTCGGCAAAGCGGGCGACGCGAGCGATGTTAAAGGAATAGGAGACCATCGTGGTGATGCGGCCGTTGAACTGTCGATCGACGTAGCGGAGTTTCTCCAGATTACGGTCGAGGACAAACACGTTGGCTCCCAGCCCGAGGAAGGCGCGGGCGGCGTTGGTGCCCAGCACGCCCGCCCCCAGGATGGCGACCCTGGCGGGTGGGATGCCCGGTACGCCGCCGAGGAGCACGCCCCGCCCACCATAGTTGCTCTGCAGGAATGTGGCGGCCAGTTGTGGGGCCATGCGTCCGGCCACTTCACTCATCGTGCGCAATACCGGCAGGGTCCCATCGTCCTCCTCGATCGTCTCGTAGGCGATGGCGGTGACGTGCCTCTCCAGCAACACCTCAACCTTGCGACGGCGGGCGGAGGCCAGGTGCAGGAAGCCGGCGATGATTTGCCCCTCGCGGACCCACTCCAGTTCCTCCTCCGTGGGTCGCACCGCCTTGAGCACCATGTCGGCCCGGCCATAGACCTCCTCGCCGGAGTAGACGATGTGCCCACCGGCCCGCTCGTAATGGTAATCGGTGAACCCGGCCCCTAACCCGGCCTCGGCCTCGACGTAGCAAGTATGACCGGCGCAGGCGAGCAACTCCACCCCATACGGGGTAAGCCCGACCCGCAGCTCCAAATCCCTGCGCTCCTTGGGGATACCGATGTTCATACTCCGTTGCCTCCTTACTCAGATGTGGGGCGGACGAGGAGCACAGGACAGTCCGCTCCCTGCAGCACCCTGCCCGCCACGTTTCCATACACCCACCGGCTCATACCAGAGAGCCCGTGGGTGGTTATGCCCACCAGGTCCGCCTCGACCTCGGCGGCGTAGGCCAGGATTTCGTCGGCCGGTGAACCTCGCCGGACGGCGGTGTGCACCACGGCCCCCTGCTCACGCAGGGCAGCGGCCACGCTGCGCAGATAACCCTGCAACTGGACTTCTGTGTGATGGAGCGCAGTCGTGGCGAGTTGCAGCCCGGGGGGATAGCTCCTCAGCAGTGCCACCGCGCGATCACCCAGCCCGGCCGTCAGAACCCGGACGAGGAAGACGCGCGTGCGTTGGGGACGTATGAGCTCTTTCACGTAGGGCAATACCTGCTCCGCCAGTTCAGAGCCGTCGAGTGGCACGAGGATGCGCTCGTAGGCGATTCGGCGTTGTACCTGCCCGGCTTGCACGAGCAACACAGGACACGTGGCACCACGCAGCACCCTGTCGACCACGTTGCCGAATACCCAGCGGCTGATGCCGAAACGACCCTGCGCGGACATCGCGATCAGGTCTGCCCCCACCGTGTCGACAAAGGTGAGAATCTCTTCAGCCGGCCGGCCGAAGCAGACGCCGACCTGCACGCTGGCGGCGTCCGGCTCCAACTGCCTGGCCACGGCCTGCAGGTACTCTCTCCACTCCCGCTTGATGCGCTGTCTTTCATTCTGCATACTGGCAGGGGATGGACGCACGTCCACGGCGCCCGGCGCGACTCCCTTCACCGGTGGAGCCACCGAGAGCAGATAGACCTGGCTCCCTCGATCGCGGATGACCTCTGCGACGTGAGGCAATACGCCCTGGGCCAGTTCCGATCCGTCAAGTGGGACAACGACTTTGCGGTACATCTTTAGCCGATCGAGGGCCGTCCGATACCTCCGTGGATCTGAAAGCGCACCGTGCTTCCGCTTGCGGGCTTGCATCGCTGCGTGTGTGAACATTCGCTCAGGCAGATTCTTATTATACCGTCTCAGTGTCCATATGCAAGTCCCTCCCTTCGGTCTTGGCAAGAGCAGAGGTCGCCCGTCGTCGGGCGACCTCTCGTGGTGACAAAAGGTTCTGCCGACGGCTGACAACTAACCGCCAGCCAGCGCCGCGCCTTTGCGCAGCGCCTCCTTGTTCAGTCCCAGCAGTCTGCGGTGCCGCTCTGGCAGATGATCGTCGAGCGCCTGCTCAATCGCCTCGAGCGACACGACGCCGGTGGCCTGCACCAACGCGCCCAAACAGATGACGTTCGCGATGCGGACATTCCCCATCTCGGTGGCCATGTCACTCGCGGGAACGTAAAAGACGTCCAGGTCATTACGCTCGCTTTTCTGCGGCACGAGCGAACTGTTGACGACGAGCACGCCGCTGGACTTGACCGCCGGCTCAAAGGCCTCCATCGAGGGGATGTTGAGCACGACGGCCGCGCCAGGCCGCCGCACCAGCGGGGAACCGATCGCTTCGTCGGACACGACGACGGTGCAGCGGGCTTTGCCACCGCGCATCTCCGGGCCGTACGAGGGGATCCACGTCACGTGGTAGCCGCTGTCCATGGCGGCGTAGGCCAGCAACTGCCCGGCGAAGAGCGTTCCCTGTCCGCCGAAGCCAGAAATGATGATCTCTTGCTGCATCGCTATTTCCCCCCCTTCAGCGCCTGTACCCCATCGGCCACCTTTGTGTCGCCCAACGGATAGTAGGCCACCATGTGTTCCTTGGCCCACTCCAGCGCCTCGACCGGCCCCATGTGCCAGTTGGTGTTACAGGTGGAGATGACCTCGACCATCGAAAAGCCCAGGCCGGCCAGTTGGGCCTGAAAGGCCAGTTTGATCGCCTTCTTGGTACGACGGATGCCCGGCACGTCCAGCACCGCCTGCCGGGTGACGTAGACCGCGCCGGGGAGAATACCGATCAACTCCGCCATTCGCATCGGCCAGCCCGCCGTCTCGATGTCCCGCCCGGTGGGAGACGAGGTGGTCACCTGCCCGGGCAGCGTCGTGGGAGCCATCTGCCCGCCGGTCATGCCGTAGATAGCGTTGTTGACGAAAATGGTGGTGATCAACTCGCCCCGATTGGCGGCCTGAATGATTTCTGCAGTGCCGATAGCCGCCAGGTCGCCGTCGCCCTGGTAGGTGAAGACCACCTTGTCCGGGCTGACGCGCTTGATGCCGGTGGCCATCGCCGGCGCGCGGCCGTGCGCCGCCTCGGCCATGTCCACGTTAAAGTAGTAGTAAGCCAGGACGGAGCACCCCACCGGGGCGACGCCGATGGTCTTCTCCCTCACGCCCAGCTCGTCCAGCACCTCCGCGATGAGGCGATGGATCGTGCCGTGGGTGCAGCCAGGGCAGTAGTGGGTGTGGGCCTCCGTCAGGCTCTCCGGCCGTTCGTAGACCAGTTCCATGTCCACAGGGATCTCAACCGTCGCCATGCTAACCCTCCTCTCCACCCGCGACCTCGGCGGCCAGCTTGTCCAGTTCGGGCAGGATCTCGTCGGGCAGGGGGACGATGCCCCCCAACCGCCCGTAGAACTTGACCGGGCAGCGACCCTCGACAGCCAACTGCACATCCTCGAGCATCTGCCCGGCGTTCATCTCGACGACCAGCATCCCGCGCACCTGCTGGGCCAGCTCGGCGAGCCGGGCGCTGGGGAAGGGCCACAGCGTGACGGGCCGTAAGAGCCCCACGTTGATCCCCTTTGCCCGCGCCTCCCGCACGACCGTCTGGCAGATCCGGCCCACAGTGCCGAAGGCGACCAGCAGCAGGTCAGCGTCCTCCGTGCTGTACTCCTTCCAGCGCACCTCGTTGGCGGCGATCTCCTTGAGTTTGGCCTGCAACCGCAGGTTGACCTTCTCCAGGTTCTCCGCCCCCAGGAAGAGCGAGGTGATGAAGTTGGATTCGCGCCCTTTGGCACCGGTCAACGCCCAGGAGGGACGCTCCTCGGGCGGGCGGACCGGGCGCATGGGCGGCAGTTCCGCTGGCTCCATCATCTGGCCGATGGCCCCGTCGGCGGCGACCATGGCGATGGTGCGATATTTCTCCGCCAGGTCAAAGGCCAGCCCCACGTAGTCGATCGCCTCCTGCACGTTGGCCGGGGCGAGGACGATCATGTGAAAGTCGCCGTGACCGGCGGTCTTGACCGCCTGGAAGTAGTCCCCTTGCGAGGGCTGGACGTTGCCCAGGCCTGGCCCACCGCGCATGATGTTGATCAGCACCGCTGGCACCTCGGAGCAGGCGATGTAGGAAATCCCCTCCTGCATCAGGCTGATGCCGGGGCTGGAGGAGGAACTCATCACCCGCGCGCCAGCGCAGGCCGCGCCGTAGACCATGTTGATGGACGCGACCTCGCTTTCAGCCTGCAGGAAGACGCGCCCCTCCTCGGGCAGCCGCCTGGAGAGGTGCTCCAGCACCTCCGTCTGGGGCGTGATGGGGTAGCCGTAAAAGGCCTCGACCCCTGCCCGTATCGCGGCCTCCGCAATAGCTGCGTTCCCTTCGAGCAGTTCTTTCGCCATTCCTCCCTCACCTCCTACGCAGTGGCAGTCGCCCGCCTGGGCTGCCGCTTCTGCCGATACACCGTAAAGACCACATCGGGGCAGATGGTGGCACACATGGCGCACCCGGTACACGCCTGCGGGTCGGTCACCTCGACGGGCCGATACCCCTTGGCGTTGAACCGTCCCTCCGCCACTTGGAGGATGTGCACGGGGCAGACGCTCACACAAAGGCCGCACCCCTTGCAGCGGTCCTCGTCAATCACAACCATGCCTTTTGCCATTGTTCCTCCTAGCATTGGATTGTCCACAGAGCACACACGGCCTTATAATACTTCTTTCCTGTCCGGCTGTAAAGTGACAAGTGTCACAAAATGGAGCGCGGCATGCCGCGCCCTGCATCTCCACCCTTGCGAAGGTTACACGTAGCCCTTGCAACGGGACGATCCACGCTAGGCACAGGCTCTCCTGGCTTGAAAACCGCTTCCCAACCCTTGCGAAGGTTACACATAGCCTCTGCAACGGGACGGTCCACGCTGGGCACAGGCTCTCCTGGCTTGGAAGTCACCCCCTAACCTTCGCAAGGGTGCCGCTCGACCAACCCTTGCGAAGGTTGCGCACAGCCTCTGCAACGGGACGATTCACGCTGGGCGCAGGCTCTCCTGGCTTGAAACCCGCTTCCCAACCCTTGCGAAGGTTACACGTAGCCCCTGCAACGGGACGCTCCACGTTGGGCACAGGCGCTCCTGGCTTGGAAGTCACCCCCTAACCTTCGCAAGGGTGCCGCTCGACCAACCCTTGCGAAGGTTGCGCACAGCCTCTGCAACGGGACGATCCCGCGCTGGGCACAGGCGCTCCTGGCTTGAAAACCACTTCCTAACCTTCGCAAGGGTGCCGCTCGGCCGACCCTTGCGAAGGTTGCGCGTAGCCTCTGCAACGGGACGATCCGTGCTGGGCACAGGCGCTCCTGGCTTGAAAACCGCTTCCCAACCTTCGCAAGGGTTAGTCGAGGTAGTACACCTGGGGCCGCTGCTCCAGCAACGGGTCCACCTCACTCATCACGAACGTCTCATAGTCGGCGGCGGTCGGGAAATAACCTCGCACAAACGCGCGATCCACCAGCGTGCCACCTCGTCGCTCCACCCACTCCAGGTAGTTGCTGTAGGGCCACTCCTCCGGGCGGACCACCAGCCCGGCCTTGACCGGATTCAGGTGGATGTAGCGGCACAGGTGCAAGACGTACTCATCCGTATCAACCAGTACGCTCTTCGCGCGTCCCTCGAACAGCGTGCCACTGCGTCTTTGCTGCTTGTTGAACGCCTGGGTATAGCTGTTGAACAGCCGTTGGATGAAGAGCGAGAGCGCGCCGTCCTCCTCCGGGCGCAACAGGAAATGGTAGTGGTTGGGCATCAGGCAGTAGGCGATCACGGTCAGCGGGTAGTCCGCGAGAATTGACTTGGCGCGTCGCAGCAGGAACATATAATTGCCGTCATTGGCAAAGATGTCCTCCCGGTTGCACCCGCGGTTGTAGACGTGGTAGTAGTGGCCTGCCAGATGCATTTCTCTCCTCCTAACCCTTGCGTCCCCTAACCCTTGCGAAGGTTACGCACCGCCCTCACAACGAAGCACTGAATGAGAGGCGAAGGCACCCTTGGCTTGGAAGCTGCCCCCTAACCTTCGCAAGGGTGCCGCTCGACCAACCCTTGCGAAGGTTACACGTAGCCCCTGCAACGGGACGCTCCACGCTAGGCACAGGCGCTCCTGGCTTGAAAACCACTTCCCAACCTTCGCAAGGGTTACGGATCGAGTGGGTTGGCCAGCTTCTCCTCCAGCTTGGCCAGGTTCTCGTCCAGGCTCTCCAGGTAGCCGACGAGTGGGGTGTCGGCGATGGGGATCTCGATCGGCACGGCCAGGTCCAGCGGCACCGTTGTGGCGACGTCTATCGTCCGGCTGACCGGCACGGTGAACTCGAGGTCGATCGGAACGAGCGTGCGGATGGGCACCTTCAGGTTGTAGGAGGTGATGCCCAGATCAATCGGCACGACGACGGTGGTGCTGATGGGGATCGTCGTCTGCACGGGCACGGTGATCTTCTCACTGAAGGGGACGCTGACTGCGACGGGGATCTCCTTCTCCACCTTGAAGGTATAGGAGAAGGTTTCGTCGCCGATGCCGGTGAGGGCGGCGCGGGTGCTCGCCACCGTCGCCAGCGCGATCTCCCGCGCCTGCAGCAGCCCGTAGATGACGGCACCGTTGAGCGCTAGCGACGCCAGCGTCAACAAAGCCAGCAGGATCAGGACGACGACATAGCCTTTTTTCATCGGTGAACTCCTCAATTGTGATCAGCGCACTTGACCAGCGCGAATCCGGACCATCTGTTGATAGACCTGTCAGGCAGCCAAATGTGTTGCGTATTGCGTGTTACGTATTGCGTGTCTCGTGATGCGTATGGCGCGTCCTCACGCAACACGCAACACGAAACACGGGCTTGGCAATGCAAGCATCCATCGATCTCGCACCACCTCAGCAGGTCTGAATCGCGTCCTGCGCGTCAGAACAGCGGAATCTGGGCCGCCGCCTGCTCGGCGATGGGATCGAGGCCCAGCACAGTCTTGAGCGCGTGGCGGTCCAGTTCCTCCTCGGCGACCAGGCGGCGCAGGTGACGGAACTTGATAAACTGCCATCCGCCCGTTTCGACGGCACGGGCCAGGCGCGGGTCGTGCTGCAATTTGAGGCCGACCAACTGCGCCCGGCCGCCAGGCAGGACCAGGCAGCGCTGCACCCCCTCGCCGGCGGCCTTCCCCTCCCTTGCCCTTCCTTCAGGGGTGGCGAGCAAGTGAGGCGCGAGCGTCGCCGTCGCCGAGATGGCGAAGGCGTACGCCTCCCGTTCCTCCTCCAACCAGCGCACGTCCCAGCCGCCCCCCCGCCTCACGCTGAACCCCAACCGCCCGCCCAGCTCTGCCAGGTCAGCGCGCAACGCCGCGAGTTCGGCGGCGCGCTGACCTGGTTCGTCCTCAGGGCGCAGGCGGAGCGTCTGGCCCTCGCGCAGGCTGTACGAGTCTACACAGACCTGCACGAGCGTCAAGTCGGGCGTCAGGTGGCCGGGAAAGCGGGCGTATACCGCCTCGATCAGTTGCTCCGGGTCCCATTCCGGGCGCTGGGCAAGCGACGCCCACACCAGCGCCTCGACCCGGTCGGCCAGAGGTGGTTCGGCGGCCTGGCCTGGGTCCGCCAGCCACCACAGCGCGCCCTCCACCCCCTCCCGGTCCGCGAGCTGGACCATCGGGGCATCCGCGAAGGCACGGCGAACTGCGCCGGCCGCGAACGAGATGGCGGGGGGAGATCCTTCCGGCATCGCCGCCGCGCGCGCCAGCAGCCCCCGCCCCGTCAGCTCCGCGCACGCGCCAGCGTGTAGCAGCGCCCAGACCGTCGGCTCCCCCCGCTCCCGAAGCGCAATCACTGCCGCTTCCGCCGAGACGGCGGTCAACTCGCGCTCCAGCACCTCCGCATCCACCGCCGCAGGCTGCCGCTTGCCATCTGCAATCTGCAATTCGCTATCTGCAATCTGCAATTTGCTATCTGCAATCTCCAATCCCCAACGCCAGACCAGCCGGTAGCCGACCTCAGGGCTGTACCCCCATCCCTCCAGGACGTAGCCCGCGCTGCTGGCCGCCAGGCAGACCGACTCGAGCAGCGATTCGCCGTCACCGGAGAACAGGGTCACCAGACGGCCCCCGGCGGTGAGCAGCGGCCCGGCCGCGCGCAACGCCTTCCGCAACACGCGCCAGTGCCAGTCCCAGTCAAAGCGCCGGCGGCGCAGGAACGGGCGCAGCGCATGGGCGGCGGGCGATTCCCACAGCCACCCCGCCCACAGCGCCGAGAGCGCCCAAAAGACCCCGTCGGGCCGGGGCGGGTCGGCAAAGGCGAGGGCGACGCTCCCCGGGGGGACGACCTCCCCGACGTCGCGGGCCGCGCGGCTGGCCAGCGCATATCCATCCGCCTCGTCTCTCACCAACGCACCGACGTCCGCGGCCCGGGGTGCCGGCGATGGCGACGTCTCGGCCAATGTGCGCGAGAACCCCTCCTCGAAACACAGCCACACGTTGCGCTCCAGATAGCGGGACGGGACACGCAGCGTGCGAGGGCGTGGCCGCTCCTCGCCGTACGGATCGAGGCTGGAGCCGGTGTCGAAGCAATCGAGCAGTACGCCAGCCAGCGCGACCTTGACCTCCTCGCCGACCTCCAACCCCTCCAGCCGCAGGCTCAGGTCCACCAACGCGGAGAGGTTGCGCGGGGTGTAGAGCTCGACCAGCCTGGCGGCCCGCTCCCGCGCCGGGTGGCCGGGCGGCGCCACGCGGTCGAGCGCATAGTAGTAGGCCAGGCCCCGGGGCTGGAGCCGATGCACGGTGTGCAAATCTTCGTCGTCCGGCGTTCCCTCCTGCACTCCCTCACACCTGGCGCACCGGACCGCCTTCTTGAACGGATAGTCGCCGTCGCGGTCCCAGGCGAACCACTCGGCGACGCCCAACGCGCCGCAGGTCGGACAGGTCGAGCGGTAGAGGGAGGCCAGGTGGCGGCGCAAGGGCACGTCCCCTTTGCGGCTGTCGGCCAGGCGGGTGAAGGCGGCGTTGAGCGCGGCGGCGTCGCGCTGGCCCAGCCCCAGGCGGGCGGCGACGATGAGCAGGGGGTTGACGCTGAGACCCAGCGCACGGCGGCCTGAACCGACGGCCTCCCGCACGACCGTCGGTCCCTGGCAGAACAGGTCGACGACCAGGTCGCCGGGCCGGGTGAGGTTTTTCACATAGGCTGCCACGGCCCGAACAGGCGGCGCGGGGCGGTAGCGAGCCAGCGGCGGGCCAGGCGCGGCGGGTGTGCCGGGGATGAACGGGGGGTGGGTCATTGGAGGCTAGAGACGAGAGAGGGGAGAATGGAGAATGGAGAGTGGAGAATGGAGAATGGAGAATGAAGAATGGAGAATGAAGAATGGGGACGATCGTCAATGGTCTCGTCGTGTGCCCATTCCACAGCGACTCGCACGTATTGTCGGATCATTCGCGCCCTCTTTCCTTTCCATCACGCCCACTACGCCGGTCCACTAATCCTGCCCGCGCGCTGCCCTGATTCGCGCCCGGATCTCCCCCACGCGGGCGGCGTCGGCCTCGGCGTCGGGGTGGCCGATCTCGCGCTCGTAGTCGACGCAGATCTGCATCAACCCGGCGGCACGGGCGGGGTCGGCGTCCTCGTGCAGCAGGCCCAGATTCCACGCCCAGATGCCCTCATTGGGCCGGTCGCCGATCTCCCGGGCGATCTCCAGCGCCTGCTGGTAGTAGTCGATGGCCCGCGCTACCTCCCCCAGGGCGCTGTAGGCATTCCCGAGGTTGCCCAGGTCTGCCCCTTCCCCGCGCCGGTCGCCGATCTCCCGGTCAATCTCCAGCGCCCGCTGGTAGTAGTCGATGGCCCGCGCTACCTCCCCCAGGTCGCTGTAGGCACTCCCGAGGTTGCCCAGGTCTGCCCCTTCCCCGCGCCGGTCGCCGATCTCCCGGGCGATCTCCAGCGCCTGCTGGTAGTAGTCGATGGCCCGCGCTACCTCCCCCAGGGC
>DATKTN010000270.1:0-24430 GCA_035531135.1 Anaerolineae bacterium
GACCCGGATGGCCACACCACCCGCATCACCGACCCCATTGGCCGCTCCATCGGCTTCACGTACAGCATCAGCGGCGACCTGAGCGTCGTGACCGACACCCGGGGCTTTACCACCACCTTTACCTACGACGCCGGCCACCGGCTGCTCACCGCCACCGACGCCAATGGAGCGACATTTGTCCGCACCAGCTACGATGACCAGGGACGCGTGGTCGCACAGCGGGACGCCCTGGGCAACCCCACCACCTTCGCCTACTATGAACTCGACCACATCACCGCCGTCACCGACCCTCTTGGCCACACGACGACCCACGAGTACGACGGCGACCGGCGTCTCATCACCCAGACCAACGGTCTGGGCGGCAGCGTGGTCGATGCCTACGACGCCTACAACAATCGCACCGCCTCCACTGACGCGCGCGGCTTCACCACACGCTACGCCTACGAGCGGGGGAACCCCACCGTCATCACCGACGCATTGGGCACCACGACCACGATGCGGTACGACGCACAGGACAACCTGCTCCGGGTCACAGATGCCCGTGGTCACTCAACCCTTTATGAATACGATACACACGGCAATCTGATCACGCGCACGGACGCGCTGAGCGGAACGCTCGTGAACGCGCTCGACGAGTACGGTCAGATCGTCAGCCGGGTGGATGAGGCCGGCAGTACGACGCGTTTCGGCTATGACCTCTATGGTCACCGGACCGTCGTCACGAACGCGCTGGGCTACGCGGCCCGGCAGGTGGTTGACCCCGCCGGCAGGCGGATCGCCGAGACCGACGCGCTCGGCCACACGACGACCTACGCCTACGATGCAGCCAACCACACCGTCGCCGTCACCAACACGCTGAATCAGGTGACGCGTTCCGCCTACGATCCAATCGGCCACCAGACCGCCGTCACCGATGCCACGGGCGTGGCGATCACGTACACCTATGACCTGAAAGGGCGGCTGATCGCCGAATCGGACGGCGCAGGTCACCTGACCCATTACGGTTACGACGCGCTGGACCGCCGGGTCGTGATGACCGACGCGCTGGGGTACACCACCCACTACGGGTACGATGCCTTGAGCCACCTGGTCGCCATCACCGATGCACTGGGAAAAACGACCCGCTACATGTACGACGCGGCCGGGAACCGGACGTCCGTCACGGACGCCAACGGCAACACGACCCGCTATGGGTTTGACGCCCTGGGACGCACAGTCGCCATCACGGATGGGCTGGGCGGAGTCACGCGCTACGGCTTCGATGGGGTGGGCAACTGCGTCGTGATCACCGACGCCAACAGCCACGTCACGACGATGGGCTACGACCCGCTGGACCGCCTGGTATGGGCTACCGACCCGCTGAGCCGGACCGTGCGGCACAGCTACGACCCCCTGGGGCACGTGACCGTCATCACCAGGGCCGAGGGCACAGCGATCGCGCAGACCTATGACTCGCTCGGGCAGGTGACCCTCCGATCCACGCCGGACGGGACGATCGCCTACCAGTATGATGCACTAGGCAATCGCGTGGCGATGACCGATACCACCGGGACGACCCGGTACACCTACGACGGACTGGGACAACTGCTGAAAGTGGCGCAGCCTGGCTCGGCTCCCATCACCTATGCCTACGACGCAGCCGGCAATCGCACCCACCTGACCTATCCGGGCGGGCGTGTCGTTACCTACACGTATGGCGCTGCCCACCGGTTGGTGCAAGTGACCGACTGGGCCAGCAGAATGGTCTCCTACACCTACGATGCGCTTGGGCGTCCCGTGGCCCAATACAATCCCAACGGCACGACAGTGAGCTTTGAGCACGACGCGCTGGACAGGGCGGTGGCGATAACGCACGAGAGCACGGTCAGCGGTACCCTTGGCTTTTTCCGCTACGCCTACGACGCGGTCGGCAATCGAACGGTGATAACGGACGACCTGGGAGCGACGGGCTATCAATACGACGCGCTGTACCGCGTTTCAGGCGTCGATTACCCCGACGGAGAAAGCGTCACCTATGCATACGACGCGATGGGCAACCGGCTGGCGCTGACCAGCACGGTTCACGGCACCGTCACGTACACGTACGACGCCGCCGACCAACTGCTTGCCAGCGGCCCTATTACCTTCGCCTGGGACCTCAACGGGAACCTGATCGCGCGGAGCGGGGTCTCCTACACCTGGGATGACCTGAACCGGCTGGCAGCGGTCGTCAGCAGGACAGACGTCGTCACGTTCACGTACAACGGCGACGGCGTGCGGGTCGCCAGGAGTGTGAACGGCGCGGCGACGACAACTATCCAGGACGTGGGGCTCCCGCTGCCGTACGTGCTGGAGGAAGCGGACGGCAGTGGCACGACGCGGTATGTCTACGGCCTCGACATGCTCGCCCACGAGACGCCGGCAGGTGCCCCATTCCACTACCATCACGATGCGTTGGGGAGCACGCGCCGCCTCAGCAACCAGAGTGGTCAGGCGGTGGCGGGGTACGCATACGACGCCTTTGGTGCGGTTCGCTGGACCCAGGGAAGCGCAGGGACGGACTTTACCTTCGCCGGCGAACAGGCGGACCCGGCGACCGGCCTGTACTTTCTGAGGGCCCGCTACTATGACCCGGCGCTGGGGCGCTTTATCTCCGGAGACCCCTGCCCAGACCACGTGGCACAGCCATGGGCGCTGAATCACTACGTGTACTGCGCCAACAACCCGGTCAACTCGTCGCCAGCTCCAACTGCCGCTGGTAGAGCTGGCTGTACAACCCACCCCGGGCCAGCAACTCGCGGTGATCGCCGACCTCGCGGATGCGCCCCTCTTCCAACGCGATGATCTTGTCGGCATTGCGGATGGTGCTCAGCCGGTGCGCGATGACGAGCGACGTGCGGCCCTTCATCACCTCGTCCAACGCCTGCTGGATCAGGTATTCCGCCTCCGCGTCCACCGACGAGGTGGCCTCGTCCAGAATCAGGATGCGCGGGTCGGCCAGGATGGCGCGCGCCAGCGCCAGCCGCTGCTTCTGCCCGCCGCTCAGCCTTACCCCCCGCTCGCCGATCTCGGTGTCATAGCCCTGGGGCAGGTGCTCGATGAACTCGTGAGCGTAGGCGGCTTTCGCCGCGGCGATCATCTCTTCCTCGCCGGCATCGGGCTTGCCGTAGAGCAGGTTCTCACGCACCGTCGTGTTGAACAGAAAGGTATCCTGCAGCACGACGGCCACGTGCCGGCGCAGCGACCGGATCTGCACCCGGCGCAGGTCGTGGCCGTCCACCAGGATGCGGCCGTGGATGGGGTCGTAGAAGCGGCACAGCAGGCTGGCGATGCTGGTCTTGCCGGCCCCGCTTGGCCCGACCAGCGCTACCACTTCGCCAGGCGCCATGTGAAACTCGACGTCGTGCAGCACCTCGCGCTGCTCTGAGCCTGCCGAAGGGTCACCATAGCGGAAGTGGACGTCGTCGAACACGACGTCTCCCTCGATCTCGTCCAGCGCGATCGCGTCCGGCGCGTCCTGGATCTCGGGCACCTCGTCCAGCAGCTCAAAGATGCGCTCCCCAGACGCGATGGCCTGCTGGAATGTGTTGTCCACCTCCGTCAGCCGCCGGAGGGGATCGTAGAAGGAGGTCACGTAGGCGAGAAAGGCCACCAACGTGCCCAACGAGAGCTGCCCGTCGATGACCATCCACGCGCCAGCGCCGAGCACCATCACGCCCCCGATCGCGGCCATGGTGTACAGGGCGGGGAAGAAGGTGGCCCAGGAGCGTATGGCGCGTACGCGCTCCCGGTAGTAATGGTCGCTGACGTCACGGAAGCGCTCCAGCTCGATCTCCTCCTGCCCGAACGCCTGGATGACGCGAATACCGGCCAGGTTGTCCTCCAGCTTGGCGTTGATGTCCCCCAGCCGGTCGCGCACCCGGCGGTAGATGGGGCGCACGCGTTGGTTGAACCACCGCAGGCCAACGGCCATGATCGGCAGCAGAACGAGCACGATCAGCGCCAGGCGGTAGTCGAGCACCAGCAACACCGCCGATGCCCCCACCAGGCGCAGCAGGTCGATACTCGTGAGGATCACGCCGTGGGTGACGAAATTCTCCAGCGCGTTGACGTCGTTGGCCACCCGTGACATCAGTTCACCGGTGGAGGTGCGCTCGAAGAAGGACAGAGACAGCCGCTGCAGGTAGGCGTAGATGTGCGTCCGCAGGTCAAAGATAAAGCGCGCGCCCAGCACGTGGCGGGTGTACTGGTCGCCGACTTCGGTGATCCACAACAAGACGTAGACGCCGACCAGCGTGGCGACCAGCGTGCCGAGGTGGGAGAGATCGCGGGTGCCGATCACCTGGTCCACGATGTCCCGCTGGAAGAGGGGCGGGAGCAGGCTCAGGCCGGTATTCAGCAAAAGCAGGACACCCGTAGCGGCCAGCGGCTTCCAATACGGTCGCACGTAGCCAAAGAGACGCTTGAGGACAGACACAGATACTTACCTCCAGATTTCTATCGGGTACGAGTATAACACGGCAAGCGTAAAACGTGAAACGTGGAACGTGAAGCGTGAAACGTGAAACGTGAAACGTGAGGCGTGATTCCACTCCGAGCATCACGCTCTACGCATCACGCATTACGCATTACGCATTACGCATTACGTATTTCGTATTTCGTATTACGTTGGGCTTGCCAATTTGGCCCGGAAGCGGTATAGTCGGGCCAGCAGGACACCAAAACAAAGAAATGGGAGGTCAAAATGAGCCATCTGAACGACGAGATTCACGAGCAACCGGAGGTCCTGGCCCGCCTGCTGGACGAGCAGTCTGAGGCCGCCGCGCAGATCGCCGCCGCGATCCGCGCCCGCGACGTGCGCTACGCCGTCTTTGCCGCGCGCGGCACCTCTGACAACGCCGCCCGTTACGCCCAGTATCTCTTTGGCGCGGTCGTCGGGCTGCCGGTGGCGCTGGCTACCCCCTCACTGTTCAGCATCTACCACACGCCACCACGGCTGCGCGATGCGCTGGTGCTGGGCGTCTCCCAGTCGGGCCAGTCGCCCGACATCGTGGCCGTCGTCGAGGAAGGGAGGCGGCAGGGGGCGCTGACCGTCGGCGTGACGAATGAGCCGGATTCCTCACTGGCCCAGGCCGCTGAGCACGTCCTCCCGCTGGGGGCAGGCGACGAGCGGGCCGTGGCCGCCACCAAGACGTACACCGCACAACTGGCGGCGCTGGCGCTGTTGGCGGTCCAACTGGCCGGCGACGAGGAGTCGTTAGCCGGGCTGCGGACCGTGCCAGCGGCGCTGGAAAGGACGCTGGCGCTGGAGGAGCCGATCGCGCTGGTCGCCCAGCGGTATGCCTACGCCACCAGGTGCATCGTGCTGGGCCGGGGCTACAACTATGCCACCGCCTTCGAGATCGCGCTCAAGCTAAAGGAACTGACCTACGTCGTCACCGAGCCGTACTCCTCGGCCGATTTCCGGCACGGCCCCGTCGCCATCGTCGAGCGGGGCTTCCCGGCCGTCGTCGTCGCGCCGCAGGGGGAAGTCTACCCCGACATGCTGGCGCTGACCCAGGAATTGGCCGCCCGCGAGGCGGAACTGATCGTCATCTCCGGGCAGGACGAACCGCTGCGGCTGGCCCGCACACCGCTGCAGTTGCCGGTCGCGCTGCCAGAGTGGCTCTCGCCGTTCACCTGCGTCGTGCCGGGGCAATTGCTGGCGCTACACGTCACGCTGGCCAAGGGGTACGACCCCGACCATCCCCGTGGGTTGAAGAAGGTGACGGAGACCTACTGAGCCGGTTGCCACACTCTCCGAAAGATGGTACCCTATATGTGCATACACAGCTATGGGAGGAGGAACTAGGGATGGCCACGCTGACCAAACGGGTTCAGGTTCTGCTTGATCCGTTCCAGTATCAGCGTCTCGACGAGATCGCCCGCCAGCGCAATCGATCGGTGGGGGCGCTCATCCGGGAGGCGATTGACCGGGTTTACCTGCAAAACGCCATGGCCGAGCGCCTGGAGGCAGTGCGTGCATTGGCAGCGATGAAACTGCCGGTCGCCGGTTGGGAACAAATGGAACGGGAGTCCGTGGAAGAGATAACACGTGGCGGTGATGACAAACAACCACGTTCGACGTATCCTCTCGGCCGACCAACACTTTGACGCAGTAAGTGAAGTGCAGCGATTTGACCCGGCACGCTGGACGCAATTGGAGGCTGTGCCACCGGTGACGAGATGAGCCAGGCCCGTTGCCATCCTCAGCCAGGCCCACCTGGCGTACGAAAGTAGAGGGATATGCTAAAGCTTCAGACGTTGCCCGTCGGCGAGTACGCGACTAACTGTTATCTGCTGGCTTGTCCCCAGACCAACCAGGCGCTGCTGGTCGATCCGGGCGCGGACCCCGAGGCGGTGCTGGCGCTGTGCGAGGGCTCGCACGTGACCCGGATTCTGCTCACCCACGGCCACTTTGACCACCTGTTGGGGCTCGACGAGGTGCGGGCGATGCTGGGTGGTCCGGTAGGGGTCCACCCGGCTGACGCAGCCGAGTTTGGCATCCAGGCCGACTTTGAGCTACGACATGGGATGCGGCTGCGGGTGGGACGACGATTCGTGCGAGTGGTTCACGTCCCCGGTCACACCCCCGGCAGCGTGGCACTGCGTTTCGACCGGCGCGCGATCGTGGGAGATGCGGCCTTCCCCGGCGGCCCCGGCCACACCGACACCCCCGACGCGCTCCAGACCCTGCTCCTCAGCCTGCAGCGGACCGTCTTCACGTGGCCCGACGAAACGGTCCTCTACCCCGGCCACGGTGAGCCCACCACCGTGGGAGCCGGGCGGCCCGCCTTCGAGGAATTCCTGGCCCGTCCGCGCTCGCCCGAGCTGTGCGGGGACGTGACGTGGTAGCCGCTTGGCGCGTCCACAGCAGGCACCGATGACGGCCTGCGTCGCCCGTTCGATCAGCCGGCCGGCGAACGAGCGGCTGCACCGATGGCACCAGGACCGGTTCGACGCCCGCGTGTTGGCCGTCTTTGAGCGGGCCTGCGACCTGGTCACCCCCGACGGCGCCGTCGTCGCATTCGTGCTCCCCCAGGTCGGCGACGGGCCGCTCAACGTCGTCGTGGACGGCGAGGCAGGGCTATTCGCCGGGATGGATCCCGGCGCGCCGGTGACGCTGGATGGGGACCGGCTGTGGGCCGGCGATCTGGAAATTGACCTGGGAAGAGCATCAGTGTGGGAGCCTCGCCCGGACTGGGACACGCTGCGGGCCGGGTACGCCGCGATCGTGTCCTGCCTGCCGCTCGTGCGCGCACGCTGCCTGCGGTATGCGCCCGGCGGCAGCCTTCTGGGTCTGCTGGGCGCGCCCCTGCCCGACGATGCGCCGGCCCGCGCTGTCTTCTCCACAGCCAATAAGGCGGCAGAGGCCCTGCGCGAAGGGTGGGCAGGTGACCTGAAGCGGCTACGAGAGGGTGCGGCTCGATTGGCTGGCCTGGGGAGTGGGCTGACCCCCGCTGGCGACGACTTTCTCACCGGCGCGATGCTGCAGGCCTGGCTGGCGCACCCCGCTCCCGATCACGTCTGTTGCACCGTCGGCAAAGTGGCCGTCTCCCGCACGACGGCGCTCTCCGCCGCTTTCCTGCGGGCCGCCGCCCGAGGGGAGTGCAGTGCACCCTGGCACGCGCTGCTGGCGGCGATGAGCGAGGGACCGGGTGAGGGAACGGAGGCCAGAATCACGGCGGCTGTGCGTCAAGTCCTCAAGCATGGCGCGACCTCTGGTGCGGACAGCCTGACCGGATTCCTCTATTTCCAGAGGTGCTAGGCGTCGGGCGTGGACGGAGGGGGCAGCAGCGCCTGCGCAAGAACCTCCTCCATCTCCTCAACCAGGATGACACTCACGCCACGCTTCACCCGTCGAGGGATCTCAACGAGGTCCTTCTTGTTGCGCTTTGGAATGACGACGGTCTTGAGGCCAGCCCGGTACGCCGTCAGCATCTTCTCCTTGAGGCCGCCGACGGGCAAGACACGGCCACGCAGCGTGATCT
Source organism: Anaerolineae bacterium (assembly GCA_035531135.1). Lineage (GTDB taxonomy): Bacteria > Chloroflexota > Anaerolineae > B4-G1 > B4-G1 > DATKTN01. The sequence continues at coordinate 8,010 of DATKTN010000270.1, forward strand.
CTCCCGTCATGCCTACGTCGTGCCGCACGGCGCGGCCGGTAAAGGCGGAGATGAGGGCCGTGGCAATCGTGATGCCGGCCGATGGGCCGTCCTTGGGAATCGCCCCCTCCGGCAGGTGAATGTGGACGTCGATTTTCTCAAAGATGTCAGGGTCGATGTCCAGGTCCTCGCTGCGGGAGCGGGTGTAGCTCAACGCCGCCTGTGCCGATTCCTGCAAGATCTCGCCCAACTGCCCGGTCAGCAGCAGACCGCCCTTGCCAGGCATCAGCACAACCTCTACGGGCATCAGATCCCCCCCTGCCTCGGTCCACGCCACGCCCATGGCGATACCGATCCCATCCTGCTCCTCCGCCAGGCCAGGGATGAAATGCGGCGGGCCCAGATAGCGGAGGAGCATTCGAGCCGTGATGCGACGCGGCGGCGAACCCCCTTCGGCGATGCGGCGGGCGACCTTGCGACAGATGCTGGCGATCTTGCGCTCGAGATTGCGCACGCCGGCCTCGTACGTGTACTCGCGGATGATGGTCCGCAGCACGCCGTCGGTGAAGGCGATGGGGATGTCCTCCATGCCGTGCTCGGCCAGTTGGCGCGGGATCAGGAAACGGCGCGCGATCTCTAGTTTCTCCTCGTCAATGTAGCCGGGAAATTCGATCACCTCCATGCGGTCTTGCAGCGCTGGCGGAATCGGATCCAGCACGTTGGCCGTCGTGATGAAGAGGACCTTTGAAAGATCGTAGGCCACCTCCAGATAGTGATCGGAGAAGGCGTGATTCTGCTCGGGGTCCAACACCTCGAGTAGCGCCGCGGCCGGGTCGCCCCGAAAGTCCAGCCCCAACTTGTCGACCTCGTCGAGCATGAACAGGGGGTTGACGGTGCCAGCCCGCCGCATCGTCTGGATGACCCGGCCGGGGAGCGAACCAATGTACGTGCGGCGGTGCCCCCGAATCTCCGCCTCGTCCCGCACCCCACCCAGGCTCACGCGGACGAACTTGCGCCCCAGCGCCCCGGCGATCGATTGCCCCAGCGAGGTCTTGCCGGTGCCGGGCGGGCCAACGAAGCACAGGATCGGGCTGCGCATCTTGTCGGCCGCCAGGCGCCGCACCGCGATGTACTCGATGATGCGCTCCTTCGCCTTTGGCAGCCCATAGTGACGCGACTCCAACACCTCCTCCACGTGCTTGACGTCCAGGTTGTCCTCGGTGGTCTCCGACCACGGCAGTTCGATCAGCCAGTCGAGGTACGTGCGGATGATGCCGGTCTCGGGCGACATCGGCGGCATGGACGCCAGCCGCTCCAGTTCCTTGCCCGCCCGGGCGCGCACCTCGTCCGGCCACTCCATCTGGGCGACTCTTTCGCGCAGGTCGTTGACTTCCTGGGTGTAAATGTCACTCTCGCCCAGTTCGGTTTGGATGACCTTCATCTGCTCGCGCAAAAAGTATTCGCGCTGGGTCCGGTCCAACTCCTGCTGCACCTGCGATTGGATGTGATCCTCCAGTTCGAGCACATCCAGTTCCTTGGCCAGCAGGACGCTGATGCGCTGCAGCCGCGCTGCGACTTCGAGCGTCTCCAGGACATCCTGCCGCTCGGCCACTTCCAGGTCCAGTGCCTGGGCCATCAGGTCAGCCAGCCAGCCCGGCTCGTCCACGTTCATGGCAAAGACGTAGATTTCCTCGGGCAAGTTGCGATTCAACTGCACGATTTTCTCGAACAGGGCCAGCGCTGCCCGCATCAGCGCCTCGGTGAGCTGCGTTTTCTCCGCCGTCTCAAATACCGGCAGTGCCCGCACGCGAATGTAGGGCTCCAGGTGGACGTACTCGACGATCTGCACCCGTTGGAGCCCCTGGCTCAGTATACTGACGGTGCCATCGGGCATGCGCAACGTGCGGCCGATGTCCACTTCGGTGCCAAAGGTGAAGAGATCCTCGGGGCCAGGCTCGAGCACGTCCGCATCGCGTTGGGCGACGGTGATGAGTGGCTCGCCCCGCGCGCTCGCCACCTCGACCGCCGCCATGGAGCGATCTCGCCCGACGAAGAGTGGCGTGACCATGCGCGGGAACATCACCATGTCGCGCAGCGGCAGGAGCGGCGCTTCGATGACTTCGTCCGGGGATTGATGGAGATCCTCTTCCTCAAAATCCACGTCGTCCAACGAAAACGGCATACCCTGGGGCCATCCCATCTGCGACCACCAATCCTGGAACTCTCTGTCCCACACCATACACTGTTTCCTGATCAGATTCACTCTTCGCCGTCGTTATCTGGCAACGGGGCACCGGTGTAGCGCGCCCATTCCTCACGGGCATCGGCGACGAGAAAGATGGAGCCCGTCACCAGCAGGCCACTGCCGGGGTCCATCACCGCCAGCCCGCGCCGGAGCGATTTTCTCATGTTCAAACTGACCTCCGCCCCACCCCCTACGGAGGCGACGACGTCGGCCAACTCAATCGGTGCCGCGGCCCGGGGGTGATCGGAGCGCGTGACGATCGTGTACTCGCTGATCGGCAGGAGCGCCTTCAGCATCCCGGCGATGTCCTTGTCGGCCGAGGCACCAAAGATGAGCACCCAGCGTTGGCCGGGGAACCACTCCTCCAATGCCCTCCGCAGCACCTGCGCCGAATACGGATTATGCGCGCAGTCCACCACCAGGGACGGCTCACGGCTGAGGATCTCTAGCCGCCCCGGCCAGTGAACGTCGCGCAGCCCGGCACGCACAGCCTCCACCGGGACGTGAAAACCCCGCTGGCGCAGGACGTCCAGCGCAGCGATGGCGCTGGTGCCGTTCTCCAACTGGTGCCGGCCCAAGAGAGGCATCCAGTACTCGCCGTCCAGTTCCGAGCCGCCGTCGGTAACGAGCCGGACGGTAAAGGCCTGGCCGTCCATGTCGGCGGGGCCGGGCTCGTAATCCCAATCACGGCCGACCTCCGTGAGCGGCACGCCTCGCCCCCGGCTGATCGCCTCGAGCACCTTGATCGCTTCGGCCCGCTGCGGCGCACTGACCGCCGGGACGCCCGGCTTGATGATGCCCGCCTTCTCGTACGCGATCTCGCCCAGCGTATCACCCAGCAGGTAGGTGTGGTCGAGGCTCAGCGAGGTGATGACAGAGACCTCGGGCGTCAGGACGTTGGTCGCATCGAGCCGGCCACCCAACCCCACCTCGACGACGGCCACGTCCACCTCGGACCGGCAAAAGTACAGAAAGCCGATGGCAGTGATGGCCTCGAAGGTGGTCACGCCGGGCGTGCGCTCGATCAACGGGCGGACCTCGTCGACCAGCGCGACGACTTCCTCCCGCGCGATCTTGCGACCGGCCACCTGGATGCGCTCGCGGAAGGTGTGCAGGTGAGGCGAGGTGTAGAACCCGGTGCGGTAACCAGCGGCCCGCAGGCAGGATTCGATCACCGCCGCCGTAGAACCCTTGCCCTTGGTGCCGGCGAGGTGCACCGCCGGAAATTGAGCGTGCGGGTTCCCGACGGCCGCGAGCAGTCGCTCGACGCGCGAGAGATCGAACGTATCGGGCGCATACCGCTCGATGCGCGTCTTCTCATAGTCCATGAGGCTGTGAAGGTACGCGATAGTCTGTGAATAGTTCATTGTCCTTACCAATGGCTGCCAATTGGCTGCGGATTGTACTCCTTTTCCAGGGAAATGCAAGTTGAAGAGATGGGAATTAGAGATTGGAGATTGGAGATTGATGAAACGTGTGGTATACTTTCGCTAGAAGTCTGACTGAGGGAGGATTGTGTTGCGAATCTGGCATATGCTGGTGGTAGCAGCGATGCTTGGGCTAGTCCTGGCGCTGACCGCTTGCGGACCCAAACCGCTGCTGAGCCAAGTCTCGTTCTCCACGGATCTCATCACGCCCAACGCGGACCACGACGCAGACATACTGGTGATCACGTACAACCTGTCCCGCAGCGCGGAGGTCTCGATCTACTTCGAGGACCAGGACGGGAACCGCACCCGCTTCCGTGACCACGTCCGCCATGGCCCCTCCATCGAAGAGCCCTACCAGGTCTACTTTCCCGGCGTCGTCGATGGCTACGTCTTGCCCGGCGAGCAGTTCGAGGGGTTCACGGTGGAGAAGCGCGTGCTGCAGGATGGCGTCTACACGTGGGTGGTCGAGGCGACCGACGCAGAGGGCGTCACCGAGTCGGCCACCGGCACGCTCACCATCGCCGACGCCGACACCGCGCTGCCGGAACTGCGTGGTTTCAGCATATATCCGCCCGTCTTTACGCCCAACCGGGACAGCATCAGCGACCGGGCGACGATCAACGTGGACCTCAAGAAAGACGTGGAGGAGTTGGCCGTCTACCTGGAAGGGGAAGACGGGGTGCGCTACCACGTGGCGGAGACCGAAAAGCTCACGGAATTCGACGAGGCCGGCCCACACGAGTTCGACTATGACGCCGGCGTAGACCTGGGCGCGGACCCGCCGCCCGACGGCACGTACGTCGTGACCATGCAAGCGCGGGACGCGGTGGGGCAGTGGACGCAGGCGACGGGCTCGTTGACGATCGAGAACGGCGGGGTACCGCGGGCGTACATCCTCAACGGCGAGGTAGAATGGTCGGAAGGGACCGTCCCGCTGGGCGAGACGCTCTATTTCACGCTGACGGTCGAGAACGACAGCGTCGTGCCGATCCGCACCAGCGGTCCCCCGCCGGGGACCGTGTACGACAGCGATCAGAATTACGCCACGCTGAAAGAGTACGAGCAGTCGGGTGCGTTTCGGGTGGGCATCCACTGTGAGACCAGCCCCACGGACCATCCCTGGCGCTGGGCGGTGGGCGGGCCGGACGACCTGGTGACCGACGAGGCGGGGCACCTGTACCTGCCGGCGGGCGCGCACGCGATCGTCACCGGCGGCATTCGCTTCGTCGACTATGTGGAAGCCCGCAACCCGCAGTACTGCTACGCCTCGCTGATCCACGAGGACGTGGAGATATCGATGGTCAACTACCGGGTGGACCCGGTGTTCCTGCGTATCCAGGTGCCGTAGAAGGGGTTTCAGGTTTCAATGTCGTCAAGACCTGACAGGTTTCCGAAGGGTTCATTTTGAACTAGCCTCGACCTGATACAGGATATGCCTGCGCCGAAAAGTGGGCTGTGAAACCTGTCAGGTCTGGGATGCCTACGCCGAAAAGTGGGCTGTGAAACCTGTCAGGTCACTGAACGCTTGGTCCAAGGAGGTAGACGATGCACAATGTGTACGCCGGGCGATGGCTGAGGGTGGATCTGGAGAGCAGGGAGATCGGAGAGGAACGAATCAGCGACGAGGAAGCGCGCACCTGGCTCCTGGGCAGCGGGCTGGCGGCGCACCTGCTCCACGAGGGACTGGACCCGGCGAGAGACCCCCTCGACCCCGCGAGCCCCCTCCTGGTCTTTAACGGGCTCTTGACGGGGACGTTCGCCCCGGCAGCGGCCCGGAGCTCCTGGTGTGCTCGCTCCCCCCTCACAGGCATCTGGTGCGAGTCGAACATGGGCGGCCACTGGGGGGCACAGCTTCGCTTCGCCGGGTTCGACGGGCTGGTCGTCACCGGCCGCGCTCCCGCGCCGGTCTACCTGTGGGTCCACGATGGCCAGGCCGAGGTGCGCGACGCGACGCACCTGTGGGGCAGCAGCACCTTCGAGACCCACGACCGCCTGCGGAAGGAGACTGACCCCCAGGCCCAGGTCGCCTGCATCGGCCCGGCGGGCGAGAACCTGGTGAGGCTGGCCGGGGTGATGAGCGGCGGGCAGGCCCACAACCGGACCGCCGGGCGAGGCGGGATGGGGGCGCTGATGGGGTCCAAGAACCTCAAGGCGATCGTCGTGCGGGGGCACAAGAAGCCTGCAGCCCCCGATCCAGCCCGCTTCCGCGCCGTGGTGCGGGAGGCCAACAGTTTCATCCGCCAGCGCTCCGAGGGCCTGTCGCTCACGGGCACGGCGGGCGGCGTCCCGGCGACGGAGCACTTTGGCGACCTGTCGCTCAAGAACTGGCAGGAGGGCTCCTGGCCCGAGGGCGCTCGCGCCATCTCCGGCCAGACCATCCGCGAGACCATCTGGGCGCGCGACACCCACTGCTTCGCCTGCCCCGTGGGCTGCGGCAAGGCGATCGAGGTCAAGGAAGGCCCCTACGCCGGCACCTGGGGGGAGGGGCCGGAGTACGAGACGTTGGCCGGCTTCGGCGGAAACCTCCTGATCGACGACCTGCCGGCGCTGGTGGCGATCAACGCCCGCTGCAACCAGTTGGGGCTGGACACCATCTCCACCGCCGCCGTGATCGCCTTCGCCACCGAGGCCATGGAGCGTGGGCTGATTTCAGCGGACGACGCGGGCGGGCTCCGCCTGGCGTGGGGGGAGCCGGAGCCGGTGCTCGCGCTGGTGGAGCAGATCGCCCGCCGGGAGGGGCTGGGGGCGCTGCTGGCCGGCGGGGTGCGGGCAGCAGCCGCCCAGGTGGGGCCGGGGGCGCAAGCGTTCGCGCTTCACGTCAAGGGGTTGGAGATGCCCTACCACGACCCGCGCGCGTTCGTCGACATGGGTCTCAACTATGCCACCGCGAGCCGGGGGGCCTGCCACCTGGAGGCCCTCTCGTACTGGCGCGGCTACGGGCTCGAGTGGCCTGGCTGGCAGGAGGGGCCGCACGACCGCTTCGCCTCCGACGAGGCCAGCGTCCAGTTGGCCATCGCCTTCCAGGACTTTGTCGGCACCTACAACCCCCTCGGCCTGTGCAAGTTCATGATCAAAGGGGGGCTGGACCCGGCCCGAACCGTGGAACTGGTGAACGGGGCGACCAGTTGGGACTGGACCGCCGACGACCTGGTGCGGGCAGGCGAGCGGCTCTTCAACCTGAAGCGGCTGATCAACCTGCGGCTGGGCGTCACTCAAGCCGACGACACACTCCCTCGCCGCTTTCTGGCCGAACCCCGCCCCTCCGGCACCGCGGCCGGGGTCCTGCCCGACCTGGAGCGGATGCTGCCCCGGTACTATGAGCTGCGGGGGTGGGACGCAGAGGGCACGCCGACGCGGGAACGGTTGGAGGGACTGGGGCTGTAAGGTGTGAAGGGAGGCGAAGACAGGCACGACTGCTAAACGCGTTGGTATCATCACGGAACAAGGAGGAATCCCCATGAGTCCCGTTGCCAAGAAAATGAGCGCTCAAGAGATGGTCGATCTAAACCGTGAGTACGTGTTTTTCTCCTGGTCAGTGCAGTCGGCCGTCAACCCCATTCCCGTCGAGCGGGCTGAAGGGATCTATTTCTGGGACGTGGACGGCAAACGCTACATCGACTTTGCCTCTCAGCTCATGAACGTCAACACCGGCCACCGACATCCCAGAATCGTCCAGGCGATCAAAGACCAGGCCGACAAGCTGTGCTACGTCTACCCGGGGCTGGCTACTGATGCGAAAGGCGAATTGGGACAGTTGCTGGCCGAGGTCACCCCGGGTGACCTGAAAAAGAGCTTTTTCGTTCTGGGCGGGGCCGAGGCGAACGACAACGCCATCAAGCTCACGCGCCTCTACACCGGCCGCCACAAGATCATCGCCCGCTACCGCTCCTATCACGGCGCGACCTACGGCGCGATGGCCCTGTCGGGCGATCCCCGGCGACTGCCGGTGGAGCCAACGATCTCTGGCGTCATCCACGTCATGGACCCGTATTGTTACCGCTGCCCATTCGGTTGGACGCTGGAGACCTGTCACCGGGAATGCATCGACCACGTGGAGCAGGTCATCAAGTTCGAGGGGCCAGAGAACGTGGCCGCTATCTTTCTGGAGGGTGTCACCGGTTCCAGCGGCATCATGATCTACCCCGACGAATACTGGCCGCGCATGCGCGAGATCGCCGACAAGTACAGCATCCTGCTGGTGGACGACGAGGTGATGAGCGGCTTCGGGCGCACGGGAGAGTGGTTTGGGATCGACAACTGGGGGGTCACGCCCGACGTCATGACGATGGCCAAGGGCCTGACCTCGGCGTACGTGCCTCTGGGGGCCATGGTCGTCTCGAAGGACATCGCCGACTACTTTGAGGATCGGATGCTGCCCCTGGGCCTGACCTACAGCGGCCACACCCTGGCCTGCGCCACAGCCGTGGCCACCATCAACGTCTACAAAGAGGACCGGTTGATCGAGAACGCCAAGGCTATGGGCAAGGTGCTGGGCGAAGAGTTAGAGGACATGAAAGCCAGGCACCCTTCAGTGGGCGACGTGCGCTACATCGGCCTGTTCTCTGTCATCGAGGTCGTCAAGGACAAGGAGACCAAGGAGCCCATGGCTCCCTGGAACGCCAAACCCTCAGAGATGGGCGCCATGGCTGACGTGGCCGGGTTCCTGCGCGACAACGGCCTCTACACCTTTGTCCGCTGGAACTGGATCTTTGCCGTGCCCCCGCTGTGCATCACCGAGTCCCAGCTCAAGGACGGCCTGGCCATCGTTGACCGGGCGCTCGAGATCACCGACGCTGCCGCCAGGTAGACCACCTGAAGAAAGAAACCAGGTTTTCAGGAAAAAACCTGGTTTCGAGAGCTCAACCGGAAGGAGGAAAACTATGGCTCGAGTGGTTCGCGGCGCGTTGCTCCAGGCAACCTACACGGGCGACCAGGAATCGATGATCCAAAAACACGAAAAACACGCCCGTGAAGCCGCCGAGCAAGGCGCTCAGATCATGTGCTTTCAGGAACTGTTCTTCGGTCCCTATTTCTGCCAGGAGCAAGATGCCAAATGGTACGCTCTGGCTGAACCGATCCCCAATGGACCCACCATCGAGTGCATGCAGGAACTGGCCCAAGAGACCGGGATGGTCCTGATCGTTCCCATGTACGAAGAAGAGGCCGTGGGCATCTACTATAACACCGCCGCCGTCATCGATGCCGACGGCACCTATCTGGGCAAGTACCGCAAGACCCACATCCCCCAGGTAGGTGGCTTCTGGGAGAAATTCTACTTCCGCCCCGGCAACCTGGGGTACCCGGTGTTCGACACGGCCGTCGGCAAGGTGGGTGTGTATATCTGCTACGACCGCCACTTTCCGGAGGGCGCGCGGGTGCTGGGCCTCAATGGCGCCGAGATCGTCTTTATCCCCTCGGCCACCTCGCGCGGCCTGTCACAGCACTTGTGGCGTATCGAGCAGACCAGCCACGCCATCGCCAACGGCTATTTCGTGGGCACCATCAACCGGGTGGGCATCGAAGATGATCTCGGCCCCAACGACTACTATGGCCAGAGTTACTTTTGTACCCCGCGGGGCGAGTTCGTGGGCGAAGTAGGCGATGCCTACGAAGAAGAACTCATTGTGCGAGACCTGGACCTGGGACTGATCCGCGAGGTGCGCAACATCTGGCAGTTCTATCGCGACCGCCGGCCGGACATCTACGGTGAGATCGTGGTGCCGTAAGACACGATCCAGGAGGATTCTTTGATCCGGAAGTCCTGCGCGTCGTTGCCCACCCCAGGGAGGAGACTGCTATGGCTGACCTGAGTGTGGAATTCGTGGGGATGCACTTTCCCAATCCCTTTATGCTGGCCTCGGCCCCACCGACGCGGACAGCAGAGATGATCAAGCGGGCCTTTGCCGCCGGCTGGGGCGGCGCGGTGACCAAGAGCATCGCGCTCGATCCGGCCAGGGATCTCCAGCCCCGCCTCCAGCCGCTGCGCCACCGCAAGCGCAACATCGGGATGGAGAACGTAGAGCTGTCCACCCAATTGACCGTCGAGGGCTGGCAGCGAGAGATCGCCGCCGTCAAAACCGCCTACCCCGACCGGCCACTGTGGGCCAGCATCATGGACGCGCCGGTGGAGAAAAACTGGCAACGCCTGGCCGAGGCAGTACAAGAGGCCGGCGTCGATGCGCTCGAGCTCAACGTGTCCTGCCCGCACGGCATGCCCTCCAAAGGGATGGGGGCCTTCATCGGGCAGGACACCGAACTGACCGGCAACGTGGTGTCCTGGGCGAAGAAGGTGGCCAGGGTGCCCATCGTGGTCAAACTGACACCCAACGTGACCGACATCGCCTTCGTAGCCCGGGCGGCCAGGGAGAACGGGGCCGATGCCCTGTGCACCGTCAACACGGTGTCGGGCCTCATCGGCGTGGACCTGGACACCCTGACCCCGGTGCCGTCAGTGGGTGGCGTATCCACCTACGGCGGCTACTCCGGCCCCGGCATCAAGCCCATCGCCCTGCGCTGCGTGGCCCAGATCGCCAAGGCCACCGGGCTGCCCGTGTCGGGCCTGGGTGGGTTGAGCACGTGGCAGGATGCGGTCGAGTTCATGGCCGTCGGCGCCAGCACTGTGCAAGCTGGCACGGCCGTGATGTGGAACGGATACGGCATCATCGAGGAGATGCTGCACGGCCTGAGCAGTTACCTGGACGGGAGAGGCTTCGCCGACTTGAAACCGGTCATCGGCGCAGCCCTGCCCAAGATCGTACCGTTCCCAGAGATGCCACTGGCACCGCGCGTCAGGGCCAGCGTGGACGATACGTGCAACGGCTGCCTGCTGTGCGTCACCGCCTGCGCCGACGGCGCCTTCCAGGCCATCACCGGCGTCAAGCGCGAGCAAGTGACCATCGACGGCACCAGGTGCGACGGCTGTGGCCTGTGCGCCATGGTCTGCCCGCTGGGCAGTATCACGATGGTACCTCGTTAGCGACGACGCGGAAGCCACCATCCAGGAGTTTGTGGCGCTCGTGGGCCACACGTTGCTCGACGAGTGGCGACAGAATAGGAGGAGGGTATCATGGATCTGGTGATCAAGAACGGTACGATCGTCACTGCCACCGAGAGCTATCAGGCCGACATCGGGGTGGACGGTGAGCAGATCGCCCTGATCGGGCGCAATCTATCGGGCGATGAGGTCATCGACGCCAGCGACATGCTCGTCATGCCCGGCGGCGTCGATCCCCACACCCACATGGAGTTGCCCTTCATGGGCAGCGTCTCGGCCGACGATTTCCGCACCGGGACCATCGCCGCTGCTTGCGGTGGCACCACCACCATCATCGACTTTGCCATCCAGGGTGCGGGGCAGACGCTGCGGGAGGCGCTGGACATCTGGCTGAAGAAGGCTGAAGGCAAGGCGTCCATTGACTATGGGATGCACGTGGCGATCGGGGCCATGGACGACGAGCGCATGGCCGAGATGGGCGACATGGTAGACGCCGGGGTGCCGAGCTTTAAAGTGTTTATGGCCTACAAGGGCAGCTTTATGGTGGACGACGAGACGCTGTTCCGCGCGTTGCTCAGGGCCAAGGAGATCGGGGGACTGATCTCGGTCCACGCCGAGAACGGCGACGTACTCAATTACCTGATCAACAAGCACGTGGCCGAGGGGAAGAAGGAACCCATCTGGCACGCGCTGAGCCATCCGCCCGAAGCGGAAGCGGAAGCGACCCACCGCGCCGTTGTGCTGGCGGGCATGACCGGCGCGCCGCTCTACGTCGTCCACATGACTTGTGCCGATGCCTTGGAAGCGCTCAAGGCCGGACGCGCCAGGGGCTTTAAGGTCTACGGCGAGACCTGCCCACAGTACCTCATGTTCTCGATGGAAAAGTACGAGGAGCCCGGCTTCGAGGGGGCCAAGTACGTTATGTCGCCTCCACTGCGGGAGAAGGGGAACCCGGAGGCGCTGTGGAAGGGGCTGGCCAGCGGCGATCTCCAGGCAGTGGGCACCGACCACTGCCCCTTTAACTTCGTCGGGCAAAAGGACATGGGCAAGGACGACTTTTCCAAGATCCCCAACGGGATGCCCAGCGTCGAGACCCGGCTGCCGCTGATATACCACTTTGGGGTGAACGAGGGCCGGTTCTCGATCAACCGCTTCGTCGAACTGGTCTCCACCGGACCGGCCCGGCTATTCGGGTTGCTGCCGCGCAAGGGGACCATCGCCATAGGTGCCGACGCCGATTTGGTCTTGTGGGACCCCGACAGGGAGCACCAGTTGACCCAAGAGAACCTGCACATGAACGTGGACTATAGCCCCTACGAAGACGTCACCGTCAGGGGCTACCCGGCCCTGGTCCTGCAGCGGGGCAAGGTCATCGTCAAGGACAACGAGTTCGTGGGTGATGTAGGGGCCGGCCAGTTCCTGAAACGCAACCCGATTCACCTGTAGTCGTCCACCGGCCCACAAAGTCGGAGTTTCAGGTTTCAGAGTCCCAGGTTTCAGGTTCGCTCAACCTGACACTTGAAGCAGCAATTCCCGTTATGGAGTTCGTAGTAACGACTTCAGTCGTTCTTTCTGCGTAACCAGCGACTGAAGTCGCCACTACAAAGCTATACCGCGTGACGATAGTGCTAAAACGGGAATTGCTGCACTTGAAGCCAGCAGTTGAGTTCGCGGGCGCGGCCTAGTGCCTTGGCATGCCTTTCGCCCAGAAACTCTCAATGCCGGAGGATCAACTGATCCTGGAGGGCATTCGCGCCGTACTGCGCGATCAGGTCGCACTGCTCGAAGCAGAACGTCGAGTCCGTTGCGCCAAGTTCGGCGTGGCATCGCTGGAGGAAATGGACGCACTGATTCGGGAGGGCAAAGTAAGGGAAGAAGAGATCTTGGAGGACTTTCAACAGGTGGACTATTTAACAGCACGCATCGAGGAATTGCAGACCACCCTGCAGAGCGTCCAATGATCGATTTCAGGCCATGGTTCGTACATCGACTTCTGGTGGTCGCTAACCATCTCTGGACGTTACGCCTATCACTGGGAACGCACCCACGTGGACGGCACGGTCTATCGGCATGACAATATGCCCGACCCCGACGCCAGCAAAGTGAAGACCTTCCCGCAGCATTTCCACGATGGAATCTCAGGCACGGTCACTGAGAGTTATATCTCATCGCAGCCACAAGAGGGGCTGCGCCAGTTCCTCCAGTTCGCCCGCGAGCACCTGTCCTCAAGTGGTTAACCAGTGTGGACTAGCAGGCATCGACTGCAACATAATCGCAGTTTTGTTGCAGCAAGGTATGGACCTGGGATAAGCATGATTTACCAAGACTGACAAGACCTCTGCGTGACTGCCGCCGAACCGACCGCCCCACCTGACGGTTGGGACGGTTTTTCGTTGGGTGGCGGGCCACCCGCTACACGTAAAAGCCACCCACCCAAGGGCGAGAAATGGGACGCAGATCAGCGCCGATCCACGCTGACCTCGCCAAGAATCTGCGTGAATCTGCCTCGAAAACACCCCCCGACTCTGCCCCCAGGACTGCAATACACCCGCATCAACCACAGACTTGACAATTTACAAAAACAGTACTATAGTACTAGTGATATAGACTACTAGCACACTACGATTGGTTGCGCAGACTGTGTGGGCGTGGAGATGCCGGAAACGGCAGAAGGGACGTGAAATGCACCTGCGGCGGGACGATCCCATTCCTCTGTATCACCAACTGGCGGAAGAGCTCCGGGAGCAGATTGAAAGCGGGCAGCTTGAGATTGGTGAGCGCATTCCCTCGGTGATGGCACTCACCAAGCAGTATCGCATCAGCCCCATGACCGTGCGACAGGCTCTCGGCGAGTTGCAGCGCAAGGGGCTACTCGAGGTACGGCGGGGCATCGGCACCTTTGTCGCCTCACCCAAGATCACCTACAACTTGCTGCATCTCACCAGCTTTACCGAGGACATGGTGTCGCAGGGGCTGGTGACCCACAACAGGCTCATCCATCTGGCCCTCGAGATGCCAACAGAGTACGTCGCTAAACAGTTGAAAATCCCACCGGACGAGCAGGTCGTCCGCATCGAACGCCTGCGCTACTCCGGCGACGTACCCATCCTGATCGACTATTCGTACCTGCCAGGTTTCCTGTGCCCTGGGCTGGAGAACGAGGACATGGAGACCAACTCGCTGTATGCGCTGCTCGAAGGACGCTACCGGCTCGCACTGGACCACGCCACGCACTGCCTGGAGGCGACGGGGGCCAACGATTACGAGGCCAAACTGCTCGGCGTTCCGGTCGGTGCGCCCATGGTCCTGGTGCGCGGTGTGGCGTATCTGGCCGACAACCGGCCGGTCGAACACTTTAAGTCGATTTACCGGGCCGACCGCTACAAGTTCCGTTGGGAAACGGCGCGTCCCCTCAGACACACGCCGTAAACGCTGGCCGATTGTCGCGTCGAAAACAACCGATTTAGGAGGTGGCTGTGGGATCAAGGAAAATGAAGGCAGCGGTCTGCTACGCCCCCGGTGACATCCGGCTCGAGCAAGTGCCGGTCGGAGAATTGGCGCCCGACCAAGTGCTCGTCCGGGTCGCGTTCTGCGGGATCTGTCCCTCTGACTTCAGGGTCTACGATGGCCGGTCATCGCACAAGTTGCCGATGATCCTGGGACACGAATTCTCCGGTTGGGTTGAGGAGATCGGCCCAGGTGTCACGCGGTTCGGGGTGGGAGAGCCGGTCGTGGTGGACCCTGCCGACAAGTGCTACACGCAATGCCCGCCCTGCCGCAGGGGCCTCACCAACAAGTGCACTGGGGTCCAGGTAGGGGGAGGGGGGGACGGCTTTGCCGAGTACCGGGTTGCCAAAGAGGCCCGCGTATACCGCTTGAGGCCCACGACGGACCTGGTCGCAGCCTCTCTCGCCGAACCCCTCGCCTGCGTGATGCACGGCCAGCATCGCGCCGGCGTTGGGTTGGGATCGGTGGTCGTCGTCGTCGGCTCGGGGCCCATCGGGCTTCTCCACGTGACGGCCGCCAGGAGCGCCGGGGCAAAGGTCATCGCGTCCGAGGTCCAGCCCGCCAGGCTGGCGGCTGCCGCCGAGCTGGGAGCAGACGTGACGGTCGACCCGACGAAACGAGACCTCGCCGAGGTGGTCAGGCAAGAGACCGGTGGATGGGGGGCAAACGCGATCATTGTAGCGGTGGGGAACAAGGCCGCGATCGAGGGGGCGGTTGGGTCGCTCGCACCACAGGGCACGATCGTTCTGTTCGCCGGGATGTACCCGAACGTGCCCATCTCGTTGGACCCCAACTTTATTCACTACTCAGAGATCAACGTCACGGGTTCCTCGGATTACACGGACCAGGACTTTTTCGAGGCCGTGGCGTTCATCGAGGACGACACCATCGACACCCGGGCGCTCGTGTCGGATATCCTGCCGCTCGAACGTGTCGTGGAAGGCATGGAGATCGTTCGATCGGCCAGGAAACTCAAGGTAGTCATACAGGCAAACCAACCATAGGAGACATAGCTATGAAATCACCTGGCAAGGAAATCAGGCTCAGGAGAATTCTCCAAGAGGACGACCGTACCGTGATCATTCCGCTGGACCACGGATTGGAAGCGGGTCCCATAGCCGGTTTTGAGGTCGCGGAGAAGACGCTCCGTACCGTGATCGAGGGCGGGGCGGATGCCATTCTGACCAGCTACGGCATCGCCAACCGGTTCCCTGAACTCTTTGGGCAAGTTGGCCTCATCCTGCGGGTCGACGGCGGCGTGTCGTCGCACGCGCCCACCTGGGAGGGCGTGGGCCAGATGCACACCGTCGAGGATGCGGTCCGGCTCGGAGCTGATGCCGTCGTCGTCAATGGATTTCTCGGCGGACCTCACGAGACCGAGTCGCTCACGCGCGTCGGACGGATCGCGGGCGTGTGTGTAGCCTGGCAGATGCCGTTGGTCGTCGAGATGTTCATGGGGAGCGGCGTCGAGCCCACGGTCGAAAACGTTGCAATGGCCGCACGGATTGGCGCGGAACTGGGTGCGGATCTGGTAAAAACCTACTTTGTTGGAGGTACGCAGGGCTACAAGGCCGTCACGGACCACTCCTTTGCCCCCATCGTCATCCTTGGCGGCGAAAAGACGGATCACGAATGGGCAGCACTACAGTGGGCGAGGGAGGCCATCGACGCGGGCGCAGCCGGCACGTGCATCGGCAGGAACGTCTGGCAGCACCGCAACGCAAAAGGAATGGTCCTGGCGCTTTGGGCCATCGTCCACGAGGATGCCAGCTTCGAAGAGGCGGTCGAGATCGTGAAAGGCACAGGGTAGCGAAGAAAGGAGGTGGTCATCGAGAGCCAATGACTTAAAACCGTAGCAA
This sequence comes from Anaerolineae bacterium, assembly GCA_035531135.1. Classification (GTDB taxonomy): domain Bacteria; phylum Chloroflexota; class Anaerolineae; order B4-G1; family B4-G1; genus DATKTN01. Next base: position 24,024 of record DATKTN010000270.1, read on the forward strand.
CCAGGCATAACTTGTGCCGCACCTGGACGCGCGGCAACGCACACAGCTTTGACGTAAGAAAGCGCACATAGAGGAGATACAAAAAATGGTACTCAGACTAATCCAGGGTGTTTTGATCGGCCTGATCGCGACGCTTGGCGATGGCTGGGTTTGCCATCCGATCACCTGGCCCATGATGTATCCGATCCTGTCTGGGTGGGCCGTGGGGTTGATCCTGGGCAATCCGCTCGCAGGTGCTGCGGCTGGAGCCTACATCAACCTCGCCTACCTGGGCTTTGTCAGTGCCGGTGGGTCGATGCCCGGAAACATGATGATCGCGGGCGTCTACGGCACAGCGCTGACCTTGCTGGCTGGAGCCAATCCAGAATTGGCCCCCACACTGGCCGTCCCACTGGGCCTGTTCGGGA